>CAYLXH010000054.1:0-13511 GCA_964387535.1 uncultured Butyricicoccus sp. | reverse complement strand
CAGGCAATCCGGGAGAAGGTTGGCAATGGACGGGTTTTGTGTGCATTGTCCGGCGGAGTGGATTCCTCGGTTGCTGCGGTACTGCTGTCTAAGGCAGTGGGTAAGCAACTGACCTGTGTTTTTGTCGATCATGGCCTTCTTCGGAAAAATGAAGGGGACGAGGTTGAGGCAGTCTTTGGGCCGGATGGTGCGTATGACTTGAACTTTATCCGTATCAATGCACAGGAACGCTATTATCAGAAGCTTGCTGGAGTTGAGGATCCGGAGACCAAGCGAAAGATTATTGGAGAAGAGTTTATCCGCGTCTTTGAGGAAGAAGCAAAGAAAATCGGTGCTGTGGATTATCTGGTACAGGGTACGATTTATCCTGATGTGGTAGAAAGTGGCCTTGGTGGTGAGTCAGTCGTCATTAAGTCGCATCACAATGTCGGCGGCCTTCCGGACAATGTTGATTTTAAGGAAATCATTGAACCGCTGCGTGACCTGTTTAAGGATGAGGTGCGCAAGGCTGGTCTGGAATTGGGAATTCCGGCGCATTTGGTTTTCCGTCAGCCGTTCCCAGGACCGGGACGTGGCATTCGTATCATCGGAGAAGTAACAGCGGAAAAGGTGAAAATCGTTCAGGATGCCGACGCCATCTACCGGGAAGAGATTGCGAAGGCGGGTCTGGATCAGGAGATCAACCAGTATTTTGCTGCTCTGACCAATATGCGCTCTGTTGGCGTCATGGGTGATGAGAGGACCTATGATTACGCAATTGCTCTGCGCGCGGTAAAAACGATTGACTTTATGACGGCAGAGGCGGCAGAGATTCCATATGAGGTTCTCAATAAGGTTATGAGCCGAATCATTAACGAGGTTCGCGGCGTGAACCGGGTATTCTATGATATTACCAGTAAACCGCCGGGAACGATTGAGTTTGAATAAGTAAGAGACCAAAACAAGAAATGCGGAGCAGGAAACTGCTCCGCATTTTTGCATTGCGCTTTGTGTGCATGAAAGTGTGAAAAATACTATTTGTGAGAATCGTTTGTAGTAATACGGATGTGTTCGTCGGAACCTTAAGCGCAGAGGCATGGCCTATCCTAGAATACTATATCGTGCAATAGGCTGGTATCTGCGTAGGTGATTTTGGTGGCAGAATGGCGTGATTGGGTGATTAGAATGAGAAAAAGATAGATCGGATACAATGCAAAATGAGTGAAGAGATTTGGTTTGTACCGCATGTGATATATCACATTGCTGGAGTGCTGATACGATCCGTACGAGTTGGTTTTATGCTGTTTTGTTATGAGAGCAGATAACTTCACTTGTTGCGAAGAACGCAAGATTTTTCTAATATATCATAGAAAACCATTATATTACAGATAAATGCAACGGTATGAAGATAATGAGTTCTATGCAGCTTGTTTGATATTTTTTGAAAACAAATTCCCTGATAATTCAGCAATCTCGCATTTTAAATGGAAAATATGATTGAATTCGACGGAAAAGACAGTTATAATGGTAGCGGTATAATGATAGCAGAGTTGTTGTAAGGAAAAAGGGGAATTATTGTGAAAATACTGGTTACAGGCGGTGCAGGATATATTGGTAGCCATACGGCCGTAGAACTGTTGAACGAAGGACACGACGTGGTTGTTGTGGACAACCTGAGCAATTCATCAAAAGAGTCACTGCATCGAGTGGAAGAAATTACCGGGAAATCTGTTGCGTTTTATCAGGTCGATGTTCGGGACCGCGATGCAATGAATGACATTTTAGAGAAGCATTCCATCGACTGCTGTATCCATTTTGCCGGCTTTAAGGCAGTGGGAGAATCGGTGAAAAAGCCGCTGACCTATTATAGCTGTAATCTAGTGAGTACGCTGGTACTTTTGGATGTCTTGCAGTCGCATGGATGCCGAAATTTGATTTTTTCTTCTTCAGCGACTGTTTATGGAACTCCCACTCAGCTTCCAATTACGGAACAGTGTCCCAAGGGAGTGTGCACGAATCCATATGGACAGACAAAAAGTATGCAGGAGCAGATATTACAGGATGTACAGGCATCCGATCCGGAATGGAATATTGTTTTGCTGCGGTATTTCAATCCCATTGGTGCACATCCGTCCGGAATGATTGGAGAGGCACCCAATGGGATTCCCAATAATTTGATGCCGTATCTCACGCAGGTCGCAATTGGGTGCCGTGATGTGCTGAATGTTTTCGGAGATGATTATGATACGCCAGATGGGACTGGAGTTCGGGATTACATCCATGTTGTCGATTTGGCTCGTGGCCATGTGAAAGCGCTGCAAGCAATACGGGAACGGTGTGGATTAGCAGTTTATAATTTAGGAACCGGAAAGGGATACTCCGTCCTGGATGTTGTACATGCATTTGAACAGGCAAATCACAAAAAGATTCTCTATCGAATCCAGCCACGGCGGCCAGGAGATATTGCAGTGTGTTATTCCGATCCATCCAAAGCGGAGCGCGAGTTGGGATGGACTGCGGAGTATGATCTGCTGGATATGTGCCGTGATAGCTGGAACTGGCAGATGAAAAATCCAAACGGATATGAGTAATGGTGCGTTGATTGGATGTAGATGCAATAGACAGAGGACAGAGGGTTGTAAGTATGGTTTGTAAATGGCGATCAGAAGGAATAGGAAAATACAGTGGTAAATTATTCCTTTTGTTCTGGGATATGGTTTGCATTGTCATCAGCATGATTGGAGCGCTGTGGCTTCGATTTGATTTTCATCTTTCACAGATTACGCCGGAGTTTTTTCGTGCCGTGTGCTGCTATCTTCCGATCAACCTTATCTGCACCTTACTTCTCTTCAAATGGTTTCGGTTGTATAATTATTTGTGGCAGTTTGCCGGTGTAAGGGAAGTATGGAGTATTGTGGCGGCATCTTGCGCGTCTACGGTTTTTCAGTTTATCGGAATGCAATTGCTTCAGTGGTATATTCCGCGGAGCTATCCATTTATTTATGTGATTTTATTGGTGATTTCTGTCACTGGCTGCCGCTTTTTTTATCGTTGTATTCTCACACAAAACAAACATTCTCTGGAGGAACAGCCGGAGGACTTTGGAGTTCGTACGATGATTGTGGGTGCCGGAGAGGCAGGAAGTATGCTGATTAACGAGATTCAGAGCAGTAAGCATCTAGCTCGAAAACTGTGTTGCGTAATTGATGATGACCCGTTAAAAGCGGGGACGTTTTTGCGGGGAGTTCCCGTGGTTGGCGGTACAGATACCATTGCCGAGAATGTGAAGGCATATCATATTGAAGAGATTATCATTGCTATCCCGTCCATGAAGCCGTTGGAAAAGAAGCAATTGATGAAGAAGTGCAGTGAAACAGCTTGTAAGGTACTGCATTTACCGGGACTATATCAGCTGATTAACAGAGAGGTCAGTGTCTCAATGCTGCGAGAAGTGGATATTAACGATCTTCTCGGACGCCCCTCCATTGATTTGGATATGGGGAAATTGGTGGAATACGTCGAGGGCAAAGTCATTTTGGTGACTGGAGGAGGCGGCTCGATCGGCAGTGAGATTTGCCGCCAGTTGGCGCAGTACCGGCCAAAGTGTTTGATTGTGTTTGATATTTATGAGAACAGTGCGTATGCTATCCGCAATGAGCTGCTGGCAGAACATCCGGAGCTGAATCTGGTGGTGCTGATTGGATCGGTTCGCAATCAGAAACGTGTTGATACGATATTTGAGAAATACCATCCGGATTTGATTTTTCATGCAGCGGCACATAAACATGTACCTTTGATGGAAGACAGTCCGAATGAAGCGATTAAAAATAATGTGTTGGGAACTTGGGTGATTGCGAATGCAGCTCATCAATATCATGCACAGAAAATGGTGCTGATTTCCACGGATAAAGCGGTTCGCCCGACGAACATTATGGGAGCATCCAAACGTGTTTGTGAATTGATTGTACAGAGCTTTGCGCAGAACTCCCAAACAGAGTTTGCGTCGGTGCGTTTTGGCAACGTTTTGGGCAGCAATGGCAGTGTTGTACCATTGTTTCGCAATCAGATTGCAGCAGGTGGACCGGTGACAGTAACCCATCCGGATATTATTCGCTATTTTATGACGATTCCGGAAGCGGTCAGCCTGGTATTGCAGTGCGGAGCGTTGGCGGCCGGTGGAGAGATATTTATTCTTGACATGGGAGAACCGGTAAAGATTTTGGATCTGGCGAAAGATATGATTCGTTTGTCTGGATTAGAGCCGGAGAAAGACATTGCCATTGAGTTTGTTGGGTTGCGACCGGGGGAAAAACTGTATGAAGAGCTGTTGATTAGTCTGGACAATTTAAAAAAGACGGAAAACGAACGAATTTTTGTCGCACAGCAGACCAAAGTGGAGACAGAAGCAATACAGGCAGCAGTCAAGCGGCTCATTGACGCTGCATTTTCTGAGGCGGAGGACATTCGGGAACAAATGATGGTATTGATACCGGAGTACTCTCCGGGGAGCAATGAATTGGGAAGTTCCAGGACGGAGGTGCCGGGATTCTGTGGGCAGAGAGGAACACCGGATGACTGATTTACATACGCATATTCTTCCTGGGTTGGATGACGGTGCACAAACACTGGAGGACTCTCTGGCAATGGCGGAGTTGGCATTGGAGAGCGGAGTGACTGACTTAGTGGCAACACCACACAGCAATCAGTCAGGCCGGTTTGAGAATGATGATCCATTTTTGCTAAGACAAAATTTGGAATGGTTTCAACAGATTTTGGGGAAAGAGCGGCTTCCTCTGCATGTGTATCTTGGTATGGAAATTTTTTCATCAGAAGATCTTTGCCAGAAAATTCAGGAAGGAAAACTGATTGGACTGAACAACTCCCGTTATTATCTGGTGGAGTTTCCGTTTGATGAGGAGCCGGAGTTCATAGGAGATCAACTGGAACGAATGCTGAATATGGGAGCGATTCCGCTGTTGGCCCATCCAGAGCGATACTTCTGTGTACAGGATTCCCCTGTTTTCGTGTATGACTGGCTGCAGATGGGATGCTTGACGCAAATCAATAAGGGGAGTATTCTGGGCCGGTTTGGATGGCGTGCAGAACATGCTGCGCATGAATTGCTGCGGTTTGATCTGGTGACCTGCATGGCCAGCGATGCACATAGTCCGTACCGGCGTACGACGTATCTGAGGGAAGCATGCCAGATCCTTGAGGAGTATTATGGAGAGGATACTGCATATCGACTGACCGTATATCAACCGGGAAAGATCCTGCGCAGCCAACATATTCGTTTGCATGGAAGGCGCCCTGCGTGGAGACGTCGTATTTTTTAGAAAAGGAGCGACAGAGTATGAAAAGAATCCGAAGGATCAGTGTGATCCTGTTTGTACTGGCTGTGGTGTCTTTTGCGGCGCTGCAATGCTACGAACGTTTTTTTACAGATCACAGCGGTCCGGTCATTACGATGGATCGTGATTCTATTACGGTTTCTGCGGATGCCGGGGAGGACGAACTGCTTCAGGGGATTACTGCCATGGACAAAACCGATGGTGATGTGACCGATGGCATTGTTTTGGAGGGACTGGGAAATTTCATTGATGGAACGACTCGAAAAATGACGGTGGCCGCGGTTGACTCGGACGGACATGTCACAAAGGCATCACGAGAGGTCGTATATGAGTCGTATGATGCGCCGAAATTTAAGCTGAAGAAACCGTTGAAGTTCACGGTTGGCGTCACGGATATTTTAGAATATATGAGAGCGGAAGACGTATTGGACGGAAATTTGAGTGAGCAGATCAAAATTTCCAGTAAGTATAGTCTGACGGTTGATGAACCGGGGGATTATCCAATGGAATTCACGGTTACAAACAGCGCCGGAGATGTGTCGAGGCTAAAGGCAACCGTCACAATTTGTTCTGCTGCGGATATGCAGTATTTACCGCAGATTGTGTTGGAGGATTATCTGGTGTATACCGATGGAGATCGTGTGGAACCGTTGGACTATGTGAAGTCTATGACGGTCAATGGTGTAAAATATCGACGGGATGGAGAGTCTCTGGTTTCGGAAGATGGAACAGCGATTCCCCTGTCGGATATCTCAATAGAGAGCGACGTGAAATACACGAAATCAGGATGCTATGAAATTACATATCGTTACGGCACAGAGGAAAGAGAAACCGGCATGGTGCGATTGATCGTTGTCGTTCGAAAATAAGGGGGAAAGGAAATGGAAAATTCTTGGAGCAAACAGTTTGATCTGATGAGCGTTATTCGCGATGTTCTTCGGGAATGGCGTACCATTCTGCTACTTGCGATTTCCATCAGCTTGTTTACCAATATTGCAGTGACTGTTCGTTATCATCCTGTATTTACAACAAAGACAACGTTTACCGTCACTTCCAAAGGCATGAACGGCAATGTTTATCAGGATTTAAGTTCAGCAACAGCGATGGCAGAGCGCTTTCAGGAGATATTGGGAAGCAATCTTCTGAAGAAAAAGATTATGGAAGATCTGAATATGGAAAGCCTGAATGCAACCATGGAGGCGACACAGGTAGAAGAGACGAATATGATTGAGCTGAAAGTGTCGGCTTATTCTGCTACCGATGCATATCGTATTTTGAATTCTGTTTTAAAAAACTATGATCAGGTTTCGGATTATGTCCTTGGGGACGTTATTTTGGAGACAATACAGCGGCCAACCATTCCCACAGGAGCATCGAATGCGCCAAATTTGAAAAAAATGATGGTTCGCAGCTTCTTGCTCACGGTTTTGTTTGTTGTCGTATTGATTGCATTTCTTTCGTATCGGCGCGATACGGTGAAAAATGAGACACAGATGCGTGAAAAGATTGATGCGAAACTGCTGGGTGTGATTTACCACGAGCGCAAGAAGAAAGACAAGAAACAGCGAAACCGAAAAACATCGGCCATTTCTATGCTGATTGAAAATCCATTGCGCAGTTTCCCGTTTGTGGAATCTAATCGTCTCTGTGCCTCGCGGGTGCGCAGTCAGCTGGATCGGGGTGGACAAAAGGTTGTCCTGATGACCAGTGTATTAGAGAATGAAGGAAAATCAACAATTTCCGCCAATATGGCACTCGCGATTGCAGAATCTGGAAGCAATGTGTTGTTGGTTGACTGTGATTTCCGCAAACCGTCGCAGCACAAGATCTTTGAGGTTTCCAAAGATGTCTGTATGGATTATGCGGAGGCGCTGAACAACGGGATCGGCATGAATAATCTGATCAAACGATATGGCAACACGAGCCTATACATTGCGTTTAATAAAGCGGAGAATCAGGAAGAGAACAACGAGCAGATCGAGGCGCTGAAGGAAATGATTGCACACTTCCGTGCCCATATGGATTATATTATTTTGGACACTGCACCGCTGGCACTGGTTTCTCAGGTCGAAGAGTTAGCTCGTCTGGCGGATACAGCGATCCTGATTGTCCGTGAGGACACCGTAATGGCGCAGGATATCAATGATGCAATCGATGCGTTAAATCGATCAGCGGATCATGTCTTGGGCTGTATTCTGAGTAATGCATCCAACAATCCGCACCGTAGGACAAAGTATTCCGGATATGGGGGTCATTATGGGAAAAGAGCAAAGTAATCGTCCGGAAGAGCAGGAGAAAATTGATCTGATGCTCCTTGTGGATGACATTTGGAGGGGAGCCAAGCGGTTTTGGCTGTTGATGATCGCTTTGATTTGCGCTTGTGCGGCAGCGAATCTGGGATTTTACATCATGAAGTACACGCCGCAGTATCAGGCTTATTCGACCTTTGTGGTGAACACGCAAAATGCATATGTGTATGGGGAAGCGTATTACAGTGAAACCACGGCAAGCCAGCTGAGTAAATCGTTTCCATACATCATGACCAGTGGCGCGTTGCAGGATGTTGTTGCAAAATCATTGGGAATGGATGTGGTTCCGGCTTCGATCACGGCGAGTTCTCTGGCAGACTCTTCGTTGTTTACCATCACCGTGACAGCGAGTGAACCGGAACTGGCATACGATGTGTTGCAGGCGGTGATAGAAAATTATCCAGAGGTTGCCCGCTACATCATTGGAGACACTGAGTTGACTCTGATGGATGAAAGCGGTATACCGGAAGATCCAGTCAATCCGATCAACTATCGGTACGTGTTGGTGTGCGGGGGACTGATTGGGATTGTACTGGCTGGAATTTTTCTATTGGTTTATGCAATGACACGTAAGACGCTTCGCAAGGAAGAGGATTTAAAGGCTTATGTCAGTGTACCCTGTCTGGGAAGCGTGCCAAAGGTCAAAGTAAAGAAGAGGAGCGGAAAGGCACAGATTTTGATTGATGCCAAAAACAGCGATTCGATGCTGAGCGAGAGTATTCGTGTGTTGCGTAATCGTGTGATGAAGCAGTCGGAGGAGGAAAATCTGACCTGCTTTATGGTAACTAGTACATCGGCGCAGGAAGGAAAGACAACGGTTGCCGTCAATTTAGCGGTTGCGCTGGCAAAGAAGGAAAAGAAAGTGCTGCTGATTGACGGAGATTTGCGAAGCCCGTCTGTTGCGGGGGCACTGGGCATTGCGGAGAGTGCAGTGACGATGGGAGAGCTTCTGCGGGGAGCGGAGATTGCATCGGCAGAAGCATTGAGTTCTTACGAAAACACACGGCTTCGTGTTCTGACCGGTGGAGCTGGAGAGAAAAACAGCTCGGAATTACTCAAAAATGATCGGATTCAGCAGCTGCTTGTGCAAGCCTGTGAGAAATATGACTATGTGATTATTGATACTCCGCCTTGTGGGGTACTGTCGGATGCATTGCAGTTTGCCCGTTTTGCTGATGCGGCGATCATGGTGGTTCGACAGGACTATGTGACGATTGAGCGTGTTGTGAAGGCGATGGAGGTGCTGGCGGATACCGGAGTCATGTTGTTGGGATATGCGGTGAATCAGGCTTCGGCTGGCATTACCGGAAACGGTTACGGTTATGGATACGGCTATGGTTATGGCTATGGCTATGGACGCCGTTATGGATATGGCTATCGTTATGGCGGGAGGACAGACAAAGAGCAAGAAAAGTAAGGATGCTTGACGATGGTACAGACGACAAAAATGGTAAATACCAGAAAATATGTGTCCGTTTTGCGGGAACTGACGGATCAAGGTGAGACAGTAAGTCTGCGTATTGCGGGAAACAGCATGAGTCCGTTTTTAGTGCATGGGCGAGACTGGATCTGCTTTGAAAAACCCACTCGTCCGCTTGCGCGGGGAGATATGGTATTGTATGAGCGATTAAACGGTCAGTTTGTCATGCATCGCATTTGCCGTGTCGATCAAGGAGAATACTATTTGATTGGGGATGCACAGCGGGAAATCGAGGGACCGATTCAGAGAGAACAGATTTTTGGGCTGGTGACGAAAGTACAGCGCAAAGGACGCTGGATTCAGGCCGGAGATTTCTGGTGGGAGTTTTTTGCGCGGGTATGGATTCGCGTCATTCCGATGCGCAGAGTACTGTGCCGGATGTATACTCTGTTCGCGAAATAGTGGAACAATAGCGAGAGGTCACGATGTTTGTTCGTGACCTCTTGGTTTTGTTTGCGGCTCTTGTCAGTAGTACCAAAAATATGTGCAATTCTGTGTAACGATAGATAAATAAAAATAAATGTGCAAAAGCACAGTGTGGAATAAGAATAAAATATGGGTGTTTTTTCAAAAATACACAGGAAAAATGAGAGATTTTAAGCCGGTTAAACAGAAAAATTTTACAAAATGTATTGTGTGCAATTTGGTATTTCCCAAAAATAACGGGTGATTTTTGTAACATTGTTTTCTTGCGGAAACGGTATCTCTCTCGTATAATAAGGTCAAGGCACGTGCAAAAACACAGGATAAGGAAAGATGAATCCTTAGTGACTGCGGTGACGTTGGCCATGGTAGTCACAAAAACTCATCGTAAGACGTTAGAAACGAGAAGGAGAAACGATTATGAAGAAAAGACTATTTGCCATGGCGTTGGCAGGAACGATGTCAGTTGGCATGCTGGCAGGCTGCGGGAATTCCGGCAATTCTGGTTCCGATGCATCCACGGGTTCTGCGGAAGCATCAAATGGGGAATACAAGATCAGTGTGGTTCTCAAGACTCAGTCTTCGGAGCATTGGCAGCTGATTACAGCTGGCTGTGCTGCGTTTGAGGAGGATCATCCGGGCGTTACGGTTGATGTCAAGGGACCTCCGTCTGAGACTTCGTATGATGAGCAGCAGAACATGATTGAAACCGACATTGCAAACGACAGCTACGATGCCTATGTCATTGCACCGCTGCAGTCTGATCTGGTTGCAACTTTGATTGCAGGAGAAACCAGACCGGTGATCGCGCTGGATACCAACGTGGAGGCCCCGGAAGTAATTTCTTTTGTCGGTACTGGTAATGAAGAGGCTGCACGGCAGGGCGCAGTTGCAGCTGTCGAGGCGGCAAAGGATGCTGGATGGGACGAAATCAAGTGCATTGAAATCGCAGGCGTTCAGGGCGATGCGACAAATACTGCTCGTATGACCGGCTACCAGAAGGGCATTGAGGAGTCCGGCGGCGAGTTCCTGGCAGATGAGGTTCAGTATGCAGATGCTGTTGCTGATAAGGCAGTTGTTTCGATGGAAGCAATCATGCAGACTCATCCGGAAGGTGTCGCGATTATCTGCGCAAACAACGACGACATGGCAGTTGCAGCAGCTCGTACTGCGGCTGAGAATGAAGCATATAAGAATACGATCTTCCTGGGCTTTGATGGACAGATCAGTGCTTGCGAGTCCATTCTGGATGGCCAGTTGACGATGTCTGTAGCACAAGAGGCGTATGATATGGGCTATCTCGCTTGTGAGACGGCGCTGGCAGCAGCACAGGGCGAAACGGTTGACGAAGTGGTTGACTCTGGTGCGACCACCGTTACTCCGGACAATGCACAGGATAGAATTGACCGTCTGAGCGGCTATCTGGGCAAGTAAATCCTTTCTGTTTCCTCGTAGGAACTGAGCGGCTCCTGTGTCCGATCAGGAACAATATTCTCTTTTACGTATCAAAAGTACACGGCACCGCAAGGTGCCGTGTATTTTTGTCCGTAATACGATGAAAAAACCGCCATTTAACAAAGAAACAGCGGTTTTTGTGTAAAATTGTACGTATTCAAAAAGGAGAAGCGATGGAATGAGGAGAAGCTGACGTTTGGATAAAAAAAGTCGTCGCGGATGATAGAAAATCCGCGGCGACATGTAACATCGGAATATGATAGATGCTGTTTATGGAATTTATGGATTCAGCTTTTACTTTGAAACTGCTTCATTATCCAGAGAATCCGGATTGTCGTCAGGACTGGAAATGAACATTTCCTCCGTGGTCTGCTGTGCTAACTTTAGCTTTTCGGTGATATCAACCAGAGCATTCGTGGTGGCTTCCAGCGCATCCATCGCAGTAGCCATGCGCCCCGCTAGGTGGTAATACATAGCCTTATAATCTGGCATACAAATTACTCCCATGCAAATTTTTAATCATCGGCACTGTTCGATGAAACAGTGCCGATGATCGGTTTGGTGGACCTGAAGAGGATCGAACTCTCGACCTCCGCGTTGCGAACGCGGCGCTCTCCCAGCTGAGCTACAAGCCCTTACTCCGTTTCTATTATAACACTGTCTGTGACAAAGTCAAGAAGTGGTTATAGGTTTTTATGACAGTGTTCGGGGATTCCAATGTCTGCGAGATAGCAGGTGCCGCAATGGCGAGAAGCCGGCTGATGAACATGTTTCCAGGAATCAAATACAATGGTACAGTCCGCTTGTACGGCGCCTTCGCAGGCCTCTCCGGTATCTGCATTGCAGCCGCTGGGCAGATCAAGGGAAAGTACTGGGACGGGGAGTTGATTCATCTGTTGACAGGCCAGTGCGCCATTAGGGCGGAGTGTTCCGTGGAATCCGGTGCCGTACAGAGCGTCTACAATGAGATCGCAGGGAGGAAGGGGATCGCCAAGGGAAAGAACAGAGACGGAGGAAGGAAGTAAGTCAAAGTTGGTTTTCGCGTCTGTGGTGGTGGGCATTCCTTCGACCAGAACAACCGTTGCCGTGAGGTGGTTCTGGGCGAGCAGGCGGGCGACAACATACCCGTCCCCGCCGTTATTACCTTTCCCACAGAAGAGCACAACGCGCTGCGCAGCGGGATACTGTTCGCGGAGAAAGTGATACGATGACAAACCAGCATTCTCCATCATCTGGTAGTAGGAAACGCCGGAAGCGTCTCCGCGGCGCTCAATTTCTTTCATCTGGGCAGTGGTCACAATGCGCATGGAATATCCTTCTTTCTATCGGTGATATATTAGATCCGAGAATCCTAATAATATTGTATATAAAAACAGATAAAATCGCAATATCTTGTGTAAAAATAAGGAAAGTAGCAAAAAATGTTGACTTAGTGGGGTAAATATGGTATAAAGATGAAAAATGGTGGAAAGGTGGCGGGAGATGACAAAACAGAGACAGCTGGTTTTATCAGCCGTACAGCAATCGGAAAAGCATTTATCTGCAGATGAGGTTTATGGTCTTGTCAAACAACAGTTGCCGTCCATTGTGTTGGCCACAGTATATAACAATTTGAATGCCCTGACGGATCAAAACTTAATCCGGCGAGTCAATATTCATGGACAGCCTGCGTATTATGATAAGAATATAGCGCCGCATGATCACATCGTTTGTGACTGCTGTGGGGACATCAAGGATATTTCTCTTGCGGAACTTCTCCCTTTGCTGAAAGAACGATCCGGGATGCCAATCACGACATATGAGCTGAATTTACATTATATTTGTGACAAATGTAAATCTACCTGAGATAGTTTGCGCCCAACCGAATTTCGGTTGGGCGCCTTTTATTTTGTGATCACTATGGTACTGAAATTGATCAATGTAGTGACCAAAATGGCAGAGTGGGGGAAGAAAAGCACAGAGAATTGTTCTCTGTGCATAACAGTCAGTGTCCTCTGTGCTTTTCTCTGCGTTTTTGCTGACGCAGCTGAAACTGCCGCTCTTTGGCCGCTTCGTGCTGCTGATGGGAATGCATGCGCCGTTGGTGTTTTCCCTGCTCCTGTTGGAGCTTGAGCGCTTGCTGCGCCTTGGTTCCAATTCCGGTTTGGCACAGCTGCTTTTTGATTGCACGCTGCATTCGTTTGGGATTCGCTACCCGATGTGTATGAGCAGCGAGTTCAACGGACGGGCTGAACCGGAGCTGATGCCAGTGTTTGAGGAAAAATTCGTATACCTCATAATCCTTGGGTTGGGATCCAAACGGAACCTTACAGACTTCCAGACGGTGTTGGTATTCCCGCTCATACAAGGCAACCCAGAAAGGATCCTCAAAAAAGACAGTCAGATTGAGTACAATGGTCTCCATATCCGTTCCTCCTTACATAAAGAAAAGATACAAAGAATGGACAACCAAGGAGGCAGGTTACTGACGGCACAGCGCACCGCTCCCGGACTACCTACCGGGACGTGTTTTTA
>CAYLXH010000053.1:0-13573 GCA_964387535.1 uncultured Butyricicoccus sp. | reverse complement strand
CTCACTCTGTGCAATGATACGGACGATCTCTTCGGCCGCCTGTTCTGCCATATGTGAATCGCGACATTCTGCCATCACCCGCACCACTGCCTCAGTTCCGGAAGGACGAATCAGCAGCCGTCCCCGCTTCATCTTGGCCTCCCATGTCTTCACTGCATGCGCGACCGCGTCCGACTTCACAATTTCCGCTCCGCGTCCCCGAGCAACGGGAACGGCACGAAGAATCTGCGGCTGCGGTGTCCATTGCTCTCTCATCGCAGACACAGAAGTCCCACACGCCGCCATCCAATCCATCAGCCGGATTGCCGTCAGCTGTCCATCTCCTGTCGTCCCATATTCGCGGAAAATCAGATGTCCTGATGGCTCTCCGCCAATCCAGCTGTCGTTTTCCCGCATTGCCTGCATAACCTGACGGTCTCCGACATCGGTATATGCAACCGCAATTCCCTGCTTATTCAAAAACTCTTTCATCCCGGCGTTGGACATGATTGTCGTCGTAATCAATCCATCGCGTTCCGGATTTTCCGCCTTTTGTTGCTGAGCAAACAGCCCGATCAGATAATCGCCGTCCAACTCTTCTCCGTGTTCGTCCACCGCCACACATCGGTCCGCATCACCGTCAAAGGCAAAGCCAACATCATACTGCCCTCCCTGCATGATTCTTCGGAGTTGTTCCGTATTCGTAGAACCGCAGTGATCATTGATGTTGTCTCCATCCGGGCGGCAGCAAATCACATCGGCATGCAAATCCAAGCAACGAATTAACCTCGTAATGGTTGTCGATGCCGCCCCATTTGCGCAGTCAAACAGCACTCGAATGCCGCTCAATTCTCCGCGCACACATCCCGTCAGATAATCAGTATATTCCTGAATGGGATTTCGGCTCAGCGCACGAGCCCATCCCACCCGGTCAACAGGAAGTCTCTCTCTCCCCATCTGTGCCTCAATATCCGCTTCCTGTTGTTCCGTGAATTTGTATCCGCAGGAGTCAAAACATTTAATGCCATTGTACTCTGCTGCATTGTGTGATGCCGAAATCATCATCCCTGCGTCCGCTCCGTGGGCCCGCGTCAGCAGAGCTACCGCCGGTGTCGGAATAACGCCAAGGCGTTCTACATCCACTCCCGCTGCACAAATTCCGGCTGTCACAGCAGCCTCCAGCATATCCGACGAGCGGCGCGGATCGTGTCCAACAACGATCAGACGGCGTCCCATATTGCTTCGTCCAAACTGTTCCGCCACTGCTACTCCAACGCGGAATGCCTGTTCCGCACCGATTTCCTCCGGGACTCGCCCACGGATCCCATCCGTCCCAAAAATCGTTTTCACGAATGCAACCACCTTTCTTAAACGCATTGTGTCAGCAGATTCCAGTTTGTATGCAAATGCACTCCCTTATTGTACGTCGTGATCCCATAAACTATTCCAACCTTTTTGGACTGTTTCCCCACTATGCTCTCGCTGATTGTGCATGAGAATTTTGCCAATTCCTTCATTGATTCAATATTCAATCCGTGCTATCATAAGACATAGGAGAGTTCTGTACAGGAGGTTACAACTATGGGACTATTTTCTTTTCTGTTTCATGACCGCCGCCGCGGTCGGGATTGCGACTATGAGGATGAATACGAAGAAGATTGGGAAAAAACATCCCTACTACGATCTGTCCCTTCTCCCGATCCCAGCGAAGAGGTCTCGGACGCCACGATGCTGATTCCGCGCCTCCGCAAACGTGCGATCCCTTCTGCAGATCCACAATCCACAGAAGAATCTTCGCCCCTTTCTGAGGAACGCATGGATGATTTAATGGATGCCATTTCTGTTGCCGTGCAGCGCAAGACCGCCGAGGCGGACGCTCCTATGGCGGATCCCAGTCCGGTGTTGTCTGACATCTCCTCTGCTGTCAACGATCAAATCGCGGAGACACTGTCAGAATCGGAGCAGGAAACAGCGGTTCTTTCCGCATCGCACTCTTCGAATCCACCCTCTCAAGAATCGCTTTCGACGGATACCACCGAATCAGACGACGCCGAGTTGCCTGATGACACGCCATCGGATACACCGGAGGAGCCAGCCAACGAAACTATCCGGAATTCCGTTATCCCAAACGAACCAATCGAAGAAGATCACAACGAAAACTCCGCAAAAGCGGAACGATCGGAAGAGAGAACGGAGGAACCCGGCCCGACGGAACTGGCTCACTGCGACACTCCCGAAGCGGCAACCGAAACCGTATGTGCTGAGGAACCACCGACGGAAACCACAGAGGACGAACTCTCTGAGCCCGAACAGCCCGCTTCCGAACAATGTACGGAGCCAGAAGAGCCTTCAGCTCCCACTCATCTTGCCAGCCCGGAACTACCGGCTGTCGAAACTACTACCCCTCTCAATGACGAAGTGATCAATCCAACAAACGATCCTTCTTCCACCGAAGAGACCTCCGCAGACACGTCAGACGCACTGACAATCGGAGAATTATTAACTGCCGAACGACTTGCTCCGAACGACTCGGTTGCCGAGGTTTTTTCTTCCGTCACCGCTGCCTCCCACCAAGAGCAAGTGGATGTTGAGCCTCTTTGGGGTGATAACTGGGTTTCTTCCGACGTACCCATTTCCTCCTCTTCCGACGAATTGTTCCGTCTGACATGGAAGCTCAAGGGAACCAGCAAAAAGCGCCGGCTGCGGGCAATCGCAGACTGCGTCAAAGGTCAGCCGGTTTATGTGATCTGTGATTCCAATGGATCCAACTGCACTGTGATTACCGAGGATGGCGAAGAAATCGGTCGCCTGACCGAGCAGGACAGCATGATTTATCACACCATTGTGGCCGGTCACCCACACAATATGTACATCAAAAAAATTCGCTCCAGTCAGTTTGAAAAGACCAAGGTGAAAATTCTGGTCATTGTCCACCGTGAGCAACCATCCTTGCTCTAATACGGCATACAACGCAAAAAACTCCTGCATGATTTCTCATGCAGGAGTTTTCTCTTTCCGATGACTTAGTCGTTCTGTTCTGTCTGCGGATATGCCGGAAGCTCATCCTCCAGTGCGGAAAGATCAAATTCCAACTCTTCTCCACACGCCGGACAGCCAATATTCCCCATATCCAGGGTGGATTCATCAACAAAAATCTCTTCTCCACAGCTCGGACATACGACCTGATATAACTCGGAGTCAGTATCCAGCTCATCTGCCTCATCATAGGAATCGTCTTCATCATAGAAGTCCTCAATCATGGCATCCATAATGTTTTGCAGGCCATCATTTTCTTCTTCCAGTTCAGCAATCGACACAGACATATCTTCCAGCAGATCCAGCATGGCAAGGAGCACACGGCCTTCCTTCTGCTCTGCATTGACATCCAGACCCTCTGCCAGGCCTCGAATATACGCTACACGTTCTGTAAGAGTCATGCTTTTCTCCTTCCTCCTGTGCGGCAAACAGCCTATCGTTCACGATTACTTCGAACGCTCCAGATATTCTCCAGTGCGGGTATCAATCTTGATCTTTTCGCCCTGATCAATAAACAGCGGAACCTTTACCGTAGCACCCGTCTCAACAACAGCCGGCTTCAGAGTATTCGTGGCCGTATTGCCCTTGAAGCCCGGATCGGTCTCAATAATCTCCAGCTCAACAAACAGCGGCGGTTCTACCGAGAATACATTGCCCTTATAAGACAGGATCTTGCAGACCATCTCTTCCTTGACAAAGCGGAAATCATCTCCAAGCGTTTCCTTGGAAATCGGGATCTGTTCATAGGTTTCATTGTCCATAAAGTAATACAAATCGCCATCATTATACAGGTACTGCATCTCACGGCGCTCAACATAAGCCTGCTCAAACTTATCTGTTGGGTTGAACGAGCGCTCCGTCACCGCACCGGTAATCACGTTCTTCATCTTGGTGCGGACAAATGCGGCACCCTTGCCCGGCTTTACATGCTGGAATTCAATGACCTGCAGAACCTGACCGTCCATCTCAAACGTAGTACCGTTACGAAATTCGCCTGCTTGCATAAATGTAACCTCCAAAATATCGAATAAAATTTCAATACAAAATAATCTTTTTTTATTTTACATGATTGCTGTCTGTTTTGCAAGTATTTTGCCGCCATTCCTTGCACAATATCCTCGTTACTGCTGCATTTGGAAAATCTCCATCATTCGTACTGCATCGCGTGCCTGTGTCCCCGCCGACTCACAAATCAGGCGCGGTTCATACTTTCGCGCTGCAATCTCTGCCGCAAACGGCGCAAAGCACGGCCCATACTGTGTGTCCTCAAACGTGAGATGGCGGATTTCTCCGCCCCGTCCATACTCAATTTTAGAAAAATGACTGTGGAACACATGTGCACGCTCTCGTCCAATCATCTGCTCCATCTGATCAAATAGCACCGCCACCTCTTCGCGCCGCGTCAGCCCACCCGTTGTCCGGGCATTCAGATGGCCAAAATCAATACACGGAAGCAGTCTCTCGTCCAACGCAACCAGACGGAAAATCTCCTCTGCCGTCCCGATTACGTTGATCTTGCCCATCGTTTCCAGACAAATCGTAATATCCGAATATCCTTCCTGATCTTTTATTTCCAACAATTCGCGCACGTTTTCCACCGTATTGGCAAAGGCCCGTTCACGGCTTTGCTTGCCCAGTCCGCCCGTGTGGACCACGATGCGGTCTGCCCCCATGGCCTGCGCTGCGGCACAGCTCTCCAGCACATACCGGCAATTTCCCTCGATACGCTTGTCCTCCCTGGAGGATAAATTGATAAAATACGGTGCATGCAGCGACAGCTGAATGCCGTTCTCACGGGCAGCAGCACCTATTCTGCTTGCCGTCTCCGCTCCAACCCGCACACCCCGGCCGCACTGATATTCATACGCAGTCAATCCCATTGCCGCAATCCATGCCGGTGCATCCACTGTCGCTTTATATCCGGCCTCCGCAAACGCAGCGTCGTTTCCGGCCGGGCCAAATCGTATCATAAGCATTCCTTTCCGCCGGTCTGTTCTATCACAAACCGGACTTCATATACATAATAACATCCAAAACATTCTATCTAGTATTTCAGATCAGGAGGGCATTCCATGCAAGCTGTCCCTGTCATCGCAGCAGCCGGTCCGGATGCAGAGGCCGTCCGCAGCGCCGGACTGACCTGTCTGCATCTCTGCGCGGCTCTTACCTCATCCGGTTCCTTCACCGTGCTTCGCCATCCGCTGTACACACGCGGAGATCTGCTCGGAATCGTCGACCAGGGTGGTTCGGTTCGCTCCCCGGAGCTGTTTGCCTCCTCCGCCTGTTCTCTGGCACAGTCTCGAAACTGCAGTGGCATCCTGTCCGATTTCCAGCGCCCCGAGCTGGCCGCCGCCGTCACTGCACTCGATCGCCACGCTGCTCGTTTACGGCTTACCTGTACGATTCCGCAGCAGCTGATCGAACACGCCCCAAACAGCCTCTGTCTTGTGGATACGGCGATCTCAGGCGGCAGCTTAGAGCGTCATCTCACACAGCTCATCGAGGACTATGGAAGAGAACGCCTTGTCGTACAGCTGGTCCGATCCTGTGCCGTGTTTTCCATTCCCTCCGCACAGGCAGACGGCATTCCGCTGCACTTTGAGGACATTCCTACGCTGTGTCACACCTATGGCGCCGTTCCTTTTTTCTCCCGGGAGCTCTGCGCAAAATATTTCACATATACCGACAACGGTCAGCCCCATTTTGTCCTGTTTGACGACCCGGAAACACTCCACGCCAAACGTCAGCTTCTGCACACACTCGGTCTGGACCATCAAATTCTTGTCTTTCCTGACGCAGCAGAACTCGGTCTGCTTTCCGGGGCAAAAAAAGCACCCTGAGCAGCGCATCAGGGTGCCAATTTTTCAATTACCAATGGAACTCACCGTGCTTATCCATGAACTGGTGCTTGCAGAAATGGCAAACCGGAACCGGTCCAAAGAGCGGAAGCGTCTTATTGCAGTTCGGACAGCGCCAGTACAGAAAGTTCATCACATAAAATATAATGACCCCCGCAATGGCCACATACGCCAGAATACTGGTCACCGAATTATCCCTTCCCCACACAAAACTCAGAACGAAAGAGAGAACAATCAGTGCACAGCAAATTCCAAAAATCAGATATGCAATCGAATGCATTCTGCGATATTTGGGATATGCCTTTATTTGATCCAGTTTCTTCATCAGAATAACTCACTTTCCTATTCTATTTTTTTCATTGTATCATTCTTTTCGGGATTTTGCAATGAATTTCCCGAATCCGTCAGTCACAGCATCCGCAGCCGGAACCACAGCCGCCGCATCCGCAACCGCCAAACATTGATCCGTTGCAGCAGAAAATCCAAATTACCAGGATGACAATGATAATCCACCAGGAATCCATCGTGCCGCCAGAGCACGGAAAACAATTATTGTTGCACATAATAAAACCTCCTCATACCAGACCGGTTAAGAATCTTCTCCGGCTGGTTCATTCCAGTATAAGCAGAGGACAGGCTGTGTGTGCAACGCTCCTCATAAAATTGTCGATGCAACGAAAGCCCCCGGACAGACCATGCTGTTCGGAGGCTTTCCACAAAAGATTCTATCGTCGCATCAAATGATCAGTCCTCATCCTGCAGGGCATCATATCCCACTGCGCCGGTACGGATCTTGATGACATTCTCAATATCCGAAATGAAGATCTTACCATCTCCGATATGACCCGTGTACAAGGTCTTGCGAAGTGTCTCAACAACCAGATCAACCGGAACCTTGCTCACGACAATTTCCATCTTGATCTTCGGGCGAAGTGTCACGTCAACCGGAACGCCGCGATAGTACTCCGTCGCTCCCTTTTCTACGCCACAGCCCATAACATTCGAAACCGTGATTCCGGCGATGCCAATTGCATCCAGCGCATCCTTCAGCGCTTCCAAACGGGACGGGCGAGCGATGACAACCACCTTTGTCAGCTTATGCGCACCACTTCCTGCCGCTTTGCTTGTCTTCGTAACAGGAACTGCCTCAGAAACCGGAGTCTTGATGGCCTCTTCCGAGACGTCTCCCGCTGTGATAGTCTTTTCCAGACCGTGTTCATTCACTGGCATCGGAATAAAATCGGCATACGAGCTGGTCAGATTGTGTTCCGTAGAGTCCATTCCGGCCAGTTCTTCCTCCGGAGAAACACGCAAACCAAGTGTCATGTCAATGACCTTAAACACAATGAATGCCGCAATGGCAACATAAACAATCACGCTGACGACGCCCAGCAGCTGTACCAGGAAGAAATGTACACCATG
Source organism: uncultured Butyricicoccus sp. (assembly GCA_964387535.1). Taxonomy (GTDB): domain Bacteria; phylum Bacillota; class Clostridia; order Oscillospirales; family Butyricicoccaceae; genus Butyricicoccus_A. Next base: position 6,278 of record CAYLXH010000053.1, on the reverse strand, counting down.
GCCATAGAGCAGGCCCTGATCCGTAGACAGCAGGCCGGTCATAATCGTACCCGCGGCACCACAAACGCCGTGCACCGAGATGGCACCGACCGGATCATCAATCTTGACAACCTTATCAAAAAATTCCACGGAAACTACAACCAAAATGCCACAGACAATACCGATAATCGCAGCACCCAACGGAGAAACCGCATCACATCCAGCAGTAATGCCAACCAGACCAGCCAGCGCTGCATTATACGTCATGGAAACATCCGGCTTCTTATAACGAATCCAGGTATAGAGCATACACGTCACACAGGCGACAGCCGGACTCATATTGGTGGTCACGAATACCAGCGCCGCGGACAGAATCGACGCATCCCCGTCCATGGATACCGTCGAACAGCCATTGAATCCAAACCATGCAAACCACAGAATGAATACACCCAGTGCCGCCATCGGCAGGTTATGACCTGGAATTGCACGAGCTTTGCCGTCTTTGGTATACTTGCCGATACGCGGTCCAAGAATGGATGCACCGACAACGGCACAGACACCACCTACCATATGAACACAGGTGGAGCCGGCAAAATCATGGAATCCAAGTTCGGCCAGCCAGCCTCCGCCCCAGATCCAATGTCCGGAGATCGGATAAATGAACAGAGAGATGCAAAGGGAGTACAGGCAGTATGCAGAAAACTTCGTACGCTCTGCCATAGATCCCGAAACGATCGTTGCCGACGTCGCACAGAAGACAGTCTGGAAAATCAGATATGCCATAAGCGGAACGCCGTCCGGCAAGATCGAAGAATAGTCTGCACGAACCATCGGGTCAAGCCAGCCAATCAGACCATTCGTGCCGCCAAACATCAGGCCAAATCCAATCAGCCAGAAAGCTGGTGTACCAATCGAAAGATCCATCAGGTTCTTCATCAGGATGTTGCCGGAATTCTTCGCCCGGGTAAAGCCCGCCTCACACATTGCAAATCCAGCTTGCATGAAGAACACCAATGCAGCACCAATCAGTACCCACATCGTGCTAACAGATGAAAACATAAAAAACGCCTCCAAAACTTGTGAAATGATACTTATGGATCGTCGGAAAATGCCACTCTCTCTTTCCGACGATCAAAATCAGCCTGTGGCAGGAACGACCTGCACATGCTGTTATCGCAGTGTTACAAAAAAGAAAGGCGTGTATCTGGAACCCTCAGAGGTTCCGATACACGCCTTTGTGTTACAATCGTACAGGGAATAATATATTATACACCAAACAGCAAATCAACATACGTCGGCATCGGCCAGTACTTCTCTGCCGTATTGGACTCCAGCTCATCAACAACCTTGCGCAGGTCTTGCATTGCCGGAAGCAGCGTATATGCTGCATAGAATGCCTGATCCATGTTGCCTTCTACATCGTTCATACCAGCATCCGCCGCAATCAGAGCTTCCAGCTTTGCATAGGCCTCTACGGAAAGAGCCGTCAGCTTGTTCAGAAGCATCATTTCAATATCGGTGGAAACACCAATCGTCTTTTTATTGACCGCCGTTTCCGACAGCTCTGCCATGTATGTGCCAACAGCCGGAAGAATATCCTTCTTGGCCATGTCAATCATGGTCTTTGCCTCAATGTTGATAATCTTATGGTACTCCTCCATCAGAATATCCTGACGGGACAGCAGCTCGGTTTCGGTCAGAACTCCCATTTCCTCAAACATGCCGACAAACTCGCAGTAGGTTGCCAGCGCGTCCGGAGTCGTCTTGAGATTCGGCAGACCGCGTCTCTCTGCTTCTTCCACCCACTTATCGTCATAGCCGTTGCCATTGAAGATAATGCGCTGATGCTCCGTCAGCTCGCGCTTGATCAGCGCGTTCAGTGCTTCGTGGAAATCCTCCGCATGCTCCAGCTCGTCTGCATACTCACTGAACACCTTGGCAACAGCCGTATTCAGCATCATATTGACACAGCCCAAAGACTGCGCAGAACCCGGCATACGGAACTCAAAGCGGTTGCCCGTAAAGGCAAACGGAGAGGTTCTGTTTCGATCGGTATTATCCTTTGGGATGACCGGCAGTGTGGTAACACCCAGCTTAATCTTTTCCGTACCCTCTTCATCCAGCGGGCTACCGCTGATGATGGACTGTACAATCTTATCCAGGGTATCGCCGAGGAAGGTGGAAACAATCGCCGGAGGAGCTTCGTTGGCACCCAGACGGTGGTCGTTTCCGGCGGAAGCAACCGAAAGACGCATCAGTTTTGCATAGCGATCCAGGGCAGAGACAATCGCGGTCAGGATCAGCATAAACTGTGCATTCTCTGCCGGTTCCTTGCCCGGGCTCAGCAGGTTTTCACCGGCATCCGTGGACAGCGCCCAGTTGTTGTGCTTACCAGAGCCATTGACTCCATCAAACGGCTTCTCATGTAACAGGCATACCATGCCATGCTTCTGCGCTACCTTCTTCACGACATCCATCAGCAGCTGGTTGTTATCCACTGCCTTGTTGGTCGTCGAGAAGATCGGAGCAATCTCATGCTGTGCCGGAGCGACTTCATTGTGCTTGGTCTTTGCCAGAATACCAAACTTCCACAGTTCCGCATCCAAATCAGCCATGAATGCAGCGACACGCGGCTTGATGGTGCCAAAATAATGATCTTCCATCTCCTGGCCCTTCGGAGCCATCGCGCCGAACAGCGTGCGTCCGGTCAGGCGCAGATCGGCTCGCTCATCAAAGAACTTCTTATCTACCAGGAAATACTCCTGCTCGGGACCTACGGTCGTGGTGATGCGCTTGACATCTTTGCCAAACAGCTTGAGCAGACGGCAGCCCTGCTTCGAAATCGCATCCATCGAACGCAGCAGCGGAGTCTTTTTATCCAGCGCTTCGCCGGTATAGGAACAAAATGCCGTCGGGATGTACAGTGTGCCGTCCTTAACAAATGCACAAGAGGTTGGATCCCAAGCGGTATAGCCACGCGCTTCAAATGTCGCACGGATACCGCCGGACGGGAAGGAAGATGCGTCCGGCTCGCCCTTCGTCAGCTCCTTGCCACTGAAATCCATGATGATCTTGCCGTTGTCGGTCGGCGTGATGAACGAGTCATGCTTCTCCGCGGTAATTCCGGTCATCGGCTGGAACCAGTGGGTATAATGCGTCGCTCCCTTAGAGAGCGCCCACTCCTTCATGGCGTGTGCCACATCGTTTGCAATGGTCGGATCCAGCGGCTCACCGAAGTCAATCGTCTTCTTCAGCTTTTTGAATACCTCCCTCGGGAGTCTGTCGCGCATTTCGCCTTCGTTAAATACGTAAGACGCAAAGATTTCAGGAACATTATTCATCTGAAACGCACCTCCATACTGTCGTTCATATAATGAAAATCAAGTTATAAAAAAATTAGCGCTGCGGATCTTGGCCATCCACAGCGCCCTTGCTGTTCACTGACGCTATTATATTCCCTATTTTTTTACTTGTCAACCACGAAATCGAAACTTTTTTCCCACTTTGCCAACTTTTATCTAATTCTCCCATGAATAATTCTTTTGAAGCAAAATCCTCTATGCAAGTTGTATGAAATCCTTGTCTTTTGTTATGCAGGGAATTTTTTTCTTGACTGCACTCCCCTTTTGAAATAAAATAAAACCACAGACAATGGCGTTTGTTTTTCAGGGTGTTTTGCAGTTTTCCTTGGAATACACGTCATTTTTTACTTTTTCTCTCTGCTCTTCTCAGGCAGTTGAGAGCGTTCCATCATAACCGGATATGCAGAAAAACGCAGTGCAAACCCAATCGTTCTGTCATATCGATTCCGTTATATTCCTTACTATCTTATATATTGTATCCACTCTGGACAATATCAACATATGCACATTTTCAGTACGGTCTCAGCCGCCATCAACTTTTACCATTTCGGGGAGGTATCATCCGAATGACAAATTATTCATTTCAAGAAATCACACAATTTGTCGCAGACAATGATGTAAAGTTTATCCGCTTGGCTTTTTGTGATATCTTTGGCACACAAAAAAATATCTCAATCATGCCGCGTGAACTGTCTCGGGCTTTTGAAAAGGGTATTTCTTTCGACGCTTCCTCCGTCCGCGGCTTCATGAACATTGAAGCCTCTGACCTCCTTCTTTTCCCCGATCCTCGGACGCTGTCGATTCTTCCATGGCGTCCGTCTCAGGGCCGGGTCGTCCGCTTTTTCTGCGACATCCGCTATCCGGATGGACGGCCATTTGAAGGAGATGGACGTCATATGCTCCGTCAGGCACACGATGACATCAAGAAGCTCGGCTACTCCGTAAAAATCGGCACGGAATGTGAATTCTATCTGCTGCAAAACGATGAGAATGGTCTGCCCACGAAGCGTCCTCACGATTCGGCAAGCTATATGGATATTGCACCACTGGACAAAGGGGAAAACGTCCGTCGCCAGATCTGTCTGACTCTCGAAGAAATGAATCTTCGCCCTGAGGCGTCGCATCACGAAACCGGTCCGGGTCAAAACGAGATCGACTTCGCCTATGCAACTGCACTCAATGCAGCGGATAATCTGATTACCTTCCGCAGCGTAGTCAAAACCATTGCCGCTTCCAACGGTCTGTATGCTTCCTTTATGCCCAAGCCATTTCGTGATCAGGCAGGCAACGGTCTGCACATCAATCTTTCTCTGTACCGACATGGAGAAAACATGTTCACCGGCAACTCTTCCGAGAACGATCTGGTCAGCTCGAGCTTTATGATGGGCATTATGAACCGTGTATATGATATGACTGCATTCCTCAATCCACTGGTCAACTCATATGAGCGGTTTGGCGAGTGTGAGGCCCCGCGTTATATCACTTGGAGTCATCAAAACCGCTCCCAACTGATCCGCATTCCTGCTGCACACGGTGATCAATCCCGGATGGAGCTCCGGTCCTCCGATCCATGTGCCAATCCTTATCTGGCATTCACGCTTCTCATCCGCGCCGGCATCGAAGGAATCCAGCGTGAGCTCCGTCTGTGTGACCCCTGTAATCTCAATCTGTATGATGTTCCACAGTCTGCCGTTCGCGAATACGACTGTCTGCCGTCCAATCTTAACGAGGCCATTCGCGCGGCGTCCGACAGTGAATTCATCCACGCTTCCCTGCCGGAAAAGACCATTTGCGCCTACCTCGAGGCAAAGCGTGCTGAGTGGACGCGTTATTCCGATGCCAGCAACAAGAGTCAGATCATTGATTCCCTCTATTTCTACCGCTATTGATGCCTTATGATCCTGTTTGGAAGGAGGTAGTTACATGGACAGTATCCTGCTTGTGACACCGACAAAAAAAAGCGCTGACATGCTGATTGGCCTTTTACAGGACGGAGGACATCACCCCCATCACATCCGCATCGCCTCCTCCGGCGGCGAAGCACGGCGGGCTCTGATCGAAATGGATTTTGAACTCGTTCTGATCAACAGCCCTCTGCCGGATGAATTTGGACATGAATTTGCATCCTTTGTCTCTTCTTCCAACCACACCGGTGTGATTATGCTGGTCAAAAATGATCTGGCAGACTCTGTCGCCGCGCAGTTGGAACCAGAAGGTATCTTTATCTTATCCAAACCACTCAGCAGACCGTTGTTTTATCAAATCATCCGGATTGCCAACGCCACCCGTATGCATATCATGGCACTCCAGAAAGAAAATCTCAAACTCCGTCAAAAGCTGGATGATCTTCGTATCATCAGTCGGGCCAAATGTCTTTTGATTCAGGAAAATCACCTGACGGAAGAGGAGGCCCACAGCTACATAGAGAAAAATGCAATGAATCACCGAAAAACCCGCCGCGACGTAGCGGAAATTATCATTCAGAACTTTGAATAATGGGATGATTTTCATCTCTTTGTAAAGACTGGTGCAAACTCTGTTTCCGCGCCAGTCTTTCTTTGTTTGTCTGCACCAACTCCCATTGTAAAGATTGTATAATCTTCGTCTATTGTCCCCTTGCAAACATGTCGTCAAACCAGTATAATTTAAGGTGTATGTTTTCGGTCTTTTGTGCCGGAAAACTTCGAATCTGCGACTAACTTTGAGGATGACTCACTATGAAGCTGAAATTCACAAAAATGCACGGCTGCGGAAACGATTATGTATATTTTAATTGTTTTGACCAGCAGCTGGACCATCCGGAACAACTTGCTGTCCTGCTCTCCGACCGCCATTTTGGCATTGGCGGCGACGGCATCATTCTGATCTGCCCATCTGAGACGGCAGATGCCAAAATGCGCATCTTCAACGCCGATGGCAGTGAAGGGAAAATGTGCG
>CAYLXH010000052.1:0-13789 GCA_964387535.1 uncultured Butyricicoccus sp. | reverse complement strand
ATATCTCCAGATTCCAGAGGATCAGGAACTGATCGCCCTGATTGCGATTGGTTATCCGGACGAAGATCCGGTTGCTCCGCGACGTAAGGGCGCAGATGTTATCCTTAGCTATGCAAATTGATTGTTGACAACAGCACAAAACGATTTTGAGAGAAATAAAAAAGGACGGCGTATGCCGTCCTTTTTATACGGATTATTTTTCGTATTCGAATTCCATCTCACCCATGACAACGAAGTCGCCGTCTTGAACTCCCATCTGCTCCAGACGATCAAATACACCTGCACTTCTCAGTTTGCGGTCGAGATACATCCGGGATTCATAGTCATCAAAATTCACAGAGCTGCACAGACGCTCAATCCATGCTCCTTCGATGACATAATAGTCCTCAACCTTACGGATTTCAATATCATCCTCCGTAACCGGTTTTTCTGTCGTATCCACAACAAATTCTGGTTCATAAATCGTTACCGGCGGCAATTTCTCCAACGCATGCCAAGTTTGGTTCATCAATTCTCGAACACCCTGGCTCGTCGCCGCAGACATCTCCGCATAGGCAAAGCCATGTTCTTCCGCCCAAGCACGAATACGCTCCAACGGTTCTGTGTTATCACCGAGGAGATCAATCTTATTGGCCACGACAATCTGTGGGCGTTTTTCCAAGTCCAGTGAATACTTGGACAGCTCCCCATTAATCTTTTCCAAATCGTCAATCGGATCACGGTACTCACTTCCCGCGGCATCAACAATGTGCAGTAACAGACGACAGCGGTCAATATGGCGCAAAAAGGCATGTCCCAGTCCAGCACCTTCCGAAGCGCCCTCAATGATACCGGGAATGTCTGCCATCACAAACGACTCCCCTTCTCCAACTGACACAACACCGAGATTGGGAACCAGTGTTGTAAAATGATAATTTGCAATCTTAGGACGTGCCGCCGACGCCATCGACAGCAACGTAGACTTTCCGACATTGGGGAAGCCTACCAATCCGACGTCTGCCAACAGCTTCAGTTCCAATTGAACTTCCAGCTCCTGACCGGGAAGTCCCGGTTTGGCAAAGCGAGGGGTCTGACGTGTTGGTGTGGCAAAATGCGTATTGCCCCAGCCTCCGTTGCCGCCCTTTGCCGCAACAAACGGTTCGTTATCCGACATATCCTTAATAATTTGCCCTGTCGCCGCATCTCGAATGACCGTACCTCGCGGCACACGAATGATAAGGCTCTTTCCATCCTTGCCAAAGCAGCGCTTGCTTCCGCCTGGCTCACCCGGTTCCGCAGTATACTTCCTTTTGTATCGGAAATCCATCAAAGTTGACAGGTTATCATCCACCTGAAAAATAATCGAGCCACCCCGGCCGCCGTCGCCGCCGTCCGGTCCACCCGATGCAATATACTTCTCCCGATGGAAAGAGACTTTTCCGTCCCCTCCCTTTCCCGCTTTGATCAAAATCTTGGCGGTATCAATAAACTGTGGCATATTGTTTTCCTTTCCCAAAGCCTCTATCCCGAAAAAAACACCCCAGACTACAGTCCGGGGTGTCCTTTGCATCAAAGAAACAAATCTTACTGCTCGATTTCGTAAACGGAAACCTTCTTGCGGTCACGACCCATACGCTCAAAACGTACTACACCGCTAACCTTGGCAAAAAGAGTATCGTCCTTACCGATGCCGACATTCGTGCCCGGATGGATGTGAGTGCCGCGCTGACGAACGAGAATGTTGCCAGCCGGTACTACCTGACCGTCTGCACGCTTAACACCGAGACGCTTGGACTCAGAGTCACGGCCGTTCTTGGTAGAACCTACGCCCTTTTTATGAGCGAAAAACTGTAAGCTGATCTGAAGCATGACTTACACCTCCATTACTTCGATAAATTCCGGATACCTTGCTCCCAGATTGATTAGATAAACCATAAGAGCACTCATTGCGTTCTGTGCCTGAATTGCATCCTCATCTTCCATTTGATCTGGAAGTTCCATGAGAACTCGTCCGCTTTCTTCCTCGATCTCAGTCCGCAGTTTCAGACCGAGAATATCGGCCAAAAAGCAACTTGTCAGGTCCAGAGCACTGGAAATCGCTGCACATACAATATCAGTTCCCTCTTCCGCATAACCGGCATGTCCGGAAACCTCAACGGCATGAATGCAGCCGCCTGTTGTTGAAAAACGGGCTGTGGTCATCGTTACGCGTTGATTGCGTTGATGGTTACCTTAGTATAAGGCTGTCTGTGACCCTGCTTACGGCGGTAACCCTTCTTCGGCTTCATCTTGTAAACCAGAACCTTCTTCTGCTTGCCAGTCTTTTCAACCGTAGCAGAAACCGTAGCGCCTTCTACATACGGAGCGCCAACCTTCAGCTCAGCACCTTCGCCAACTGCCAGAACCTTGTCGAATGTAACGGAAGAGCCGTCCTCAACGCCGAGCTTTTCAACGTAGATAACGTCGCCTTCAGATACCTTGTACTGCTTGCCACCGGTTACAACAATTGCATACATTGCGGTAGCACCTCTCTTTCTTTGATAGAGTCACGCTTTTACGGGCGGCGTCGGAAAACACACTTATAAAACCCGATCAATGCGGCTTCTGATATGTTACCATATCGCTCATTTTCTGTCAACCAAAACCCGTTGGTTTTTTTGCCGAACTTCCGTTTTCTCTGCAGCGGAATGTTATATATCTTCCTCAACCTCCGTTCTCTCTCGCCCTTCTCGTTTCACAAAGTGAACCCCATCTGACGCGAGAAAATAATGTTTTGTTATGACGATAACCGCCACTCCAATGACTGTCACTAAATTTTCCACTGCTGACGTCTCATGGACAATCATATGACGCACGATGCAGAACATCATGACTTCCAACACCGCTTCCACCCGCGGTCTGCAAAGCACCTTAAACAGCTCAATACCAATGACAATGCCAAGTACCCGTTCCAAAAATCCAGTAAGCGCTTGAATATCTGTCCGATGCATCCAAAAATCGCAAAATGGTTCCCATAGAGCGAGGATGGAACCAATGACCACAAGCATAACAACCAACGCCATGATGTGTTCCAGCAGTTCACTCAAGCGATCCAAGCACTTAATCAGTTTTTCTGTCATAGTGATGCTCCAACTTTCCGGACATCAATCCAGAATACCGTTGTGGATCTTTGCCGCTTTGAGCGTATTTTTCATCAGCATGGTGATCGTCATGGGGCCAACGCCGCCCGGCACCGGAGTCAGATATCCCGCCTTTTCGTTGACTTCATCGAACATTACGTCACCACACAGCTTGCCGTTTTCATCGCGGTTCATGCCGACATCAATCACCGTCGCGCCTTCTTTCACCATGTCGGCAGTTACAAAATTTGCTTTGCCCACAGCGGCGACTAAAATATCTGCACGGGAGCAAACTTTCTTGAGATCCGCCGTTCGGGAATGACAGATCGTGACGGTTCCATGTCGATGCAGCAGCAACATCGCCATCGGCTTACCAACGATGTTCGAGCGTCCGATGACGACACATTCCTTTCCCTTCGGATCAATCTTATATTCATCTAACATTTCCATAATACCCGCCGGAGTACACGGTTTGAAATCAAAATTGCCCACCATAATCTTGCCGACATTGACCGGATGGAATGCATCCACATCCTTAGAAGGATCAATGGCATCAATCACCGCCTGCTCACTGATATGTTTCGGTACGGGCATTTGGCACAGGATTCCATCAATTTTCGGATTTTGGTTCAATTTGGCAATCAGCTCTAACAACTCTTCCTGTGTCGTTTTCTCTGGAAGAGCATACTTTTCGGAATAGATCCCGCATTCCTCACAGGCGCGCTCCTTGTTGCGAACATAAATCTGGCTTGCCGGATCTTCCCCAACAATAATCACTGCCAGTCCCGGACAGATGCCCTGCTTCTTCAATGTGTCAACCTCAGCGAGAATGCTCCCACGCACCTTCGCTGACACCATCTTGCCATCCATTCTAATTGCACTCATTTGTTGTTCCTCCATATCATATACAGTATCTTACTTATTTTTCGCTCGTTGTGTCCCCTCTTTTTGCTCGACGCAGAAACGGTTTCCGCCGATTCCACAGCAAAAGCGACAATCCTACTATAAAAGAAACTCCTGCGATAACTCGAGAGATCCGGAGCCCTGTTCCCGCAATATACAGGCTGTCCGTACGGAGCCCTTCAATCCAAAAACGCCCCAATCCATACCAAACAAAGTACAGCAGCGTAACTTCACCGCGGTATCGATAGATTTTACTGCTAGAAAAACAATGCAACAGCAGAAAGCCCACTGCATTCCACGCAGACTCATAAAAGAACGTGGGATGATTCCCCAAAGCACCACATTGCTCCAGGGTCTGTCCAATGCACATTCTCCATGGCAGTGTGGTCATCCCTCCAAACGCTTCACAATTGATAAAATTGCCCCATCGCCCCATGCTCTGTCCAATCAGCAGTCCCAGACATCCAACATCCATGATGTCCGGCGGATAGATCTTCCGTATTCGGCAAAAAACCAAGCAAGTTGCAAGCGCACCGATAATTCCGCCATAAATCGCCAGTCCGCCATGCCAGACCGCAATGATCTCGTCAAGATGCGTTTGATAATAACTCCACTCAAAAACTACATAATAGATTCGCGCACATACAATGCAGATTGGGAGAGCAATGATCGCCAGATCCGCCATGTCGTCCCCTCGAATGCCAAATTGTGGGGCGCGGTGGGATGCATAGAAAACTGCCAGCAAAAAGCCTGCCATAATAATGATTCCATACCAATAAACCGGCTTCGATCCTATATAAAACGCAACATTTGAAAAATGGAACTCCCATCCCAATCCCGGAAACGAAACGACATTATTCATGGCATTCTGCTCCTTCCAGCGGTAAGATCATCATCTGCGAAGAGCAGTTGTGCTTTGCCCACTGCTGAATGCGCTGCTCCACATCGTTCTTTCTCACTGATTTCATCATTTCATAAAAGTCAAAGCAGTTGGATCCTGCAAAACAGGCCTCAGCCTGTTGGCGGCAGATATTTGCCGGTTCATCTGTCCCGCGCAGGCGCAGTCCGAGAAGCTGCCTCCAGGCCCGTTCATACACATCATCGGCTACGCCCTCTGATGCCGCACGCTCAATCTCTCCAAGAATTTGCTGACAGGCCCTATCCGGATCTCTGGTCTCACCGCTGAACAGCGCACAGGCACCACCAGCAAACGTAAAATAATCCGGCGAAAATGTGCGATCCACCAGTTGCTCCTGATACAGCTTCTCATACAGCGGCGTGGATTCTCCACAAATGCAGCGCACAGTTAATTCCCCGAGCAACTGCCGATAATATCTGTTTTCCGTCGGTGTATCTTTGATTCCAAGCATGTACATCGGCCGTGACACTGCCATGCGCCGAATCTGACGGGCAACCAGAACCTCACTGCCTTCTATTCCATAGCTTCGGCCTGCAAGTTGCACCGATTCCTTTGGAACAATTTCTTGCGCCATCTGGCACACACGATCAAATTCACAGGTGCCACAGATAATTAACGCCAAATTCGGTGCCGAGTAAAATGCTCGGTGACAGGTGTATAGAAGTTCCGGATCAATCAGTGCAATGCTCTCTTTGCTTCCAGCAATGGAAGTGCGCACTGTATGGGTCCGATACAATCCTTGTAGCACACCAACATATGCCTGCCAGCTCGGAGTATCCTCCAGCATACTGATTTCCTGCTCAATAATTCCTTTTTCTTTGGCTACATTTTCATCCGTAAAATATGGTGTCGTCACAAACCGTAAAAGAACAGCTAAATTTTCTTCAAAATGCTCCGTTGCAGTAAAATGATATGCCGTCATCGTATGGCTGGTAAATGCATTGGGCTGAGCTCCAAGCTCTGTAAATTTCTGAAGCGCATTGCCATCCTCTTCCTCAAACATTTTATGCTCCAGAAAATGGGCAACACCTGGTGCAATGGTATGCTGTTGTCCTCCCACCGTAAAACAACAGTCCGTTGAGCCAAACTGTACCGCCAGCATGGCAAAGGTCTTCTGAAATTCCGTTTTGGGAATATAATAGATACGAAACCCATTGGGAAGCACTGCAGACTGAATTTCTTCCTGCAGCTCCGAATACATATGGATCATACTGCCGCTCCTTTCAGGAAATACGCCAATTCGGGAGTTATCCTCTGTGCCGCTTCCCTCACCTGATCATAGGATACTTCCGCTATCGCACTCATCAATTGATCCAATGTTGTCGTGATTCGTCCCGCGGCTTGCGTCCGATAAAAATTCTCCAGAGCATACGGAGAATCCTGTTGTGATCTCAAGGAGGCCAGTACAAAGCGTCGGGCAGCTTCCACTTCCTCTTTCCTCAGGTCTCCACACTGAATGAGTTTCAGCTGATGCATAATCTCTTGCTCTGCCTGCTGTTTATTGGCATTTTCAATGCCGGAGGATACTGCCATAACCCCTTTCAGCTTGTCCATCTGAGAAGAAGCATAGTAACAAAGGCTCTTCTCCTCCCGAACCGTACGAAACAGCCTCGATCCCGTCGATCCCCCGTAACACGCATTCACCAGAACCATTGCAGGATACAGCGGGTCTTCAGCTGTTACGCCAAGCCGAAATCCAATCGCCAATTTTCCCTGACGCACCACTTCTTCCTCAGTAACCGAACGAAACATCGCAGCAGAATCCAAGCGTGATGAGGTAGGAACAAGAATCTCATCGCGTGCAGGTAGACAACGGCAGGCTTCTCGGAACAATGCTTCCACCCGGTCAGCACATAACGAACCGCAATAAAACAATTCCAGAGGAGCACAACGAAGAATCCGATCATACTCCGCCTCCAGCTTCTCCGGTGTAATCCCGTCCAGTTCCGTCTCATCCCCGAGCTCCACCAGCCGGTAGTCTTCTGTACTGCACATATGCTGAAACATACGCCGGATTACCCAGTTGCGTTTGTTGTCCGACAACGCTGCAATTCGTGATTTCAGTCTGGAAACTTCTGTTTTAACTATACTAACATCCAACGGGAGAGCCGGATGAAATAAAAGATCGGTCACCAACTGTGTTGTCTGCTGTGCCAAGCTATTTCCTGCATCAAGCGCATAACGTTCCTCCACCGCATCCGCCATCACACCAATGATCTGGATTTCTCCACGTTTGACAACAAATGGTTCCAATCGCGCCCCGTACAGTTCATCCAGACGCACTGCGACCTGTTGACGGCCCGGGTAACAAGCACAGCTGGAACGAAGAATTTCCGGCAGCAAAGCCGCTGCACTTCTTCCCATCCCGCCAAGCGGCAGGAGAAAGCTGGCGCTGATCAACGAAGTTTTCCATTGTTCCGTTGTGATACAGGTCAAGCGAACACCATTCCCCAACGACCTAACTTGAATATTTTGCATCGACTCTCTCCTAAACCAGTAAGAATAAACTTTCATCCATTCTTGTGCTATTATATCTCGATATTTCTTTTTCGTCTACCTGTTTTGTAATTGAACATTTTATGCATTGAAATAAAGGGGGCAATCATGATATGATAAATAAATTAAAAACAAGGAAAGGAGTGCTCGCTATGTGCGCAAAACGCAGACGTTCCCCTGGAGTCACTGTTCTGCTGTGGATTCTGCTGATTGCCTATCTTTTTGTCCTGTTCCGTGTCATTTTATTCAAATTTCCAGTACACACCATTCTGGACATTTTAATGGATAAAGATGAATTAGCTTTTACCCGTGTTAATCTGATTCCTTTCCAGACAATCCGGTTCTATCTGTTTTCTGGTCGAGTCTCGTTTACCATCGCTGCGGAAAACATTCTGGGCAATATTATTGCGTTTGTTCCTCTGGGGATTCTGATTCCCCTTCTTCGGCGAGACCTGAGCGTTGTATTTACCTTTTTCACCGCTTTGGGACTGAGCGCTGCCATTGAAATTACGCAGTATTTCACGGGGCTTGGCTCCAGCGATATTGACGATTTGATTCTCAATGTATTCGGTGCCATGTTAACCTGTCTTATTCTGACTTCTCTCGACGTTATCGTATACGTTACAAAATCACTGATAAAAAACTTGCAAAGAGCTATTGACAAACGACATAAAAACGAGTAAAATCAGTCGTGTTGTAAAGGCAATCCCTTTACAAAGGAAATTCCTTTACAGCATCAGATGCTTTGGAGGCGCAGCATGAAGAATAAGCCCTTTGAAATGTGTATGCTGTTTGACTTCTACGGCGACATTCTGACCGAAAAGCAACACCAGTTATTTGATCTCTATTATAACGATGATCTTTCTCTGGCGGAAATCTCTGAACACGTTGGCATCACCCGACAGGGCGTTCGAGATGGCATACTGCGAGCGGAACATACTCTCCGCGCCACAGAAGAAAAGCTTGGTCTGGTCGCCCGATACGGTCGCAATCAGGCGGATATTCAAACTCTGTCTGATTTGGCAAAGGAAATCCACAGCATCAATAAAATTCGACATCACGATCCCAATATCGCAGAACTGTGCGAGCAGGCGCTGGCCATCACCAAACGCCTGTCGGAGTAAGGAGCACGGTATGGCATTTGAAGGTCTTTCCGAAAAAATCACAGGAGCCTTTAAAAAACTGAAGAACCGCGGGCGTCTTACCGAGGCTGACGTCAAAGAAGCAATGCGTGAAATTAAACGCGCCCTGCTTGAGGCCGACGTCAACTTCAAAGTTGTCAAAGAGTTCACCAAGGCAGTAACCGAGCGTGCAACAGGAACGGAAATTCTTGAAAGTCTCTCTCCCGCTCAGCAGGTAATTAAAATTGTCAACGAAGAAATGACCAAGCTGATGGGTGGATCCAACGCTAAGCTGACTATTTCTCCCAATCCTCCAACGGTTGTTATGATGATTGGTCTGCAAGGTGCCGGTAAAACGACGAATTGCGCCAAACTGGCTGGGCTGCTCCGCAAACAGCAGCAGAAACGTCCTCTTCTCGTGGCTTGCGACGTATATCGTCCGGCAGCTATTGACCAGCTAAAGGTTGTCGGTGGGCAGCTGGATATTCCGGTGTTCGACATGGGACAGGGTGATCCGGTTGAAATCGCCAAAGCAGGCGTCGAACACGCCAAGAAAAATGGTTTCGACCTCGTATTCCTGGACACGGCGGGACGTCTGCATATTGACACAGAGCTGATGGATGAGCTGGAGCACATCAAAGCCGCGGTGAATCCTTCTGAAATTTTGCTGGTTGTCGATGCCATGACCGGACAGGATGCAGTGAATGTCGCCAAGTCGTTTGACGAGGCTCTGGGCATCGACGGTATCCTGATGACCAAAATGGACGGCGATGCACGCGGCGGCGCAGCACTGTCCACAAAGGCAGTAACCGGGAAACCGATTAAGTTTATCGGCACGGGAGAAAAGCTCAGTGATATTGAGCCCTTCCACCCCGACCGTATGGCCTCCCGTATTCTTGGCATGGGTGATGTCCTGACGCTGATTGAAAAGGCTCAGGAAAATTTTGATGCCAAACAAGCAGCAGAGTTGGAAAAAAAGATGCGTTCCAACAAGCTGACGCTGACAGATTTTACGGATCAGCTCAAACAATTCAAGGAACCTGGCGCAATTCAAAATATGCTTGGTATGATGCCTGGTGTCGATTCCAAAATGCTCTCCGGAGCACAGATCGACGAAAAGGCCATCGCTCATATTGAGGCAATCGTGAATTCCATGACGCCAAAGGAACGAGCGAATCCCTCTATTATCAATTTTAGCCGGAAGAAGCGCATCGCGGCTGGCTGCGGATTGAAGGTCGAGGATGTAAACAAACTTCTCAAGCAATTTGAGGCGATGCAAAAGCTGACAAAGCAGATGAACAACATGGCGCGCAAAGGTAAAAAGCGCAAAGGTGGTCTGTTTAATGGCTTTGGCGGCATGGGTGGCAAAGGTGGTTTCCCCTTTCCCTTTTAACTATGTGTAAAGAAATTTACAATAAATATTCAGAATTCAGGAGGTGAAAATAATGGTAAAAATCAGACTTCGCAGATTGGGTGCAAAGAAGGCTCCTTTCTACCGTGTTGTTGTCGCTGATTCTCGTTACCCGCGTGACGGTCGTTTTATCGAGGAAATCGGCTACTATAACCCGTTGACCGATCCGGTTGAGATCAAGATTGACGCTGAGCGCGCTCAGCAGTGGATCAAGAATGGTGCTCAGCCGACTGACACGGTGCGTGCTCTGCTCAAGAAATCCGGTGTTCTGTAAGCAAGTGAGGTTGTTTTGATGAAAGAACTTTTAATCTACATCGCAAAGAATCTTGTGAATGAACCGGACGCTGTCAATGTGACCGAAACTATTCAGGGTTCCGATGTTGTCTATGAGCTTCACGTTGCTCCGGATGATATGGGTAAGGTCATTGGCCGCCATGGTCGCATTGCTAAAGAGATCCGTACTCTTATGAAAGCGGCCGGAAATCGAGAAAACAAAAAGGTTACCGTTGATATTGTCGACTAATCTTTCAGAGCCGCGTTGCGCGGCTCTTTTTCTTTTATGATGAGGTAATATATGAAAAAGCAATTTCTTGAAATCGGAAAGATTGTAAACACCCACGGTGTGCGGGGTGATATTAAAGTGCAGCCATGGTGTGATTCCCCAGAATTTCTTGCGGAATTCGATACTTTATATACCAAAAACCATACCCCACTCACGATACAAAATGCCAAAGTGCATAAAGGATGCGTTTTAATGCACGTCGAAGGCGTTGAAACGATAGATGCTGCTGAAAGAATGCGAAATTGGATACTTTATATGGATCGCAATGATGTAATCCTTGAAGAAGGCAGCTTCTTTATTCAGGATATTATTGGTCTCCCGGTGTATGATGAACGCGTACAGCGAAACATCGGTGTTGTCAAAGAAATTACCGATGGGCCTGCCGGCGATCTCTATGTTATTCAGGACGGAGACAAGACTCACTATATTCCCGGGGTTTCCGCCTTTTTGCGCAACGTGGATCTCGAAAACGGATTGGTCACATTCTGTACAATTGAAGGACTGCTTGCCGATGAAAATTAATATTCTCACCCTTTTTCCTGATATTATCAACAGTGTCATGGGACAAAGTATTATTGGTCGTGCCCAGGCCACACGATTAGTCTCCATCCAAGCCATCAATATTCGCGACTACACAACCGACAAGCACAATCGGGTCGATGATACGCCTTACGGTGGAGGCAAGGGCATGGTCATGCAGGCGGACCCGCTGTATCGCTGCCATCAGGCCGTCACTGGCAACTCTCACGTCCACACGATCTTGATGAGTGCCCAGGGAACGCCGTTTTGTCAGCAAAAAGCGCGCGAGCTCCTCTCCTATCCGGAGATCATTCTTGTCTGCGGTCACTATGAAGGAGTTGATCAGCGTTTCATTGATGAGTGTGTAGACGAAGAGATCTCTATCGGCGACTTTGTTCTCGCTGGTGGTGAAATTCCGGCTATGGCGGTAGCGGATGCCGTATGCCGTATGGTACCGGGGGTTCTTTCCGAAGAAGTATGTTTTACCGAGGAGAGCCACTGGAACGGCCTTTTGGAATACCCGCAATATACCAAGCCGGCAGTCTGGCATGACCGTAAAGTCCCAGATGTTTTGCTGTCTGGACACCACGCAAATATCAACAAATGGCGGCGAAAGCAGAGCCTGATGCGCACTCAACAGTTGCGCCCTGATCTTTTCTCCTCGTTTTCCCCTGAAACCAAACTGGATCATCAACTAATTCAGGAATTAGAATCCAGTCCCGACGATCCTTTGAACTCCTCATGCCCTTGATTTTTTTGTATAAAATGGGTATACTAAACAAAATAGCGGTTAGGGGGATATCATATGAAGCTGCGAACTGTACTCATTTACGTCGTTGCCATCACTTTGGTAGTCGGTGGAGTTGCTTTTGGCTCGTTCCGTTATTTATTCGGAGGTTTAGAAAAAGACACCGCCTTTCGAGAACAATTGGACAAATTATCTCAGGATCTTCCGGACACCGAGTCGATCGCTTCTCTTGACGATGCAAAAATTCAAAACATTGCAATTTTCGGCATAGACAGTGAATCTGGTGATCAAGGGCGCTCTGATGCAACAATGATCATTTCTTTGGATAATGAACACAATAAAATCAAAATTACATCCATTGCACGTGACTCATTGGTATACATCCCACAACGTGACACACGAGAAAAGCTGACCCATGCGTATTCCTATGGCGGCCCCAGTCTTGCTGTTGCTACCATCAATACGAATTACAATATCAATATGACCGATTATGTTGCTGTCAATTTTAGCGAAATGGCAGAAATTGTTGATCTGGTCGGCGGCGTCGAAGTCAATCTCTCCCAGGAAGAGTGCTCTGTGATGGGATACTCTGATCTGTATCCCGGAGACAATATAACGTTGAACGGAGAACAAGCCGTTTCCTATTCCCGAATTCGTTACATTGACTCCGATATTGCGCGCGCCAGCCGCCAACGAGAGGTATTGACTAGCTTGTTTTACAAGGCACGTGCTATGAAAAAAACAGACTACCCAGCATTAATTAAAAGCTGTATGCAACTCTGTACTACCTCATTGGATTACAAAGAACTGGTATCTATGGCATCTATTCTGACACAGTCTGATTTGACGTTGGAGCAGTTTTCTTGCCCTGCGGATCTGACAACGACAACCTGGGGTGGAATTATGGATTCTGGTGCATGGTGCTGGGTTTACAATACCAAATCTGCTTCCAAAGCCATTTTGGAATTTATTTATGAGGATCTGTATGAAGACGCGGATCTTGATCTGCCGAACGCTACGGTAACGACAAAAATTCTGACAGACTCAGAATGGGCTCGCAACGTCAATTGATCTGTTTTAAAACGCTGAACCTCTTTGGTTCAGCGTTTTCTGCCTTTACAATGGTACTCTAAACTGCGCAGAAATATATAGGGAGGGTTTCGTATGCCAATAGCTTATAACACACAAGAAGAATTCCATCTGCAAATTCGGCCCGGTGATATCGGAAAATATGTCATTCTCACAGGAGATCCTGGACGCTGCAGCACGATCTCCGCTTTATTCCGTGACGCACATCCAGTGGCATCAAATCGAGAATTCACGATACTTACTGGATCATTAGACGGTACAACCGTCTCCGTGTGCTCAACCGGTATTGGTGGACCGTCTGCTGCTATCGCACTAGAAGAGCTAATTCACTGTGGAGCTCATACCTTTATTCGCGTAGGATCTTCCGGTGGAATGGATTGCCGCGTTCTTGGCGGCGATCTTGTTTTGGCAAGCGGAGCGATTCGTGCAGAAGGAACCACCCGGGAATATGCTCCGATCGAATTTCCCGCTATCTCTAACTTTTCTGTCCTCTCTGCATTGCATAAAGCTGCCCATACACTCGGATACCGATATCACATTGGCGTTGTTCAGAGCAAAGACTCTTTCTACGGACAACATGATCCAAACAGCATGCCTGTTTCCTCTCATCTTCAAGAGAATTGGAACGCATGGATGCAGTGCGGTGCGTTAGCCAGCGAAATGGAATGTGCTGCTCTCTTTGTTGTCGGTGCCGTTCGCCGTGTTCGTGTTGGCGCTGTTCTCACCGTTCTCGGCAATCAAACACGCCGGGAACAAGGATTGGAGGATATTCAAGATATGGATCCCAGCCGCGCAATTCAGACTGCGGTAGAAGCCATGCGACAATTAATTCACATGGATGGTCAACCGGAATACGGACCGCATCAACACCAATGCTGAACATCGACCATCCCGTTACTCAGAGAATCAATGCCCTGATCTAC
>CAYLXH010000051.1:6102-13873 GCA_964387535.1 uncultured Butyricicoccus sp. | reverse complement strand
GTGATCTCACCATCGGTCTGGCTACCATGTGTATTGGCGGCGGCATGGGTGAGGCCATCATCGTAGAACGCGACGAGCTCTGCAAGTAAGAAATCTGATAACAATATGGAACAGAAGTATTTCGATACTTCTGTTCCTCTGACAACAGTAAGGAGAATACATAGTCATGACTGATGTAATGATTGAAAAAAAGGGTAATGTGGCAATCGTCAAGATCGAGCACATGCAGGCCATGAACGCACTGAGCACCGATATGTACGCTCAGCTGGAAGAAGCATTTGATCAGGTCGGCGCAATGGAGGACGTCTACGCTGTTGTCCTCACCGGTTCTTCCCGCGTCAACAAGAAGGGCAAGGAAGTTCAGTCCTTTGTTGCCGGTGCCGATATCGCTCAGATGTCCACCATGTCGGTTGCGGAAGGCAAGGCGTTCGGCAATGATTCCAACCGTGTCTGCTGGAAGATTGAAAACTTTAAGCGTCCGGTTATCGCTGCCATCAACGGCTTCTGCCTTGGCGGCGGCTGTGAGCTGGCAATGTCCTGTGATATTCGTCTGGCTTCTTCCAATGCACTGTTCGGTCAGCCGGAAGTTGGCCTCGGCATTACCCCGGGTTGCGGCGGCACCCAGAGACTGGCTCGTCTGGTCGGCGCTGGTCATGCTAAGGAAATCCTGTACACTGCTCGTGGTAATTACTCCGCTCAGTATGCCAAGGAAATTGGTCTGGTCAACGAAGTATATGATACCGTAGAAGAACTCAACGCTGCTGCTCTGGCGCTGGCCGAGGAAATCGCTGCTCAGGCACCGATTGCTGTCGCACTGGTGAAGGAAGCGGTCAATGTCGGCCTGCAGACTGATCTCAACTCTGCTCTGAAATTTGAGGGCAACTGCTTCGGTCAGTGCTTTGCTACCGAGGATCAGAAGTACGCGATGTCTTACTTCCTCGACAAGAGCAAGGACAAGCCTGCCAAGGTATTCAGCAATAAGTAATAGAAATTGGATTTGGAGAAATTGAGAAATAGGGAGAGTTTCATACCATGAATGTTTGTGTATTTGGTGCCGGTAATATGGGTGCTCGCATCGCGGAGGTTTTCTTGAGCGGCGACCATGATGTTACGCTGGTTGATGTTCAGGATCGTTTCCTGAAGGGCGGTTATTCTCGAATCGAGAGTGACTATAACTTCCTCGTCCGCAAAGGCAAGATGGAGGATTCCCGCAAAAATGAGCTGCTTTCCAAGCTGAAGCTGACCACAGACCGCAAGGCCGCCGCTACGGCAGACTTTGTCATGGAGGTCATTTTGGAGCGCATGGATCTGAAGAAAGATCTGCTCCGTGAGCTGGACTTCATTTGCCCGGCACACACCATTTTTGCATCCAACACCTCTGCTATGTCGATCACTGAAATGGCTGCCGCCATCCCGCATCGTTCTTCGAAGTTTGTTGGCTGCCACTTCTTTAATCCGCCTCAGATCATGAAGCTGGTTGAGGTCATTCATGCAATGCAGACCTCCTCCGAGACCTTTGATTTCACATTGGAGCTCATGAAGAGCCTTGGCAAAACTCCGGTTCCGGTCAACGAAGGTCCTGGTTTCGTTGTCAATCGCATGCTTATTCCGATGATGAACGAAGCGATGGGTATTGTTGCCGACGGTATTGCCTCTCCAGAAGACGTTGATCGCGCGATGCAGTTGGGCGCGGGCATGAAGTCCGGTCCGCTTCACACGGCTGACCTTGTCGGCCACGATGTCAACCTGGCTATCATGGAAACCATTTGCCATGAAACCGGTGACCAGAAGTACCGCCCCCATCCGCTGCTGCGCAAGATGGTTCGTGCCGGTCTGCTCGGCGTCAAGTCCGGTCGCGGCTTCTTTACATACGATGGTCCATTCGGCAAGGAAATCCCTGGTGGACAGCTTAAGAACCCGTTGAATCTGAACGACAGATAACACCATAAAAAGGCTGCTGGCGACCGCCAGCGGCCTCTTTTTATCCCATTCTATTCCTCTGATGCGGCTATTGCGCCATACCGATTGCATCGATTAGGAATTATTTCCATGAATTCTTTTTTTCTCTTCCTACTTTTTGTAACACCCTCCAATCTTAAAAAAATGAAGCTTTCTTCGAAAATTTCTGGTTGAAATCTGATAATATTTACTTCATAATAGGAACGTACGAACCCAAAACAATCCCATTGATTCCCCTCCCGTGTCAGCTTTACACAGAGCAAAATCATCGGCAATTGTTTCGTCGTCCAGTACAATTTGATTTTTGTGTTATAGGGAGATGATAGTATGAACATTTGTGTATTCGGTGCCGGCAACATGGGTGCTCGTATCGCAGAGGTCTTTCTCAGCCATGATCACAATGTTGCTCTGATCGATGTACAAGACCGTTTCCTTCAGAACGGTTACGCTCGGATTGAAAGTGACTTCGACTTTCTTGTCCGCAAAGGCAAGATGGAGGAATCGCGCAAGAATGCACTGCTAACCAAACTGCGTATGACCACAGATCGTAAAATTGCTTCTAACGCCGACTTTGTCATGGAAGTTATTCTGGAGCAAATGGATCTGAAAAAGGAGCTGCTGCGTGAGCTGGATTTTATTTGTCCTCCGCACACGATCTTTGCCTCCAATACTTCCGCGATGTCCATCACGGAAATGGCTGCCGCTGTCCCACACCGTTCGACGAAATTTGTCGGTTGCCACTTCTTTAACCCACCCCAGATCATGAAATTGGTTGAGGTCATCCATGCCCTGCAAACCTCAACAGAAACCTTTGATTTCACCATGGATTTGATGAAGAGTCTGGACAAGGATCCGGTTCCTGTCAATGAGGGTCCAGGTTTTGTCGTCAATCGCATGCTGATTCCGATGATGAATGAGGCGATGGGTATTGTTGCCGATGGCATTGCCACGCCGGAGGCCGTTGACCGCGCGATGCAGCTGGGTGCCGGCATGAAATCCGGTCCGCTTCACACGGCTGACCTTGTTGGCCACGACATCAATCTGGCTATCATGGAAACCATCTGTCATGAAACCGGCGACCAGAAGTACCGCCCCCATCCGCTGCTGCGCAAGATGGTTCGTGCCGGGCTGCTGGGTGTCAAGTCCGGTCAGGGCTTCTTTACATACGATGGACCGTATGGCAAAGAAATTCCCGGTACAGAATTCCATTGCTACTCCCTCAAGCGCTAACTTCTTTCCATTTTTCTTGTTATCTATATTTTCCACAGACCGCTGAATTCTCCAGCGGTCTGTTCTGTTTTTTTGGTTATATCATTGTGAAATGATTTCCTCTTTTTTTTTCATTTTTAACAGATTTCTAGCATATTTCGCACATATTACCCAACGATGCATGGTGCTACTTCTCATTTTATTATGAATTATTTCCACTCCCTCTGTGACTTTACTCCTATTTTTTGTGATTTTTTCCAATCTTACAAATAATAGGCTATTTCTCAGGAATTTTTTGTTGAAATACGGCGTTTTATACTGCATAATAGAATCATAGCAAAAGGTAATTTCCTATAAACTCCGAGTTGTCTTTTGGTTAACGCAACAATCGTACGAACCAGGCTGCTGAAAGAAACGCCGCCAGATCCGCTGCAACTGCCGCTGGAATCAGCCATCGCGTCTGTTTGAGAGCTAGATGCCCTGTGTAAATTCCAATGGTATAAAAGCTGGTCTCCGATGCCCCCAGCATCACTGCGGCAATTCGCCCAGCTTCGCTGTCTACACCACAGGCTTTCATAATCTCACGCCCCAACGCAAGTCCACCGCTTCCGCTGAACGGTTTCAACAGCACCAGGGCAGCACATTCCTTCGGAATCCCCGCTGCAGAGAGCACTGGCTGTAACGCCGTACTGGCAACATCAATTGCCCCGGAAGCGCGTAGCATGCTGACCGCGGTGATCAATGCAAGCAATGTTGGCAGCAAGTGTACCGCTGTCTGTATCCCTTTTTGTGCGCCGCACAAAAACACCCGAAAGACATCGACGCCTCTGGCCAAGGAGATCATTGCTGTCAACGTAATGAGTAGAGGAATCAGCAGGTCAGTCATCTGGTTTTCCCTTCTTTGTCAACGCAGAGAACAGATACGCTACTGCTAATCCTGTCAGCACAGAGACCGCAGACGCTCCCCACACCGCAGGCATAATGTCAAACGGTGTTGCCGCCCCCAGCGTTGACCGCACAGCAGCTACCGTTGTTGGAATCAGTTGCATGGATGTTGTATTTAGTACCAAAAAGCGAAGCAAATCGTCCGAGTCTCCTCTTGTTCGATACATCCGTTCCGCCGCTTGCAATCCAAACGGCGTCGCGGCGTTGCTCAGCCCCAACAGATTTGCAGTGACATTCGCAGAGATGTACTGCAATGCTTTGGCATCTGCTGATGGAAACAGCCGGTGTAGCAGTGGTTTCAGCAGAGCGGCAATCCGTTCTGCCATCCCGGACTGCTCCATCAGTTCCATCACGCCAGACCAAAGCCCTATAATGGCAACCATCGTTATGCACAGACTGACTGCGTCGCCTGCTCCATCTGTTACCGCCTGTGCCAGTTCATTGGTTCTACCCAACAGGCAGGCCGATACACAGGAGAGAATTAACAGCCCGGTCCAGACATAGGAAAGCATCTCAGTCCCCTTTCCATCCACCGATTGCTGTGTCCGTTCACAGCCCCATTTTTGAGAAGGAAGTGTTTGTTATGAAGTCCACTGGTATTGTACGCAAAGTCGATGAACTCGGGCGCGTGGTTCTCCCAATTGAATTGCGCCGCACCCTTGGCATCGAGGTGAAGGATTCCCTAGAGATTTATGTGGACGGTTCTCAGATTATTCTGAAGAAATATGAGCCGGCCTGTATTTTCTGTGGCAACGCAAAGGATGTCCTCAGCATCAAAGGAAAGAACATCTGTCGGTCTTGTCTCCGAGATATTGCAGAAACCGAGCTGTAATCTTCAGCTGGATGGAAAATACGGGAACAAAAATGTTCCCGTATTTTTATTCTCCACAGTACTTTCTGCGCGTCGCCAGTCCGCCCCGAATGTGACGCTCCTCTTTATTTTTCTGTAAAACCTCACGGACCTGCAGATAGAGCGGTCGGTTCAGATACTGCAGCCGTTGGGTAATGTCCTTATGGACGGTGGACTTGCTGACGCCGAACTTTACGGCGGCCTGTCGAACCGTCGCTCCTGTCTCAACCATATATTCTGCAAGCGCGACTGCTCGTTCTTCCGGCTGTCCCTTCATGAAATACCCTCCTGACATGGCTTGGTAGTTCATATCTATGCACGGATTTCCTTTTTCAGACGGACAATTTGCAAAATATCTGTTGCCTTACGGCATCGGCTACGGTGTGAATGACCCCCATTCCGTTCGGCCCTATGTGCAAAAAAACGGCATCCTTCTGGCATGTGCCGTGCCATCGGGACGCCGTATTCTTATGGTTTCAAAATTTTTTCCAGCAGAGAGACGCGGTTGAATGGAAAGGAAAAATAATATCCATCCGCCACATCCTGTGTCAGCGCAATGACCTCACGCGCAATGCGGATGCCAACGGCTTCTCCTTCCTCTCGTGTCATATCCGCGCCATACTGCGCGACAATGTCGTCCGTGACCGCAATCCCGGTCATCTCATTCTTCATAAACAACGCGTTCCTGCGGCTAACCAGCGGCATGATACCGTACAAAATACGCGCGTGGGTTTCTTCCTGGATGCGCCGCACTCGCGCGGCATCTTCCGCACCAAAGATCGGCTGCGTCAGGAAAAAGGATGCCCCCGCTTCCATCTTCTGTTTGACACGGCGAATCTCCATGTCGAGATTTCGCCGTCCCTGATTGATGGCACCGCCATACGTCATCGGCTTGTGCGGAAAGACTTCTTCATTCATGTCCCGAAGTATCTTCATCAGCCCCACCGAGTCAAAATGAAAGACACTTTTCACCGTCTCGCGCGCCATCATGGGAATCGGGTCCCCCGTGACCACCAGCAAATTTCGAATTCCGTTGAGCTGCGCGCCGAGCATCTGCGAACGCGTCGCAATCGCATTTTTATCCCGGCAGCAGATATGCGGCATGACACACAGTCCGGTCTCACGCAACACTTTTTCTGCCATCAATACCGAATCCGCACGGGTTCGTCCGGACGGAGAATCCGGAAAGGTCACCACGTCCACCCCTATCTGCTGGAGCAGATGGGCCGCATCCATCAGCACCGCATCATCCGCTGCCAGCGGCGGCGCCAACTCCACGGCAATCAGCTTGCCTGTCTTCTCTTTCCCATTCACACGGAAAAAACTTCCGTCATCCGCCGTCTCATGTTCTCCCGCCGGCAGACGCACCCGATACCGCTTTTTTTCCTGAACCAGCGGGACGCTCTGTGCCAGTGCTCGGATATATTTCGGACGTGTGCCGCAGCATCCTCCGATCACGTCCGCCCCAAGCTGCGCAATCCGCTGCATCTTCATCGCAAAATACTCGGCATTGTCTGCAAAATGGATCCGGTTGCGCTCATATTGCGGATATCCGGCATTCGGCATCGCCACCAGCGGTTTGCTTCCGCGCAGCGAAATACCGCGCAGGATTTGTTCCATGTGACCCGGTCCGACTCCGCAGTTCAATCCGGCCGCGTCAATCTCATCCGCCTCCTCTGCTTCGCGAAGCAGACGCCGCGCACTCAGTCCGGTGCCGCTGTATCCAAATTGATTGACCGAAAACTGTACCATCGAAAAGAAAGAATATTCCGCTTTGAGCGCACGAATCGCCTCCAGCACGCAGTCCAGAGAGGACACCGTCTCAAACAGTAAGATGTCAATTCCTTCCTCGAGAAATATGCGTCCAATCGCAATATATTCCGCCGTTTTTTCCATCGGATCCTGATACTGATACTCGGAAATCGCACCGATATCGCCGGCAATATATACCTCACGCTCACCCACCGCCTCACGCGCCAGGCGAACCGCTGCGCGCAGCAGCGCTTTGCGTTTTTCCGGCTCAGACACATGCACACCATTGACCGTAAACGTATTCGTTCGCAGCAGCTTTGCTCCCGCCTCGATATATTCTCGGTGAATCTCGACAACGCGCTCCGGATGCTCCAGATTTGCCAGCTCTGGCATCTCCTCCGTGAGGTATTTCTCTGCATAATACGTCCCAAACGAACCGTCTGTCAGCAGCTTATTCGTCCTGATATATTCCGCAATCGGAGTTGTCATACATGATCGTCTCCTTCTCATGAGTTATTCTCTCTGGTATCATATCAAATTTCCTACTGCCTTGCAAGGAAAATGCCCGACGGACGCTCCGTCGGGCATTTCTTATCCACAGGTCTGCTTCCACCACTGCGCGTCTGCGTCATTCATGGTCAGTACACACAATTTCCGTGTCACCAGCACGGTCTCTCCCTTCCACCGACCGATCCACATGGCGTCGTCCAGCTGGGAGGCAAACAGCTGAGTTTCCGCAATCGGCGTCACATGCTCTCCCTGTGCATCCATCCAGCGAATGCTGCCGCACACCGGCTGGTCATCCGGCATCCCTTCGCACCCGAAGTCCGGTTCCTCTACCAGCACCAGATAAGCCTTCGGCTCAAACATCGCGCCGTCCATCATAAATGGTTGTAACACATCCTGCATTGCTTTACCTCCATTGTGTCCTGTTTTTATCCCCCCATGCGGTCAGAAACCGCATTCGTCGCTGCATTCTTGAGCTGTACCGCGGTATCCGCTGCCGTCTCCGCTGCGGCCTGTAGGTCGATGTCAATGGTCAGCTCCACGTTGGCT
>CAYLXH010000051.1:0-6092 GCA_964387535.1 uncultured Butyricicoccus sp. | reverse complement strand
GTCTTGTCGGCAAAGACCGATGCCCAGCCTGCGACCGCATCCTCTGTGGAAGACGGCCCACGGTTTGCCGTCACCACTGCGGATTGGATCGCAATCACAGCCACAACAATCACAACAATTCGTACCATCCATTTCACCAATTTCATAAAAGTCCCTCACTTTCTGATCTGTTCCATGGAATTGTCTGCATCGTATCATGCTGTTCCGGCCCCGTCAAGCATCTTTACAGAAAGTTCACTCTCCCGCAACAGAAAAGAAAAAAACAGACCGGCAGAACACATTCTGCCGGTCTCCATGAGATTACTCTGTTTTGCCTCCAGATCGCCTCAGGAGACATCTTCGAACTGGGCGTTATACAATTCCGCATAGAAACCGTTTTTCTCCAGCAGCCTCTCATGCGTGCCCTGTTCTACAATGTCGCCATCCTTCATTACCAGAATCAAATCCGCACCACGAATCGTCGACAGGCGGTGCGCAATGACAAAGCTCGTACGGCCCTTCATCAAGTTGTTCATCGCCTGCTGAATCTGATGCTCTGTGCGGGTATCCACCGAGCTCGTCGCCTCGTCCAGAATCAAAATCGGATTGTCCGCCAGAATGGCGCGCGCAATCGTCAGCAACTGTTTCTGTCCCTGCGACACATTGGTCGCCTCCTCATTCAGCTCCATCTGGTATCCGCCGGGAAGCGTCCGGATGAAGTGATCCGCATGGGCCGCTTTGGCTGCCTCCACGACCTCTTCGTCCGTGGCGTCCAGACGGCCGTACCGGATGTTCTCCATAATGGTGCCCTTGAACAGCCAGGTGTCCTGCAGTACCATGCCAAATCCCTCGCGCAGGGAAGACCTCGAAAAGCTGCGGACGTCGCATCCATCAATCAAAATCGCGCCGTCATCGACATCATAAAACCGCATCAGCAGCTTTACCATCGTTGTCTTGCCCGCACCAGTCGGTCCGACAATCGCTACCATTTGGCCCGGCTCTACCTCACAGGTGAAGTCACGAATGACTGTCTTCTGTGGATCATAGCCGAACCGAACATGCTGGAACGAAACGGCACCCTGCAGATTCTCCGAAGAGGACGGGTTTTCAACGTTCTGCTCCTCCTCTTCCTCATCCAGAAATTCAAACACGCGCTCTGCCGCCGCCGCCATCGACTGCATCATATTAGACACCTGAGACAGCTGCGTGATCGGCTGTGTGAAGTTCTTCACATACGAGATGAAAGAGACAATGTCACCGACCTGAATTACCCCGGCCGCCGCCAGCATCGAACCGGCGACCGCAACGGCGACGTAGCCGAGGTTGCCGACAAACACCATGATCGGCTGCATGAGTCCTGACAAAAACTGTGATTTCCAGGCAGAATGATACAGCTTCTCATTGGTATCTGCAAAGGTCTGGAGCACCTTCTCCTCCCGGTTAAACGCCTTGACAACATTCTGACCGGAAAATACCTCTTCCACCTGTCCATTGATATCGCCCAGATACTTTTGCTGCGCACGGAAATATTTCTGGCTGAATTTGACAATCATCAGCACAAAAAACATGGATACGGGAAGGATCACAATCGCAATCAGCGTCATCAGCGGCGAAATGGTCAACATCATATACAGCACACCGAGGATCGTTGCGACAGACGTAATCAGCTGTGTTACGCTCTGATTCAGACTCGTGCTCAGCGTATCGACATCGTTTGTAATACGCGACAGCACCTCGCCCACCGTCTTTTCCTCAAAATACTTCAGCGGCATCCGGTTGATCTTTTCCGTAATTTCCCGCCGCATGCGGTATGCAATTTTCTGAGTAATACCGGTCATCAGCCAGCCCTGGAGGAACTGGAAGGCCGACGCGATGAGGTACAGCCCTAACATGATCGCCACATATCGGCCGATCGCATGATAATCCAGTCCGCCTGTTCCGGCAACCTTCGCGGTCAGTCCGGTGTAAATCTCTGTGACGCCCTTGCCCATCACTTTCGGGCCCTGAATGTTAAATACCGTACTGCATACAGCAAAGATGGCCACGAGCAGTAACGCAATGCGATACGAACCAAGATAAGCCAGCAGCTTGCGGATCGTTCCCTTGAAATCTTTCGCCTTTTCTGTCATCATGCCCGGAGGGCCTCCCGGCGGTCCATGACGTCTCGGCGGTCTGCGCATCTCTTCTGCCATTATGCCTGCCCCCCTTCCAAACCAAGTTCCTTCGCCGACAGCTGACTGCGGGCGATTTCCTGATAGGTCACACACGACTGCATCAGCTGTTCATGCGTTCCAATTCCGTCAATGCGTCCCTCATTGAGCACAATAATCTGATCGGCGTGCAGAATTGTCGAAATGCGCTGCGCCACGATAATCACTACCGCATCCTGTACGTTGTCATTCAGCGCACGGCGCAATGCCGTATCCGTCTTGTAGTCAAGGGCAGAAAACGAATCGTCAAATAAGAATATCTTCGGCTGTTTTGCAATCGCACGCGCAATCGACAGACGCTGCTTCTGACCGCCGGACACATTGGATCCGCCCTGTGCAATCGGGCTGCGATAGCGATCCACTTTGCTCTCAATAAACTCTGTGGCCTGGGCAATGTCTGCCGCCCGAACCATCTGCTCCGTTGTGATGTCATCCCCGCCGAACTTCAGATTCGACTCGATGTTACCGGAGAACAAAATACCCTTCTGCGGAACATATCCCAGCAGAGACCGTAAGCTGCTCTGCGACATATCCCGTACATCAATTCCATTTACCAAAACCGCGCCTTCCGTGACATCATAAAAGCGGGGAATCAAGTTCAGCAATGTCGTCTTGCCGCAGCCGGTAGAGCCAATAATCGCTGTCGTCCTGCCCGGTTCTGCGGTAAAGCTGATGTGCTCCAGCGCATTGTGCTCTCCTCCCGGGAATCGGAACGAAACATCCCGAAACTCCACGGTACCACGACCGCACGATCCATCCTTAGCATTCGGCACATCATGAATGGTCGGTTCTGTCATCATGACCTCATAAATACGATCGGCTGCTACGCCGGCGCGCGGCAACATGATAGAAATCATTGACATCATCATAAACGACATCACGATCTGCATGACATAGGTCAGAAATGCCGTCAAATCGCCCACCTGCATCATTCCGCTGTCAATGTTGTGTGCACCAAACCACACAATCATACCATTGACACAATACATAATCAGCATCATGGTCGGCATCATAAACGTCATAACCCGGTTAGTGAACAGCTGGGTCGTTTTCAGCTCCAGATTGGCAACATCAAACCGCTGTTCCTCATGCTTTTCCCGGGAAAACGCGCGAATCGGCATGATGCCGGTCAGGATCTCACGGCTGACCCGATTGACATTGTCCACCAATGTCTGCATTTTTTTAAACTTGGGCATCGCCAGCGACATCAAACCAAACACAATCCCTATCGTCGCCGCGACGGCAACTGCAATAATCCATCCCAGTCCGGTATGCGTCGAAACCACCTTGACAATTCCGCCGATTCCCAGAATCGGTGCGTACAGAATCATGCGGAGCAGAATCACCATCACCATCTGGATTTGCTGAATATCATTCGTACACCGGGTAATCAGTGAGGCGGTAGAGAAATGGTTGATCTCCGCAGAGGAATACGACACAACCTGGGAAAAGACTTGCTGCCGCAAATCCCGGCTAATGGATGCCGCGGTTCGTGCTGCCAGCAGTCCTGCCAGAATCGCCACGACAATCATAAGCAGAGACATCAGGAGCATTTTTCCTCCCGTCACCAGCAGGTAGCTCCGCTGCATCTGATTCAAATCAATCCCCAGCGCCGTATATTCCTGCTGTACATACTGAATCGCAATCTGGTCAATCAGGGTATCGCTCATTGCACCCATGGCATCAACCGCCTGTTCGCGGATGGATAGCACCTGCTGCCGTGTAAGCGCTCCCGCAGCATAGGCTTGGGTAAGCTGCTCCATATCATATTCCTCACTCTGGCTGAGTTGATACAGCAGTGCCTCCGGCGTCGCAAATGCCGCGTCCAACGACGCGAGTTCCGAACCGCGAACTGCATCGCGCTCATACACGCCGTCAGAAGTCAGTGTATAATGCGCTGTTGCCAGCTCGCGTTCCTCATCCGTCATCAGTAGCTGCAGCTGATTCATACTGTCAATGCGAACCTTCTCCGGTGCCGTGTGTTCAATGCCATACGACTGCAAGCCAATGTCCACGATATCGCTCGTGTAGGACGGCAGCGCCAGATCACAGTACGCCTGTAACATCAAGAGGACAACAATAACACAGACAATGTGCAGATGCTGCCTCAGATAGCCAAATAAGTGTTTCATTCACACCCTCCTTTCGGACTCCCCTGTTGCTTAAACTGCTGCACCTCCTGTTCCATCGCAGCCGTCAGCTTTCGCATGCTCTCCATCAACTCATTCATCTGTTGTTCTCCCATGCGCGCAAATACATTATTATGAAAGTTTTTTCCCCGTTCATACTGTCGGAGCAGCGCTTCCCGCCCCCTGTCCGTCAAAAACACAAACGCACTGCGCTTGCTGTGCGGATCTACGGTGCGCTCAATCCATCCCCGATTTTCCAGCTGCTGCAGCTGCCGGGAAATGGCCGGACGCGATACCCAGCATTTCTCTGCAATCTCCGATGCATAGATTCCCGGAACCTCCGGGTGCTCCTCCCTGTGCCGGTAGATAATATCCATGACACCGAAATCGGCCCGTGACATATCCTGCTCAAACAGTACGTCAAGCAGCTGCATGCGGCGGTGATCCAGCCGGATCAATTCCTGCATCATCCGATTGGGTCTCAGATCAGCTAACTCCATCGTTGCTCACCTCACTTTTCACTGTTCTCCAGTATACAGCGAATAGTTGATTCGGTCAACTATTCGCATTGTTAACTTTCTGTGTTATTTCTGTGAATACGTTCTGATAATTTCTTCCTCTTTGCTGTTTTCTCCCTCGCATCCGCTCTCATACAGCTATATAAAAAAACTGACGTTCCACAGAACCTGATTTGGGTTCTAAAAACGTCAGTTTTTGTTTTCCTCAGTAGGCTAGGTCGTATGTAAGCGTGTCGTCGTTTTCCACCCACTCCTGTACGGGAACAATATCATACCGATCGTTATCGCGCCGGATGACAACCTGTGCAATGCCGGCATTGATGATCTGCCGCTTGCACATGGTACAGGAATTGGCGTCGCTCATAATCTCTCCGGTGCGGGCGTCGCGACCGACCAGATACAGTGTCGCCCCCAGCATTTCCTCCCGTGACGCCGCGATGATGGCGTTCGCCTCCGCATGTACCGAGCGGCAAAACTCATAATGCGTGCCGCGTGGAATGTTGTGTTCATCCCGAATGCACGAATTGCGGTCGATACAGTTGGCACGGCCGCGCGGTGCGCCGTTATAACCAGTGGATACAATCACATCATTTTTTACAATGACTGCACCGAAGTTGCGCCGCAGGCAGGTACCGCGCTCCAACGCCACCTGCGCCATATCCAAATAATAATTGTGCTTATCGCGCCGAACCATCGGCGGCACCTCCTTTACGCTATCCGACTTTGCTCAGTTCAGGAAGTCCTTGAGCTTCTTCGAGCGGCTCGGATGACGCAGCTTTCGCAGCGCCTTTGCCTCAATCTGACGAATGCGCTCACGGGTGACGTTGAATTCCTTGCCGACTTCCTCCAGTGTGCGGGTTCTTCCGTCCTCAATACCGAAACGCAGACGCAGAACCTTGGCCTCACGCGGGGTCAGCGTCTTGAGCACCTCCACCAGCTGCTCTTTCAGCAGTGTGAACGAAGCCGCCTCTGCCGGCTCCAATGCCTCATCGTCCGGGATGAAATCGCCCAGATGGCTGTCCTCCTCCTCACCAATCGGCGTCTCCAGCGAAACCGGCTCCTGTGCAATCTTGAGAATCTCGCGAACACGCTCCACCGGCATGCCCATTTCCTCTGCAATTTCCTCCGGCTGCGGGTCATGTCCCAGCTCCTGCAGCAGCTGACGGGAAACGCGGATTACCTTATTGATCGTCTCCACCATGTGAACCGGGATGCGGATGGTGCGCGCCTGATCGGCAATCGCACGTGTAATCGCC
>CAYLXH010000050.1:0-14209 GCA_964387535.1 uncultured Butyricicoccus sp. | reverse complement strand
GTTGTACTTCTTCGCCATTTCCACGGAGCGGTTGTGCAGCACCTGTGCGCCCAGCGTTGCCAGCTCCAGCATCTCGTCGAAGGTAATTTCCTCCAGCTTTCTGGCACCCGGTACGATGCGCGGATCTGCGGTGTAGACACCGTCAACATCCGTATAGATCTGACACAGATCTGCATGCAGCGCCGCTGCAATCGCAACCGCGGTTGTATCCGAACCGCCGCGTCCCAACGTCGTAATGCTGTCATGACTGTTGATGCCCTGGAAACCGGCCACAACAACAATGCGATGCCGATCCAGCAGACTGCGAATGCGCTCCGGGTTAACCGAACGAATGCGGGACATGGAATAATTCAAGTCGGTCTTTACCCCGGCCTGCCAGCCGGTCAGGCTGGTTGCCCGATACCCGAGCTTTTCAATCGCCATCGCCAGAAGAGACATCGAAATCTGCTCTCCTGCGCTCAGCAGGACGTCCATCTCACGTTTCGGCGCGTTATCGTTAATTTCAGCCGCTTTTTCAATCAAGTCATCCGTTGTATCTCCCTGTGCCGACACAACCACCACTACTTCATTGCCTGCCGCCGCAGTCTTGGTGACAATATCCGCGACATTGAAAATACGTTCCGCATCGGCGACGGAAGAGCCGCCGAATTTCTGCACAATTAGTGCCATGTGCGTAATTCCTCCTCTATCCTGTACCGAAGATTCTCTTCGGCAAATCAGCTCATTTATTCTGCTTCTGAAACGCTGGCGCCCACTTCATCACAGTGCAGCAGCATCGGCGTCCAGTTTGGAAAATGATGCGCAAAGTACATCTGCGCGCGACTGTAATACGTCAGATCCGCTTTGTCGACCATCGCAATGATGGTCGGGCCAGCGCCGGAAATAAACGCACCAAGCGCCCCCAGTCCTTTCGCGCTGCGCACGACCTCTTCTCCCTCCGGGATCAGCTTAAAACGGTACGGCTGATGCAGACAATCTCCCACAGCCACCCCGATGTTCTTCAGATCACCATTAACCAGAGATCCCGTCAGCAGTGCCGCACGCGCCAGATTAAACACCGCGTCATGGTGCGGAATGGTGCGCGGAATGGCCGCGCGCGCCTTCTCGGTGGACAACTCAAAATTCGGAATGAAGGCCACAAAATCCACCTTGTCAGCGATTGGAACGCGGACGCTCCAAACCTTACCGTATTCCAGCAGGGCGGTGCAGAAACCGCCGAGAATCGCCGGCGTAGAATTATCCGGATGCCCCTCAATGCTTGCCGCAAGATCCAGTATGTTCTGCTGATCCAGCGGGTTGCCCAACAGAGCATTGGCACCCAGAATGCCTGCCACCGTGCAGGCCGAGGACGATCCAAGGCCACGGGTCTGTGGAATTCGACAGTCCTCAATAATCTTCAGTCCGTGCATCGGTCTGCCACAAATATCATACACCTGCTTTGCGCATTGATAAATTAAATTCGTCTCGTCGGTCGGCACATCGTCCCCCTGCATGGAAGTGATGTCAATCACATCGCTCTCCTCCATTCGGAACGTGTTGTACAGATCCAACGCAATGCCAATGGAATCGTATCCCGACCCCATATTGGCACTGGTCGCCGGGACAGTTACACGGATCATGCCGTGCTCCTCACAGAACGCGCATGCAGCTGAGCACTTCGCCCAGACCGCTGCACAGCTTATCCATCTGTTCTGTGGTGAGAACTTCCGTCAGGCAGGCTGCCTCATCGTCCCGGCCTGCCAACAAGTCGCAGTTACCAAACACACGGCGCAGCATTTCTGCCGCATTCTTTCCACCCAGACGGACATACCAGCGGGATGCAAAGTCATCCAGCGGACGAATCAGCTGTTTGCTGCCATCTCCCCAAGCGATCGCACGGCGGCGATGGCTGTGCCGTGCGCTGTCAATGATGTCTGCCACGACAGCGGACGCGGTTGCCAGTTTTCCAGCTCCCTGTCCGTAATACATCGAATCTCCCAGCATATCACCGGTGATCAGGATGGCGTTAAACACGTCGTCCACACATGCCAGGGGGCTGCTCTTCGGCACCAGATGCGGTGCGACAAACGCATAAATCGTGCCGTCCTCATTGAGCACTGCACGGCCAAGCAGCTTTACCACGCAGTCTGCCTGATCAGCAAAGCGCACATCATCCAGCGTAATCTTGGAAATTCCCTCCGTCGGGACCAGTTCCGGATCAATATTGTCTCCGTAGGCGATATCCGACAGAATGCAGATCTTACGGCACGCGTCAATGCCATCCACATCCGCCGACGGGTTGGCCTCCGCATAGCCCTTCTGCTGTGCCTCAGCCAGCGCCTCCTCAAACGACAGTCCGGCGCGAATCATCCGCGTCAAGATATAGTTGGTCGTGCCATTGAGAATGCCGGAAATCTGCGTCATATGGTTGGCTGTCAGGCACTGAAGCATCGGGCGGAT
This sequence comes from uncultured Butyricicoccus sp., assembly GCA_964387535.1. Classification (GTDB taxonomy): domain Bacteria; phylum Bacillota; class Clostridia; order Oscillospirales; family Butyricicoccaceae; genus Butyricicoccus_A. The sequence goes on along the minus strand of CAYLXH010000050.1, from coordinate 11,770 downwards.
AATCGGGATGCCGCCGCCGACAGATGCCTCAAACAGATAATTGACATTCTTCTCCTGCGCAATGCGCAGCAGCTCCGCACCGTGCGTGGCAACCAGCTCCTTATTGGATGTGACAACATGCTTGCCCGCCAACAGGCACCGTTTGGTAAACTCATAGGCAGCGCCTTTTCCGCCCATCGTTTCCGCAACAATCGAAATCTCCGGGTCATTTTCAATCATTGCAAAATCCTTAATAAACTTTTCCTGGAATGGATACTCCGGAAAATCGCGCAAATCAAGAATATACTTGACCTCTATGCTGTCTCCTGCATTTTTGGCAACGACGTCAGCATTCCGTTCCAGAACCTCATACACGCCGGAGCCAACCGTACCAAAGCCCATAATCGCAGCCTTAAACATTGTGGTTCCTCCTTACTCTCACTACAGGCACTACTCTCCTGCTATCACTTCAACACGCCCCACACCTTCCGCCGCACGGAGTGTCTCAATCAGCTCCTCCACCGTACCGTTCATCACACCGGTTCTCGCGGAAATTGTGACGGAAGCCTGTCCATTGACCGGAATAGTCTGGTTAATCGTCAGAATATTCGCCCCAAATCGGGCAAAGATTGTCAAAATATTGGACAGCAGACCGGCCTCATCGCTCAACAGCATATGAAACGTGACAATGCTGTGTGTGGATGCCTCAAAAAACGGCTTAATTCCGTCTTTGTATTTGTAATATGCGCTCCGGCTCAACCCGACCTGCTGAGTCGCTTCGCCCACCGTGCGGACTGAGCCACTCTGCATCAGGCGATTTACCTGCGCAACCTTCAAAAAAACGTCTGGAAGCAGAGACGCTTCGACGATAAAGTATCGGGGCTGTCGTTCCATCTCCTCGCTCCTCCTTGTCTTTCTACAAAAAACATTTGTTTTCAGCCAGTGCAACTATCATATCATATCTCCCAAAGCAATTGCAACCCCTATTTTCACAATAATGCAAAGAAAACAGGAGATATTTTCGGTATTATTTGAAAACAATGTGTTCTCTCCGAACATTTTGGTACAGTATGCTTTCTGTCTTTGCATCACTTGGTGACCACGGTCTTCCACGCAGGACTCCACGCCGGGCAACGCATATCTCCGCTCTTTTTCCCGGGCCGGATCCGAAGATACTGCGTCGTTTTGCTCAGCCACAAATGGTCACACTTGGTCTTGGATGTTCCTTCCAGTTTCATTAATGGTTTCTCTTCCATTCGCCGCCATCTGTGCAAAAGGAGCCACATTCCTGCGGCCCCTTGCATACTATTCTCCATCATCCTCCGAACGGGGATCAAATTCCTGTTTCTCACTCGGCTCCGTCTCTTCCATCGAAATCAGCGGTGGGTCCTGCGATACAGTCTCCTTTGCCGCCTCTTTTTCCCGATGCAAAAACAGTGATTCTCCTGTCGAGGTGTCCGGAATGGATTCTCCGTTGAACAGCTTTTCAAAGCTCACGCCGTCCATCGTCTCGTTACGGATCAGATATTCTGCTACGTTCGTGAGCTGCTCCATATGGTCCTGAAGAATTTGCTCACACCGCTCATACGACTCCATGATAATCCGGCGGATTTCCTCATCAATTTTCGCGGAGAGTTCCTCGGAAATGGCGTCGGTCTCCACCATGTCACGGCCGAGGAAAATTTCCTGCTGGCCCTTACTGTAATTGATCGGGCCAATGGAATCACTCATACCGTACTTGGTAACCATGCTTTTGGCAACCGCCGTCGCACGCTCAATGTCATTGGACGCACCGGTTGAAATATCGTCCATCGTCAGCTTCTCTGCTACGCGTCCGCCCAACAGCACGACCAGATCGTCCAGCATCTCCTTCCGGGACGAATAGAACTTATCCTGGGTCGGCAGGCTCATCGTAAAGCCGCCGGCACGGCCGCGCGGAACAATCGAAATTGTGTGAACCGGATCCTGCGTCGGCAGGCAGCGGGTTGCAATGGCGTGGCCAGCCTCGTGATACGCCGTCAGACGCGTCTCCGTCGGGCTCATCACACGGCTCTTCTTCTCGGTGCCCATAATGACCTTCAGGAAGGAATCCTCAATCTCACTCATCGAAATTGTCACCCGGTTACGCCGCGCCGCCAGCAAGGCCGCCTCATTCAGCAGGTTCTCCAGATCCGCTCCCGTAAAGCCTGCCGTAGACTTGGCAATCGAATCAAATCGGACATCGCTGGCAAACGGTTTGCCGCGTGAATGCACCTTCAGAATTTGCTCGCGGCCCTTCATGTCCGGTGCGCCGACATAAATCTGCCGATCAAACCGTCCCGGACGCAGCAGCGCCGGATCCAGAATGTCCTGGCGGTTGGTCGCTGCGATGACAATAACGCCCTCATTCGCACCAAAGCCGTCCATCTCAACCAACAGCTGATTCAGGGTCTGCTCGCGTTCATCGTGACCGCCGCCCAGTCCGGCACCGCGGTGCCGTCCGACTGCGTCAATCTCATCAATGAATACGATGGACGGAGAATTCTTTTTGGCCTGTTCAAACAGATCCCGCACACGCGATGCGCCGACACCGACATACAGTTCCACAAAGTCTGAACCGGAAATCGAAAGGAACGGTACGCCCGCTTCTCCAGCTACAGCACGGGCCAGCAGAGTCTTACCGGTGCCCGGAGGGCCGACCAGAAGGACGCCCTTTGGAATCCGTGCGCCAATCGCAATAAATTTCTGCGGGTTTTTGAGGAATTCTACAATTTCCTCCAGCTCACCCTTTTCCTCATCTGCACCGGCCACATCGTCAAACGTCACTTTGCGCCGGTCCTCTCCGGCCAGCTTCGCCCGCGCCTTTCCAAACTGCATAGCACCGCGTCCGCCGCCGTCTCCCTGGCGTCCTACCATCAGGAACCAGAACAAGAAAAACAGGCCGATGATAATGACATAGGGCAGTACATTCGCCCACCACGGAATCGGTGTGACGGATTCATCGTACTGGGCAATAATCCCTGCCTTATGCTGCTCCCGGATCAATTCGCCCAGGTCATTCCAGAACATTTCGGTATCCGCAAGGGAATAGGACAACACAGAATCATCCTGCAGCGTGGCTTCCAGGTTTCCATCCGTTATGGTAAAGCTCGTTACCTGCTGGGATTCAAACGCATCCACCACTTCTGAGTACGTTGTGGTGGATTCATCCCGGGTCTGCAGCAGCCCTGTCACCAGAACAACGAGAAACAGCAGGATAATCAGATAAAATCCGATCCCCCGAATGTTTTTATTCTTACTGTTCAATCGTGGGTTTCACTCCTTTTCATATCGTGTCATGCTGTATTCAGCACGGAGCTCCTTCACATTTTGCTCCTTCGTATTTCAAATCACGCGCTTCAGTCGCTATAAACCTCCGGTTTGAGAACGCCAATGAACGGCAGATTGCGATAACGCTGATCGTAGTCCAATCCATATCCAACAATAAATTCATCTGGCACGGTGAAGCCGCAATAGTTCACCTCAACCGGTACCACACGTCGTTCCGGCTTATCCAGGAATGTACACAGCGAAATCGACGCAACGTTCCGAGATTTTAAATTGTTCATCAGATAGCTCAGGGTGCGCCCGCTGTCCAATATATCCTCCACAACAATGAGATGTCGGTTTTCAATACTGTTGTCGAGATCCTTGTCAATCTTGACCTCACCGGAGGAAACCGCACCGGATCCATAGCTCGATACCGACATAAAGTCAACCTCACACGGAATCTTAATCGCGCGCACCAGATCAGCCATAAAGATAAACGAGCCGCGCAGCACACTGAGGACCAGCGGATTTTTTCCTTCAAAATCTCTGGTAATCTGCGCCCCAATTTCCTGCACCTTAGCAGCAATTTCCTGCTCTGAAAACAGCACGGTCTGAATATCCTGCATCATATCATTGTCCTCTCTTTCTCAATCCTCAGCCAGAGCGTCTCCGCTTCCTCCGTCGGCGCCACACTCTGCGACACCCCGATGCCCGCCGCCGCGAGAATCTCTCCCGCACCGCACAGCACCGGCAGCCCATCCCGCTCATCTGGCGGAATTCTTCTCTCTTGATACAATCGTTTTAATGTTCTTGGCCCCCGTGCACCCGGAAGAACCATGCGATCCCCGCTGTCCCAGCTGCGCAAGGTCAACGGAGACATTGCTATTATAGCACACGAGACTGCAATCGTGTGGCAGAAATCACGAATCGTTTCGGAATTTTTTGTGAGATATACCGTATACTCGCCAAATACCGTCGGCTTCTCCGGCACCAGCTCCACCGGCGCCGCACGCTGTGGCACAGCGCATACCACAAGATGTCCATCTCGCCGCTGCGCTCGGAAACCACCCGGAAGACTGACACTGTGTCCGCGCCCCTCACACAGCGCTTTCACCGCGCGGATATGCACCGTTCCGGTCTCTCCCTCCGGTACGCCTGCCCCACGCAGCACCGCACGGATCGCACGCGATCGCACGCCCTCCGGCTGCTCCTTCAGCCAGCGCAGCGCCGCACGGTCCGGACTTTGCTCCGCCAACAGACAGAGCGCTTCCTCGTCCTGCCGCAGCAGAATCGCTGCCTCCGTTGCATGTCGGGCCGCATCGGGTGCAATCGTCCGCAGTGCCGGAATCACCTGATGCCGGATGCGGTTGCGCGTGCAGCCATCCTCCTCATTGGTCGCATCGGTGCACCAGCACTGTCCCCGCGCCGTGAGATAGCGCTCTACCTCGCACCGCTCCACCCGGAACAGCGGGCGGACAATCTTCCCGCGTACCGGCGGGATTCCAGCCAGACCAGCCGTTCCAGTTCCCCGAATCAAACGGAACAATATTGTTTCCAGATTGTCATCCGCCGTGTGCGCCGTGGCAATTTTATCCGCGGACATCTCCGCCGCACACTCCGCAAAAAAACGGTAGCGCAGCTCTCGCGCCGCGGTCTCCACCGACTGACCGCTTTGCCGTGCGGCGGCAGCCGCATCCCGTCGCTCCGCGCGAAACGGGATCCCCTCCCGCTCACACAGCGCCCGGCAAAACGCCTCATCCGCGTCCGCCTGCGCACCGCGCAGACAGTGATTCAAATGACACGCACACACCGGGATACCCAACTCCTTCAGGCAGAGAAGCAAACTCACCGAATCCGCTCCCCCCGACAGCGCGCACAGCACGCGCTCTCCCGGCCGAATCATTTGAAATTCCTGTATCGTAGTCCAGACCGTCTGCTTCATCCGTTATGAATGCGGTCCGGATTGGAAAACGTCGTGTACTGGCCGATCCACTGCAGCTTCAGCGATCCGGTAGAGCCGTGACGATTTTTGGCGATGAGAATTTCCGCAACATTTTTATCCTCACTCTCATCATCATAATAGTCATCCCGATAGATAAACAGAACAATGTCCGCATCCTGTTCAATCGCACCGGATTCGCGCAGATCTGACAGCAGCGGGTGCTTATCCTCCCGCTTTTCCACTGCACGCGACAGCTGTGACAGACAGATCACCGGCACATCCAGCTCTTTGGCCATGATTTTCATACTGCGGGAAATCTCCGCGATTTCGTTGACACGGTTTTCCGTGCGGCGCCCGGACTGCATCAGCTGTAAATAGTCGATGACAATGAGCCCCAGGTTGTCGCCCAACCGGCGGCATTTCGCCTTGATCTCTGCCACCGTAATCGCCGGATTGTCGTCCACATAAATGTGTGTTTTGGCCAGCTGGTTGGAGGCGCGGGCAATCTTCACCCAATCGTCCTGATCCAGCTCGCCGGTCTTGAGCTTTTGGGAATCAATCAGCGCTTCCTGCGACAGCAGTCGGGACGCCAGCTGATCCTTGCTCATCTCAAGCTGGAACAGTACGACATCCTTTCCGCTCTTTTTGGCGGCATTCAGCGCCAGATTCAGTGCAAACGCGGTCTTACCCATACCAGGACGCGCTGCGATTAAAATCAAGTCCGACTTGTTCAGGCCGGTCAGCTGGCGGTCCAGCTCCGGAAAGCCGGTCGGAAGACCAGGCAGGCTGCTGTCACTGCGGGACAGCTCATCCAGCCGCGCATAGACATCCATGATCACGCTCTTGATATGGCTCAGTCCACGCACTTCGCGTCCGTGGCGAACCGCATAGATCTTCTGCTCCGCCGCTTCCGCAATATCTCCCGCCTCGCCGGCACCCTCATAGGCCATTGTCTCGATGTCCGATGCCGCCGCTGCAATCTCGCGCAGCATGCTCTTGTCCCGGATAATCTGCGCGTATTCCCGCACGCCGGCCGCCGTTGGCGTGACCTCCATCAGCTGTGCCAGATACGCCCTTCCGCCGGCCTCATCGTAGATGCCGGCCAGCTTGAGCTCATTGAGTACGGTCACCGCGTCAATGCGCTGTCCATTGGTAAACATGGAAAAAATCGTCTCAAAAATGCGGCGGTTTTCCTCTGCGTAAAAATCCTCCGGACGGAGCAGCTCAATCATACTCGGAACACACGACGGATCAATCAGCATAGAGCCGATGACCGCCTGTTCCGCCTCCGTCGCCTGCGGCATCTGACGCGCCAGCAGTTCATCCAATGGCATATGCGTTCTCCTTTCTGCCGCACCGTTTCATACGAGCAGCCTGCCGTTTCCGGCAAGCTGCCCAACTGGATCCTCTCTGTCTTGTGTCTCAGCTCTGGATTACTCCGCTTCCGTCACCTGAACCTTCAGCGTTCCGGTGACCTCCGGATACAGCTTCACCTTAATCTGATAGCTTCCAAAAGTCTTGATGCTCTCCTTGAGCACCAGCTTCTGCTTCGGGATGTCGATTCCGTGCTCCTTCTTGAGCTGTGCGCAAATTTCCTTTGTGGTAACCGAGCCGAAAATCCGTCCGCTCGTGCCGCCTTTGGCAGTCAGATGAACCGTAATGTCCTCCATCTTCTTGGCATTTTCCTCAGCCGCTGCCTTCTCTACCGCAGCGTGATGCGCGCGGGACGCCTCCGCCTGCTTCATCTGATTGATATTATCCGCGTTTGCGGCAACTGCCAGCTTGCGCGGCAGCAAGTAGTTACGGCCATATCCCTCGGATACTTCGACCATCTGGCCCTTTTTTCCCTGACCTTTGACATCCTGCTGTAAAATTACTTTCATGATTCATTCTCCTCCTGAGAGTTTTGTTCCAGATAGTTCTGGATTGCCTGTTTAATCTGTTCTCCTGCCTGCTCAACCGTTGTATTTTTGAGCTGTGCACCGGCCGCGGTCAGGCTTCCGCCGCCCCCGAGCATTTCTGCAATCACCTGGACGTTGATCTCCCCCATGGAGCGGGCAGACACCAAAACGTCCTCACCGTCCGGAAAGGCGACAATGCTCCCACTGACACCAATAATGTTCAGCAGTTCATCCGCAGCCTGCGCGGCAACTGCGCGCGTCGTGGTAAACTCCGCCAGTGCGACGACCATTCCGCCGGCGCAGGAGCGGGCGCACGAAATTACGCGTTCCCGCTGCATATATTCATCAAAGGAATTCTGAAACATACGTTTCACCGCTGTCATATCCGCGCCGGCGCGTTTAAGATAGGCCGCCGCTTCAAATGTGCGGACTCCCGCTTTAATCGAGAATCCCTTGGTGTCCAGATAAATACCCGCCAGAAGGCTCTCCGCCTCCAGTCGGCTGATCGTCTGATTCGGCACCATATACTGCAGCAGCTCACACACCAGCTCACTGGCGGAGGAAGCCGACGGCTCATGCATATTCACCGAACAGTTTTCAATATACGAGGACGCACGGCGGTGATGGTCAATGACCGCAACCCGTCGAAAACGCGGCAGGAAGCTCGGCTCCTCCACGAAGTCCGGCCGGTTGGTATCCACTACAACAATCAGACTGTTGCTGTCCACCAGGTTCACCGCCATCTCCGGCTCAATAATCAGCGAATTGTATTCCTTGTCCTCATACAAACGCTCCAGCAGCGGCTGCGCCAGCGTGCGCTCGCGCCGAAGCACAATGTATACGTTCTTGCCGCGGCTCTTTGCCGCACAAACCACACCGACCGCTGCGCCCACCGAGTCCATGTCGGAATTTCCGTGGCCCATGACAAACACAGTTGACGAATCGCGCATCATCTGTCCCAGCGCATTTGCCATCACGCGGGATTTTACCTTGGTTCGCTTTTCTACTTCCTTGGAAACACCGCCAAAGTACTCAAACGCATACCGGTTCTTGATAACCGCCTGGTCACCGCCGCGGGACAGCGCCATATCCAGTGCAAGGCTGGCAAAATCATATTTTTCCTTGAGCGTCTGTCCGTCTCGGCCAATTCCAATCGACAGCGTCGCATTGATGCCAGCGCGCGACTCGATGGTGCGCACATGCTCCAAAACAGAGAACTTCTCCTCGACCAGTGTTTCCAGATTGCGCTCCTCCAGGAGGAAGATATACCGATCTCGGTCAAATTTGCGCAAAATTCCCTGAATATCCTTGGTCCACTTGCCAATGCGGTCATCAATCACGGCAAGCAGGTTCGCTTTCTCCGAGTCACTGGCATTCTTGACCAGTTCCTCGTAATTATCAATCGAGATCAGCGCGACCACCATCCGGCTCGCGTCGTACTCCAGACGGGTCTGCACCTCGCTGGTACAGTCCAGCCAGTACAGCGTCATCAGTGCGCTTCCCTCGCTGTGGAACTCCTTTGCGCGGAACAGGTTTCCGAAGATGCGATAGTACCGCCCCTCTACCCGGACCTCAGACGGATACTCCGTCCGCCCCTCCAGCAGCCACGCGCTGTCAAAGCCCGGAATCAGATCGCCCAGCGACTGCTCAAACAATCCATCTGTCAGCCCGCACACCTCGTCAAATGCGTCATTGCACCATACAATCTGGCCGGTGCTCGCCATAGCAACGATAATCGGCATCGGGATGTTGGTAATGGAGTTTGACGCGGCGAAATCCGCATTCATATTGGAAAGGCTCTCGAGATACTGTACGGTCTGCTTCTTTCGCTTCTGCTGCGAATAATTGTAAGACAGAAACAGGATACCGCAAATAACCAGCTCAATCACCGCTTCATACACGGAAAAGAACACGCTGATGCAGGCAAAAAGCAAGAACACCAGAAAATACAATCCAAACCCCGGCTCCAGAAGCTTGGCCAGCTTTTTATCCATGCTGCGATCCCCTCCTTTTGAAGATAATAATACATATTGCATTATAGCAAAGAGCGCCTGCAAACGCAATCATCTCCGTACAAAAACTTTGTCTCCAACGAATCATTCTCCCGAAAAAAACAGACGCACCACGTTGTCGCAGTGCGTCTCATACCGTCATTGTGATCCATGGTGTTATCGTTCCGGTGGTGTGGAATCTCCCGGCGGTTCGGGCTCTGTTTTTTCTGCCGGACTGTTCTTGCGAATCCGCAGACGCTCCGTCTCCTGAATCGGCAGCCCGGTCTCCTCATCGATATGATCCAGTGCAATGTAATCGCGGGAATCTTTCGGAAGATTTTTGCGCTCCAGAGACAGATTGACCAATTCCGTCAGGATGTGCTCCAACAGGGCAAACAGCGGAACGCCGATGATCATACCGACAAACCCGAACAATCCGCCAAAGAAAATAATAGAAAACAGTACCCAAAAACTGGACACGCCCGTAGTTTCACCCAGAATTTTGGGGCCGAGAATATTGCCGTCAAACTGCTGGAGGACGACAATGAAAATAATAAAGTACAGGGCCTTCAGCGGATTGACAATAAAAATCAGAATCGCACACGGCACCGCGCCGATGAACGGTCCGAAGAACGGAATAATATTGGTCACACCGATAACCACTGCCAGAATCAGAGAATACGGCATGTTCATGATGGACAGTACAATACCGCTGATAAGGCCAATAATCGCCGAGTCCACGATCTTTCCTCCCAGGAAACCGCCGAATGCGCTGTTGGCGAAACGGGCATTATCCATAATAAAATTGCCGGCACGAACTCCGAAGATCGCATACAACACTTTTTTCCCCTGGCTGATGAATTTTCTCTTGTTCGCCAGCAGGTAAACGGCAACGACGATACCGATCAGCAAATTTTTCAAAAAGCGGATCGTGTTCAAAACCACATCCGTAAAGTAGGAGAACATACTCTCTACCTGCGGCAGCAGGTCGTTCTGCACCCAGTTTTCCACATAGGTAATCGCCTGTACGTACAGCTTCATGGCATTCTCTTCCATCTGAGGATTGCCGCCGAACAGAGAACTGAAAAACGACTGCATGGACTGCGACATGGTGTTCATCGTTGTCGGGAACGTTGTGACAATACTCATCACGCTGGTCACAAGTCGCGGAAGCAGCAGTGCCAGCAGCCCTGCCACGATCGCAATCATAAATGCAAATGTCAGCGTCATGGCAATCGCCTTTGCCACAAAGATTCTCCGGCCTCCATACCACTTCAACTGATGTTCAAATATATTGACCAGCTTTTCCGTCAGCCAGCCGTAAATCGGAGACAGAAGATACGCAATAATCATGCCATAGATCACTGGCATCAGGATCTGAATGAGTTGACCCAAAGCAGCTTTCAGCGCTGCAAACTTATAAAAGCAGAAAAACACCATCAGCACAATCGCACCGACCGCTACAATTGTCGCACCCCATCCGATATATTGTTTTAGATAATTCCATCGATTCTTTTTCACTGTTGGAATTCCTCCATTTCGCCCTCGGCGAGTTTCCATGGCTTTATTGTAACAGACCTTATATGAAAAAAATACCGCAATTACAGTTTTTTAACAAGTTTTTATTGAAAATCTACGCAGAATTCCGCATATCACCCATTCACCCGAATGATTCCTTCTTTTTTTTGTCGAAATTGACAGTTGCATCTGTTTTCATTCTATTTTATACTTAAACCAATTCAGATAGAAAAAAGACAACGATGGAGACAGTACACACTCTGCGAACGTCTCAGCGAATCGGGAACCAGTGTGAGCCCGGTACCAGTAGCCTGTGTGGAACATCACTCCGGAGTCGCAAGCCGAACCAAGTAGGTGATGCCGGTTTTCCCCCGTTACAGGGAACGCGTATGTTGGTATGCTGTAACAGGTGGTGAAACGATTGCTTTGCTTTCGTCCTTTTACGGGGCGGGAGCTTTTTTGTTTCCCAAAAACAGAGTTTGACCTATCGCATTGAAACAAAATTCTGCTGGATTCACACAATAGAGGAGGACATTCCCAATGAATAACACTGTTGAAATCCGCTGGCATGGCCGCGGCGGCCAGGGTGCCAAAACCGCCTGCCTGCTGCTCGCCGACGCTGCGTTCAGCTCCGGCAAATACGTCCAGGGCTTTCCGGAATACGGTCCTGAACGCATGGGCGCCCCCATCACTGCATATAACCGGATCAGCGAAGATCGCTGCACGGTTCACTCCAACATCTATGATCCGGACTTTGTCGTCGTCGTCGATGAAACCTTACTGGAGTCCGTCGATGTCACACATGGTCTGAATCCGGACGGTGCAATCATCATCAACACGCCAAAAACCCCGGATGAAATTCGTCCGGAGCTGGGCGGCTATACCGGCCGCGTCGCCACGATTGATGCCCGCTCGATTTCCGAGGAAATCCTCGGCAGCAATTTCCCGAACACTCCGATGCTGGCTGCCACCGTCAAGGTCTCCGGCGTTGTGGACCCGGATAAGTTCACCATGGACATGGAGGCCTCGTTCCGACACAAGTTTGCCACCAAGCCGCAGGTTGTCGAGGGCAACATGACCGTATTGACCCGCTCGATGGAGGAGGTACAGATAGGATGATTCACGCAAAGGATATCAACGAGCAGTCCAAG
>CAYLXH010000049.1:0-14556 GCA_964387535.1 uncultured Butyricicoccus sp. | reverse complement strand
CTGATCTGAACAGTGCGCCCGGAAATGCAACGCAGATTAAAGAGTGTGCAATGATGTTGATGCAGTACGCAAAACGTCGCAATGTCACGATTTTTATTGTAGGTCATGTCACCAAAGAAGGGACTCTGGCAGGACCGAAAATTCTCGAGCATATGGTTGACTGCGTATTGTATTTTGAAGGAGAACGTCAGATTTCCTTCCGCTGTCTGCGGGCTGCAAAGAATCGCTTTGGTTCAACCAATGAAATTGGAGTATTCGAGATGACGGACCATGGACTCCGCGAAGTGCGCAATCCTTCTGCAGCGATGCTCTCCGGGCATTTGCCGGACGCTCCGGGAAACTGTATTGCCTGTACTGTAGAAGGCAGTCGTCCGATCCTTGCAGAAGTTCAGGCCCTGGTGACCAAGACCTCCTTTGGCACACCGCGTCGCACGTCCAATGGTATTGATTATAATCGTATGATCATTGTAATGGCCATTCTGGAAAAACGTGTCGGTCTTTATTTATCAGGCAGCGATGCTTATCTGAATGTCATCGGTGGAATGCGATTGGATGAACCTGCGATCGACCTCCCTATTGCTCTGGCTTTGGCCTCAAGCTATCGGGATCAGTCTCTGCCAGAAGGACTAGTAGCTTTTGGAGAAATCGGTTTGACCGGAGAGTTGCGTGCAGTCTCCGCTGCAGAGCAACGAATACAAGAGGCTGTTCGGCTTGGATTTACCCTCTGCGTTATGCCGATGCAAGATTTAGGACATATCAAAGTACCAGAAAATTTTCAAATCATTCCGGTTCGAAACGTGGCCCAAGCCATTGCCGCCGTATTTGCACAGAAGTCAACCAGCCAGCAATAGAACGCTGCGCTGCTTAAGAAGCTGGACAAAATGATTGACTTTCCTCTCCTTCTCCACTATAATAAAAGTAGCCAGATGATATTCACAGAAAAGCGGCATACCCTGTGCCCACCGAAGGAATAACACTCTCAGGTTTCTGACAGCATCAGATCATGACTGTGAATGGATGGAGCTCTGGAGAATCTCAATCATTCTATAGACCGTATGATGAGTGCCGAAGGTGCAACGCACAACTTGTGCGAATCTCTCAGGCAAAAGGACAGAGTAACTCCCTTTTTAATAATCCTAAAGTATGTTATTCTTGTCTATTTTCCGAGCTAAATCTGTATGGATTTGGCTCTTTTTTTGCTTTTTCTTATCACACATACAAAAAGAAAGCATCTGCTCTATAACGCAGATGCTTTCTTTTTCCCCACTGCCTTCAACGCCGTTCTTCCGTCAAGCGAATCAGCTCTTCTGATACACTGTCGATCACGCGGTCTGCCTGCGCAATCAAATCCGGATGTCCCGTGCGCATGGCCCATACCTCTCCGGCACATCCGATCAGCGAAAGGTCATTCTGATTATCTCCAATTGCAACGCAATCAGACAGAGGAACCCCTCTCTGCTTGCAATACTCTTTCAGTGCAATTCCTTTGTTCGAGTCCTCTTTGAGGAAATCAATCCACTGATTTCCACCGGAAACCGGTGTCACATATGGCTCAGAATATCGACGAAGCCGCTCGATCGTCTGTTTCACCGTACCATCTTTACAGTACGCAGACAGCTTAATACACTCTTCCTCCAGAGCAGTCAGGTCGGACACTACCTCGACATCATTTCCGACAAAATCACGCACATAATTCACATATTCTTGGGATTCTGTCTGTACATAGCAGCATTTCTGCGTCGACAAGAGCACCTCACAATTTGGTTGCGATTGAACCAGAGCAATCAACGCAAGCACCTTGGATCTCTCCAGTGTATCGCAGCCAACGACAAGACCATCTTTCATACTGAGACTTCCATTCTCACAGATATATCCAATTTTATCAGCGATTGGGGCAAAAAGTCTTCGTTGATTGGCATACTGACGACCGCTGCAGGTGACAAATTCTATCCCACAGTTGATCAGTCGTTCAATCACAGGAAAAATTGCCGGATCCAATTTCCGTTCTCCATATGGCATCAATGTTCCATCAATATCACATGCAAGTAAACGCAGCATACTTGTACTCTCCTTCTTCCTTCCCACTATTACACTTCATTATCTATCGCAGTATACACCGCCAAAAACTCCTCTCCATGGAAACAGAGAGGAGTCTTTTGTCGCTTTCCCAATCAGATGTACTCGTTTTTATTTCATCGCCTTTTCTTTTTTCTCAGCATCAATCGTAGGCTGGAATCGTTTCACTTCACTTGCAATCGTTCCAGAGAGGAGCAACAGACAGATCAGATTCGGAACTGCCATCAATGCATTCGCAATATCAGAGAGATTCCACACAAGATCCAACGACATCGTCGCACCAAAGAACGCAATTACCGCAAAGAAAATACGGTATGCCATACAGATAGCCGGCTTTTTCACAATATACTCCAGTGCTTTCTCACCGTGATATTCCCATCCCAAAATGGTGGAAAAGGCAAACAATGCAATACCAATGGTCACCATGTAACCACCGAAATTACCGAGAACCGTCTTGAATGCCTCAATGGTCAGCGCAGAGCCTACAATCAGATTGCCGGAAGCGTCCGTCATACCCAATACGCCGGAAGAACAGATCGCCAAACCCGTTACGGTACAAATGACAATGGTATCAAAGAAGGTACCAGTCATATTGATATAGCCCTGGCGCACCGGATCATCCGTAGTCGCCGCAGCTGCGGTAATCGCAGCGGAGCCCATGCCCGCCTCATTGGAAAATACACCGCGCGCAACACCAAATCGCATCGCCTGCATCATACTTGCCACAATCGTGCCGTTGACACCGCCTGCGACTGCCGTCGGGCTGAATGCACATTTTACCATGGTAACGATCGCAGCCGGAACAGCAGTAATATTTCCAAGAATAACGATAATGCCAAATATCAGATAAAACAGTGCCATTACAGGAACGATAACCGAAGAAACCTTAGACAGGCGGGTAATGCCACCCAGAAGAATAAATAAAACAAGGACTGTAATAACAATGCCAGTAACATAAGTAGGTACTTGGAATGTACTCTCCAATGCAGTAGAAATAGAATTCGCCTGCGTCATGTTTCCGATACCGAATGACGCGATAACCGCAAAAATAGCAAACAACATCGCCAGCACAGCACCCAGGGTTTTATTTTTCAGCCCTCTTTTCATGGTGGTCATCGGACCGCCAAGCATCTCGCCTTGATCATTCACCGTGCGGTATTTGATCGCCAGCATACACTCTGAAAACTTGCTGGTCAGGCCAAAAATCGCAGAGATTTCCATCCAAATCAATGCACCAGGGCCACCACTCACCAATGCCGTTGCAACACCGACAATATTACCTGTGCCAATCGTTGCGGCCAACGCAGTCATCAGTGCAGCAAACGGAGAAATGTCACCGGTGCCACGATCTTTCGTACGTGCTTCCTTGCTCAGAACTGACTTCAAAGCGTACGGCAGATTCGTCCATGTGCGAAAGCCGGTACGGATCGTCAAAAAAATGCCTGTACCAACCAGAAGAACCAGCATCACCGGTCCCCACACAAAAGAATCCACAGCACTTACAACAGTGTTGATTGTTTCCATTGTGAATAAACTCCCTTCAAAAAATAAAGGACTTACACATCAAAAGAACAGCAGGAAAGCGACGCCATTGTCTTGAAGGTAAATCCCCTGAATTTTTATAATCTTATATTACCATCCAACCGTTATTTTTGCAAGTAAATTGTGCAAAAAATTCGTCTGCTCATCCACATTTATTATTATTAGCTACCATGCACGGAGTATAACCAACATTTTTGCTATTTTTATCAATTTTTCTCCTTTCGTCAAAAACTGTACAGTGCTATCATACTGAAGTATTTGAAATCTTTTCTTCTCCCAAATCCAAAACACACCATCTATCCTCTACTTGGCGAAGAAAACAAACCATGGTATACTATGATCAGAATAATCGGGGAGGGTATTATGAAAACCTATCAGTTCACTCTCGCATATGATGGCTCCCGCTATCGCGGTTGGCAGCGTCAGGGAAATACGTCACACACCATCCAGGAAAAGCTGGAGCAAGTTCTCTCCCGCATGGCCGGCCATGCCGTCGAGATTCATGGAGCAGGACGAACCGATGCCGGTGTGCATGCCAGTGGGCAAGTCGCCAGTACACGCCTTGATACCCCGCTTACGTCTGGAGAAATTCGCAGTTATCTGAATCAATATCTCCCCGACGACATTGCTGTGCTTTCCTGTTCAGAAATGCCGGACCGCTTTCATGCCCGCCTGAATGCAACAGGCAAACAGTATCGTTATTGCATCAATGACTCCGGTATTGTGGATGTATTTCGCCGCCGCTACGTCTGCTCCTGGCCGCATGCACTAAATATCCAGGTAATGCAGGATGCTGCTACCCTCTTATGTGGTAAACATGATTTTCGCGGATTCTCTTCGGTCAACAATCGCTTTAAAAAATCTACTGTTCGCACCATATCTTCCATCGACATCCTTCGCACAAATTCTGAACTTCAGATTGTCTACCAAGGTACCGGTTTTCTGTATAATATGGTACGCATTCTGACCGGCACTCTGGTAGAAATCGGAGAGGGCTCCCGCACTTCAGAGAGCATTTTCACGGTTTTTGACTCCTGCAACCGCCAAGATGCCGGCATTACTATGCCGGCTCACGGGCTGATTCTCGAGCAAGTATTTTATCACAAAGAAACGACGGAACCGACTCATTGACAAGCTCTCTTCTTCCGTGGTATAATCCGCTCTGGGAATGAAGTTCTCCCCCGGCTCTGCCGAAACTGCTGAAATCATAAGCTGATGACTTCTGTTTTACATCGAGTTTTCCTGTTCTAGGTTCTCCATGTAAACACAGTGGGAATCGGCTTTTTTTCATTGATATTGGAGGTTATACTATGCTCACCAGTTTTGCGTTTTTATTTCTTCTGGGTCTTATGTTATCCAAAGTGTTCCAGAAAATCCATCTTCCCGGGCTTCTCGGCATGCTTTTTACCGGTATTATTCTGGGACCGTATTGTCTCAATGTGTTGGACGAGTCACTATTATCCATTTCCGCAGAGTTGCGTGAGCTTGCATTGGTCATCATTCTGACCCGCGCCGGCCTCGCTTTGGATTTCAACGATTTGAAAACGGTGGGGCGCCCTGCCGTCCTCTTGTGTTTCGTCCCTGCGTGCTGCGAAATTGCCGGAATGATCATACTAGCTCCTCGCTTTCTTGGGCTATCCACAATGGAAGCCGCTGTCATGGGAACCGTTATCGCGGCTGTCTCCCCCGCCGTCATCGTACCGAACATGCTTCATCTGATGAAACATGAATACGGAACAAACAAAAGCATTCCACAGTTACTCCTCGCGGGCGCTTCCGTAGACGACATCTTTGTCATCGTACTCTTCACTGTCTCCCTCGGTCTGCTTCAAGGAGAGACAATCTCTCCACTCTCATTGTTGCAAATTCCTGTCTCCATTCTGACCGGAATTTTAGTTGGTTTCTTACTGGGCACATTCCTCAGTCATTTTTTCCAGCGCATCCAAATCCGCAATGCTGTCCAAGTATTAATCCTTCTCAGTGTCTCTTTTGTTCTCCTCGCTGTAGAGGATTCTTTGAAGTCGGTTGTTCCATTTTCCGCACTCCTCTCCATTATGAGCCTGTCGGCTGCACTGCTCAAACAGTGTCCATCCCTCGCTCACCGTCTTTCCTGCAACTTTAATGACCTCTGGGTTGGTGCAGAAATCATGCTGTTCGTACTGGTCGGAGCAACGGTAGATCCATCCTACGTTATCGCAGCAGGCATAGTCCCCATTACTCTGCTCCTCGGTGCCCTGATGTTCCGCATAGGCGGTGTCGGTCTCTGCCTTCTGCACACAGATCTCACTCTCAAAGAACGCTTGTTCTGCATGATCGCGTACTGCCCGAAAGCCACTGTCCAGGCTGCCATCGGTGCTATTCCGCTTTCCATGGGGCTGCCCTGCGGTCATGTCATACTGACCGTGGCAGTTTTAGCTATTATGATCACTGCTCCCCTCGGAGCATTTCTCATCAATCTCACCTACAAACATCTATTAGTGCAAAATCACTCTCTGGTGTAATCCAGATAAAAAGATACTTCTCCCCTTGTTGTCATTCCTGCGCTGCCCTGATACAATTCCACTGTTTTTTCGTCAGGCAGCGAAATTCTTCTGTCCGGATATCATTCATCCATATACATGGTTTGTCTCGCTCTGTATGGTGGTATTGAAATCCACATTTTTCCTGTACTCGTTTTGACCTCTCATTTCCCTCATAGCATACACACCAAATCGTATGATACCCACATTCTTCAAAACAATACCGTTGAATTTCACGAACCGCTTCCGGAATCAGTCCCTTTCCCCAATATGGGACGCCCAGCCAATACCCAATCTCAACATCGCGAGCATTGTCCTCAAAATCAGTCTCCTTTTGTGTCAAAAGTCCGATACTTCCAACCACTTCTCCTGTCGATCTTAGCTCCACCGCAAAGGTGTTGGGTGCAGACAAAATATCACATATGATCTCCCTGCTGTTCTCTACGCTGCTATGAGGAGGCCATCCCGCTATCGGTCCAACGGCAGGATCTTTTGCATACCGGTATAAGTCTTCTGCATCACTTTCTTTCCATGGACGCAGAATCAATCGTTTGGTTTCTAATATCATATACAACCTCTCTCGTTCAATTCGATAGCACAAAACGGGCAGCCACTCTTCATCTGGCTGCCCGTTGTAATTTCCCTGCAATGCTTATCCGATGTATTCTTCGATTCCATCGCCAATGGCATTGACAATTCTTTTATGTGCATTGGTATAATTGTTTAACGTTTGACCGCCATTCAAACTTGGCTCCAACGGAATCGTAACATAATATTTTCCATTTTTCTTCGTATACGTATGGCAGGCAATATACTGATTATCCTGTAACACAATATCCCCATCCCTTGTCCGTTTGAGACGAATTCGAAGAATAGCACAATCGCGGTTTCCCGTGATCTGGTCAATACTGGATTGGAAATCTCCCAGCGAATAAAAGCACGGAACCTCTCTGCCATCCGCCGCGGTAATCGTAACATATTCCTGCAGAAGATGGCAATGAGAGCCAACAATATAATCGACACCCATATCGGCAAGCTCCTGCGCCGCTTCTTTCTGGCTTGGTTTGATAGCACTTGCATTTTTTATGCCCCAGTGCATATATACAATGACGTATTCCGCTCCGGCTCTCCGCAGCGCACGCAGGTCGGTCTTTGCTTTCTCTTCGGTATAATAGTTTAGATATGTTTCCTTCGTCGATTCCGACCAACCGTCATCCTTGCCATTATACCCTGTCACTTCCGACACATAAGAGAGATAGCCTATGCGTATCCCATTGACATCGACGATAAAGTAGCGGGAATCCTTAGCGCCATTGAACAGTCCAGTTCGAGCCAATTGATAGCGCTCTACCTGTTCAATGGTCTCTCGAATACCCTGAAGGCCAGCATCCGCGTTATGGTTGTTCGCCATGACAACGCCGTCAAATCCGGCATGCTTTACCGCATCCAGGTATCGGCTTGGCGCATTACAATTGGGTTTATTGTTGATATAAGCCTCTTCATGCATATACGGCCAGGTGGAAGACAGGGTCGTTTCCAAATTTCCTACAGCAAAATCCGCACTGGAAATCAGCTTTTTTACTTCGTCATAGCTTTCATTAAAATTATAATTCCCCGTTTTGTATCCCTGTTTTGACTGCTGCGCACCAGTGCACATCATATCACCGACCATCATAATCAGTGCATCTCCATCATCCGCATCGTTTGGATTGTTCCAAACCCCATCGTAGTTTTGATGATAGAGCGAGGTGATTTCCGTCAATGCAGACATCGGCGCACGGTCTACGGTGACAAGGCACGACTTTGTTACATTGAGCTTTTTGGAATAACAATAAACCTTACAGATGCCAGCAGAAACACCGGTAATTTTTCCTTTCGAACTCACAGTCGCTATATTTTTGTCGCTGCTTGACCACTTCAGACTGGAAGCATTGCCCCAACCGTAATATACCTCAAGCCGGCGTGAAGAACCAGATCGGAGGAATATCTTACTTTGCTCCAGTTGCAGCGCAGAGCGATATTCTGCCTTCAGCACCTTAGAAAATTTACTATAAATCCGTTTTCCACGGTTATCATACTCGTAACTGCGAACCTTATAATAAACCGAATTCTTACTGTGATCAAAATCAGGATCCATGTAGGTTCCCTGTGTAGAATCATGTATTGTGGCAATTCTCTTATACGTTCCTTTTTTGGAATAAGCGCGGTATACCTGATATCCCACTGAGTTTTCCGGTTTTTTCCAATAAACTTCAATTCCGGCATTGGTCACACTGGAAATTTTAACACCATACGGCCGGACCGGAATCGTTGTTGTATACTCCTGGCTCGCAGCACTGCGATATGTTTTCTTTGATGGGACAGCAACGATTCGATAGGAATGGGTCTTGCCGCCCAAAGTGTCTCGATCCGTGTATTTTGTATCCTTTACCGTAGCAATTCGTTCCCAAGAACCGTTTTTTATTTTTCTCTGCACGTAGTATTTTTGTGCACCAGATACCTTTTTCCAATGTACATGCAGATAAGCATTTCCGGAAGAAGAGCACGTTGCATAGACGTTTTCCGGTTTTTTCAGGCGAACTTTCACCGTTACCTTAGCTGTGATGCCAGAACCATCTGTTGCACGAATGGTAACCGTCGCCGTACCGATTGCTTTTGCAGTAAGCTCACCGCCTACCGAAACAGATACTATTTTCTTATTTGACGAAGAATAAGTAAGTTCCGGATTGGTCGCGTTCTCTGGAAAAACAGCTGCGGAAATCTGTTTTGTTTTTCCAACCGACATGATTTGAGATGTATCGACCTGAATCGATTCCACCGCAACCGTTTCCTGCTCCGGTTCTTCCGGCTTGATCGGGTCAGATCCTTCCCCCTCGGGCGTGCTATTTTCGGTTTCCTCGGACGAATCAGACGGCAGGGTTTCTTCCTCCGCGATGACCACCAGATTGTCTTCTTCTGCATCATCTGCTGCATATGCCAGCGGACTGATCAGCATGGTTCCAAGCAAAATGCCACAGCATATTCTTGCACCTATGGTCTTATCCCGTTTCATTTTGTCCTCCCTCAATTGAAATTGCTCTATGCGTTTTTCATTATACCATTCCTGGTCGGCAAAAGGAAGAACTTTTTTCCACCGCAAAACAGATGATAACCATGGCTATATCACCTCCATGGCGCTGATCGAAGAACGCTTGAGTGGCAAAACGAATCGCCTGTGGGGTAGCAACCGTTGCATTGTGTTCAGCGTTTGGAAATTGTATTATGTATCCTCCCATTAATTGACCGATCATAATCGCGCTCTCAAGACGATGTTTCTCCATAATTTGCTTGAGACCCTCTGCCGCGTACGTATAAGAAAACGGAGTGTGCGGCCGCGAATCCCATCGGCTGGCACATCCGGCTTTGAAATCCAATACACCGCATTTCCCCGCTCTGTCTGAACATTTCGCTTCACCATATATATCCTCCCCATTATGTCTCACTATATCACATTTTTTTGTTCTACTCAATGAAAAAGCGAACGCCCAATGTGCGTTCGCTTTTTCAAAAATAAGAAAGGAAAGAAATGAAACAAATATGAAACAATGTTCAAAGAGGACATATCATTTATAATCGCCCCTTTGATGTCTCTAATCATACTATTTTATTGTGAACGCAATTCGTCAAAATCGAAACCATTTCGTGAAAAAATAAAAAACAAATTGTGACCTGGCTGAATCTTTTCTCCTGTGTGAAATTTCGGTATAATATCACTATCATCATATCATGGAGGTTTTTTATGGATCATTTTTTGCACCATGTCGCCGACACCGCCCAAAGCCATGGCTGGAATTTATATGGATATTCCATGATAGATTGCGACGGTCATAGTACCACCATTCATCCGGTTCGCACTTCTGCATGCTGTAACTGCTATTCTATTGCCAAAATCTTCACCGTCACAGCGTTAGGGCTGTTGCATGACCGTGGTCTGCTCCACTGGGATGAGCGTATTATTGAATTGTTTCCCAACGAATTTCCCCACTCCTATGATTCCCATTGGGATTCCGTCACCATCGACCATGTGATTCGTCATCGTTGGGGAATTGATGCAGGCTTTCTCGATATTGACACGGAAGATATCACTGCGTATCCTTCCTCTGATTTTCTACAGATTGTCTTATCTCGTCATCTCCCGTTTACTCCCGGAAGTCATCGACAGTATTCCGATGCCGCTTATTACCTTCTCAGCCGCGTTGTCACGAAAAAAACCGGGGAGAGACTGGATCGCTTTCTAATGCATCACCTCTTTCAGCCACTGCAATTTCAGGAGGCAGCGTGGAGTACATGCCCCAACGGGTACAGCATCGGAGCAACCGGTCTGTACATCCGCACAGAAGACATGGTAAAGCTGGGATTTCTGTATGAAAACCACGGCAGTTGGAAGGGACGACAGCTTCTCTCCTCGGAATTTGTCTCGCATGCAGTCCAGTCCCACTATGAATGGATGCCGCTTTCCAACACCGACATCTATGGAAAGCGAGGAATGAACGGTCAAATGCTTCTGTTCTCCCCCCAACACCACAAAGCGATTGCATGGCACGCATTTGATGTCACCGGTTTCAGCCGTGATCTTTTCGACTTGACCTTAGAGTATCTTTGTTCTTGCTGAACTGGAAAAAAGCGAGTATACTGATCATGAAACGATATATGGCAGTATCATTTCCTATCTACCGCTGTCATGGATATCTTACTGCGGTATCGTGTCGCAAAACCACCGCGTAAATCGTTAATCTGGAGGCTCTGTTATGGTACATGAAATTTCCCCACACCATTTTTCCAATCAATTCCAATCGCGTTCGGTCCAGCCCACAGACATCGTACTAATTTTTTCTTCCAATCAGATATTGGCACGCGGTGAGCTGGGAGAAGCGCTGATCCTTCCGCAGTATAAACAACTCGATGACCTGATTCCCCCGGAGCACCTTCGTTTTGTATTCACGATAGATGATACCGGTTACTATCTCCTTATCAAGCAAACTGAAACCGCTTCATTGGAAGGATATGACTGGCTTACCATCTCAGATTTCCGGCAAATTCGCACGGATGTCTCTAAAGTTTCTTATTTTGCCGTCCTGACTGCATGGCATCTGCACTGCTGGTATCAGAGTACACAATTTTGCGGCCACTGTGGGCAACCGTTAACTCACGATGCCTCCCTTCGCATGCTTCGCTGCCCCTCCTGCGGCAGCATGTATTTCCCAAAAATCTCTCCCGCTGTCATCATTGGCGTCACCAAGGGAGACTGTATTTTGATGTCAAAATATGCCGGGCGAAGCTATACGGGATTTGCCCTTCTCGCCGGGTTTGTGGAAATCGGCGAAACCCCCGAAGAGGCTGTCATGAGAGAAGTAAAAGAAGAAGTCGGTCTGTCTGTCAAAAATGTTCGGTACTACAAAAGCCAGCCATGGGGCTTGGATGGCAATCTCTCTCTCGGATTTTTCTGTGAGCTGGACGGACCGGATACCATCACACTCGACCGCGAGGAGCTATCTATGGCTCAATGGTATTCCCGCGATGAGATTCCTGTTGACAATGATGGATATACTTTGACCTATGACATGATTCAATTCTTCACGATGAATCCGGACGCATTCGCAAACAATCCATAAAAGATACCACAAGATTTAAAAAAACGGGCTGAGGATCGGTATCCCCAGCTCGTCTTTTCATTGTTCCTGTATATTACTTGAGCACAGCGCCCTCATTGGCCGAAGTAACTAACCGTGCATAGCGTGCCAGCCAGCCAGTCTTAATCTTCGGTTCAAGCGGAGTCATCGTCTTGCGACGCTCTGCAAACTCTTCCTCCGATACCTTGGCGTTGACGGTACGATTCGGAATATCAATTTCAATGATATCCCCTTCCTGCAACAGGCCAATCTCTCCACCCATCGCAGCCTCCGGGCATACATGTCCAATGGAAGCACCACGGGATGCACCGGAGAAGCGTCCGTCGGTAATCAGCGCCACATCCTTATCCAGCTTCATGCCGGCCAGCGCGGACGTCGGGTTCAGCATTTCGCGCATGCCCGGACCGCCCTTCGGGCCCTCATAGCGAATAATAACAACGTCGCCCTTATTGATTTTGCCGCCGTAGATCGCCTCAATCGCCTCGTCCTCCGAGTTAAAGACACGGGCCGGACCGGAATGTGTCATCATTTCCGGTGCTACTGCACTCTGCTTTACCGCACAGCCCTCTTTGGCAATGTTGCCCCACAAAATCGCAATACCGCCTGTCTGCATATATGGGTTGTCAATTGGACGGATGACATTGGGATTTCTGTTCGGACAATTTGCAATATTCTCTCCCATCTTCTTACCGGTTACTGTCATCGCATCCAGCTCGATCAGATTCTTCTTCGAGAGTTCATTCATCACAGCATAAATGCCACCCGCCTCATTCAGTTCCTGAATATAGGTACGGCCTGCCGGTGCCAAATGGCAGAGATTTGGAGTCTGTGCCGAAATCTCATTCATTGTATTCAAATCAATCTTCAGACCTGCCTCCTGCGCAACAGCCAGCAGATGCAGAACGGTATTCGTGGAGCATCCCAGCGCCATCTCACATTCCAATGCATTATGGATCGCCTGCTCCGTGACAATATCACGGGGCTTGATGTCCTTCTCAACCAGTTCCATAATCTTCATGCCGGCATGCTTTGCCAGATGAATTCGATTGGAATAAACTGCTGGAATAGTGCCATTGCCTGGAAGGGCCATACCAATTGCTTCACACAAGCAGTTCATGGAATTGGCGGTGTACATGCCAGAACAGGAACCGCATCCCGGACAGGAATTGCACTCTACCTGCTCAATCTCTGCATCGTCAATCAGATTCGCCTTTCGCGCTCCGACTGCTTCAAAGGTATAAGACAGCGATACGTTTTCATTCTGATGGCGGCCAGCAAGCATTGGACCACCCGAGCACATAATCGACGGGATATTCAGACGGCACGCTGCCATCAGCATACCCGGAACAATCTTATCGCAGTTCGGAACCAGTACCAAACCGTCGAACTGATGTGCCTGTGCCAGCGTCTCTACGGAATCGGCAATCAGCTCGCGCGATGGCAACGAGTATTTCATGCCGATATGTCCCATCGCAATGCCATCACATACGCCAATTGCTGGAACCATAATCGGAGTACCTCCAGCCAGACGTACACCAGCTTTTACAGCCTCTGTGATCTTATCCAGGTTGATATGCCCAGGAATAATTTCTGTATAAGCAGAAACAACGCCAATCAGCGGGCGATCCATTTCCTCTTCCGTCAGACCACAGGCGCGCAGTAGAGAACGATTCGGAACTCGTTCAACACCCTGTGTGATGTTTGCACTTCTTCTGTTTTTCATAGTAATCCTCCTCTTCATCCAATCTCACCAGCAATACCATGCTCCGTCTGGCAAAACCGGAGTAATCTTCATGGATCCATCAACAAAAAGTGAGGACTGAGACGATGCCGTCCCGTCCCCACCTACTATTTGTTATGAATATATGCTGCTTTTGGCTCGCAATATCCAGTTACATTATAAAAAATGTCTTTGTATAAATCAATAGGTTTCCCTCTCAGATGACCTGATCGGATTTGTACATGGCCGTAATGCCCGTACGGCTCGACTCAATAACATCAAAGTTTGAGATAACAGCCAAGAACTTATTGACATCACTTGGTGTACCATTCATGCGAACGATTATCGTCTTATCTGTCCGGTTGATAATTCCAGCTCCGTAGACCGAACAAATTTCACGAATCGTCTCTCGCGTCCGGAGATCCGCGGCAATCTTAACCAGTACCAGTTCGCGGCAATGTGCTTCTTCCTCAATAATGTGGACAACAGAAATGCATTCTTCCAGCTTCCCCATCTGCTTGAGTACCTGATCCAGCACATATTCATCCCCAATAACCACCATGGTGATGCGGGATACCGACTCATCAATCGTTGGGGAAACCGTCAGAGAATCAATATTAAAGCCACGGCGTCCAAACAGGCTGGTGACGCGAGCCAATACGCCGGAACGGTTTTCTACTACCGCAGAAATAATATACTTTTCCATGCTTCTCCTCCTCAGTCTATGATTACATTGCGGACAGACTGACCAGCCGGGATAAACGGAAGAACTCGCTCGTTCTGATCAATCACTGCATCAATCAAAACCGGTCCATCCTCCTGCATTGCCTTGGCAAACACTTCACGGAACTCTGCAATGGTCGTACAGCGATAGCCCTTCGCACCAAACGCTTCTGCCAGCTTTACAAAATCTGTCTTGCGATGCGGTGTAGTATTGGAATAACGCTTGCCATACAGAGAGGTCTGCCACTGGTAAACCATACCCAGTACACTGTTATCCGTAATGACTGTAATGATCGGCAAATGATAG
>CAYLXH010000048.1:0-14876 GCA_964387535.1 uncultured Butyricicoccus sp. | reverse complement strand
GGTATCACAGAAATCATACGCATACACACCACGCGTCATGCTCGGGCAGGATGCCGGCTCTACGGCAATAATCTGATAATCTGCTTCACCGCGCAGCTTTTCTCCGGCAAACGGAGAAATCAGGCCACCCAGATTGGAACCGCCGCCGGCGCATCCGATGATCATATCCGCCTTGACGCCATATTTATCCAATGCTGTCTTTGTCTCAAGACCGATAATAGACTGATGCAGCAACACCTGATTTAACACAGAGCCAAGAACATACCGATATCCTTCCGTACCGGTTGCAACCTCAACAGCCTCAGAAATGGCACAGCCCAGACTTCCTGTTGTTCCCGGGAACTCGGCATTGAGCTTACGTCCCACTTCCGTCTCCATCGACGGGGACGGAGTAACCGATGCGCCATATGTCCGCATCACTTCGCGGCGGAATGGCTTCTGTTCATACGAGCACTTTACCATATAGACCTTACAATCCAGGTCAAAATAAGCGCACGCCATCGACAACGCTGTACCCCACTGACCCGCTCCAGTTTCTGTTGTGACGCCCTTCAGTCCCTGCTTCTTCGCATAATAAGCCTGTGCGATTGCCGAATTCAGCTTATGGCTTCCCGACGTGTTGTTTCCTTCAAACTTATAGTAGATGTGAGCCGGAGTGTCCAGTTTTTTCTCCAAACAATACGCACGCACCAGAGGAGCCGGACGATACATCTTATAAAAATCCCGGATCTCCTGAGGAATGTCAAAATACGCTGTCGTATCGTCCAATTCCTGGCGGCACAGTTCCTCACAGAATACGCCAGACAGTTCCTCCATTGTCATGGGCTCCAATGTGCCCGGATTCAGCAACGGCGCTGGTTTTTTCTTCATATCAGAACGAACATTGTACCACTGCGTTGGAATTTCGCTCTCATCCAAATAGATCTTATAGGGAATCTTCTGCTCCATACCATTCTTCCTTTCCTAAAAGCCCGTAATAAAAAATTCCTGTCCTATCATAATGATAGGACAGGAGATAGAATATCTTCTGCGGTGCCACCTAACTTCATTCCCCGAGGAATGCACTTTACTGTATACGTGTTGTACACATCTGCTGTAACGTGCAGACACGTCTCCCATACTCCCTTCCGGTTTCTGTTTGCCCTCTCAGGTCCATTCCCCTGGCGTCACAACACTGCTTTCCACCACGCACAGTTCTCTGTTGATGCTCAGGCCGGGTACTCTTCCTGATCCTCAGTTTATAGTATGATATTGTAATCATAATAAACAAATTCTATGTGCTTGTCAAGCGAAAAATAGATTTTCATACAATTTTTATTGTAGAATTCCTTGCGTATACTTGACAAGCAAACATGGATATGCTATATTAAGCTCACGTTTTGTATATAATCATTTGGGGGTATAGCTCAGCTGGGAGAGCGCTTGAATGGCATTCAAGAGGTCAGCGGTTCGATCCCGCTTATCTCCACCATCACAAAAAGACTGTAAATAAAAACCTCATTTCTTCGGAAATGAGGTTTTTGCTTTATGCGGCGATAGCCGCAATATCCATCCCGCTGCTGAACTGCTCAAAGTCGATGTAGAAATCAATATGCCGCTGATAGTCCCGGTAAACCTCCACCCGCTTGATCAGGCAGTTGCGATCTCTTCTTGGCCTGCGTACTGGCGGTGTCGTGCATATCGTCCTATGAAATACTATTGTCGTATTGGGCGTTCAAGGACTCCAGTACAGACTGCCCCTCGTCATAGTCCGACTTTCCGCTGAACTTTGAGACATTTTTCTCAGCATCAGCGATCAGGGAGCCGAGTAAATCTTTCGAAAAGGTGACCTTACACCCTTGTTGATCCATCTTTTCAAACGGAAAACGGCGGCTTGAAACACATTGTGTCAAAACCGCTGTTTTACGCCGCAAGGCCGATCACAACGGTCTTGTATCTGGTACGAATAAGCACCAACGCAATTGCCATCAAAAGACAGGAATACCACATGTTCTGCCTATATCAGCAGCTTCCTGCAAGTGTTTTTCCGCTTGCCGTTGCTTTTCTTCCTGATAAAAATCTTTGTTTTGAGCTGATACAAAACTCCCGCGTCCTACGGTTGTTTCAAAAAAACCGTCTCTTTGTAAATCTTCATAAGCCTTTTGCACAGTAATCACACAAACATGAATTTACTTTGCCAAAGAGCGCATTGACGGGATAAGATCGCCGGTCTGCAATTCTCCGCTCATGAACATCGCTTTAATCTGCGAGGTTATCTGTTCATAAATGAGCTTGCTTGTATTGCTACTAATGAGGCAGAGTGATGTAATCAAATTTGTCATCCCACCCGTGTATACTCATTCCGTTCCATCAGTGCTTATCATTTGCTGCATCTGCCTTTGTACGATGTATCGTTCCCCTCGGATGTTGCGGCGGTGCGTAGATGGATGAGAGCTTCAGCGGACAATTCCCAGCGTTCAACACATTGTGCCATGTGCCACATGGAACAAAGATAGCATCTCCCACATTAAGGCGGCATGGAACGTCCAGTTCTTGTCTGCAACCTCCTATACGGACAAGCGCTCGTCCCTCTTCGACACGTATGAATTGATCCGTGTCAGGGTGCATTTCCACACCGATCTCACCGCCGGGGCGAATACTCATTCGCGTCATCTGCAAGTGATGCCCTGTCCAAAATGCTGTCCGAAAATTTTGATTTTGCCGCGCGACGCGCATTACATTCGCAACAAACGGCTTTGGCCCATGATCGGTTTCACTGAGGTCACTGCCACACCCCATGGCATGATGAAATTTCATATCACACACTCCTTTCTATCGTTGACACCATAGTATGCAGCCATAAATACTGCGGTGAACGATATTTTCTCGTTTGCACAGTCTATTCATGTCTGCTCGCCGCAATTTGGGTCAGAATATAGAGAAAGGAGGTTTGTCGTATGAGCGTTCTGATACTTTGTCTGACCGCTTTGGGGTCATTTGCTGCATTATTCTTGATAGCCAAATTCACTGGACACAAACAAATTGCTCAGTTGGATTTTTTTGATCACATTACGGGAATAACCATCGGTTCCATTGCGGCTGAAATGGCTACCGAGCTAGAGGAACCTTGGAAACCACTCCTCGCTATGGTGATATACGGAGGAGTAACTCTGCTGCTGAGCATTATTTCCAACAAATTTCCAAGAACACGCAAATACCTCAACGGTACCCCCACCATCCTCATGGATCACGGGAAGTTGTACCCGGAGAATCTGAAAAAGGCCAAGCTGAATCTAAGCGAGTTGATGGTAATGTGCAGACAGCAGGGATATTTTGACCTGACGAACATCCAAACCGCTGTTTTTGAATACAACGGAAAACTTACAATCCTTCCCGTAAGCAGCCAGCGTCCTGCCACACCCAATGACATGAATCTGGCACCGGAACAGGAACTCTTGTTCACAGAGTTAATCATGGATGGCCGCATTTTGGAAAACAATCTGAAACGTATGGGCCTGGATTTGACCTGGCTGAATAAACAACTGAAGCAGCGCCATATTCATTCTCCACAAGATGTTTTTCTGGCGGTCTGTGATCGAAATCTGAAGTTTGTTCTGTATGAGAAAAGTTCCACCAAAAATTGATATTCTTTCTTTTCCATCGCAACTGAATCGACAGCTTCTATCAAGGAACGATAGAAAAAATGGCAGGCCCAATAGCTGGGCGTTCGCAAAACAGTAAGAGATCGAACCCAGAAAAGCCGTAATCTGAACACAGAAAGGAATGCCCGCATGGTTTTCAAAATGATCGGGTGCTCCTTCGTGCAGATGGTAGAATTATTCATATTCTTCTGATATACTTTATTCAGCAAAAGACGAGATCAAGCGGAATTGGTAGGAGGAGACTACAATGAGAAAGTGTATTCGTTGCGAATGTGAAATGATAGAAAACTATGATGTTAAGGTCGAAGGCGGAGCGTATGGACTGAAAATCACCAAGCAGGGGATATTCAAGGATAATCTTGGAAAGGTACATGCTGCAGTTTGCCCTGAATGTGGATATCTTGAATTTTATTTAGAAGATACTGCCAAGATAAAGAAGTAGGTAATTTCCGTTTTATTGGACTGTCGTGTGAAGCTTTGTTCTCCATCGGCAGGCCAAAACTGCTTGACTGAGAATATTGGCGTCACTTCGTTTCGTCAAGGTGGCGATACTCCTTGCACCGCTAAAGCGGCTATCTCTGCTTAATTGCCGCCAGCAAGTCTGAAGATTAGACATCAACAAATCCTCCGTATGAGCGTAACCATACGGAGGATTTACTGTTTTACGGATACCGCTCGATTGGGCCTGCCGTTTTTTATTTTCGTTATACTCGTCATTCGATCGCTTCAAAAAATATAAGATCATCCCTTGACTCTCCCCTAAGCGGATAGACTATGATGACATCGAGAGGTGAAACTGGTGTACAAAATAGGCGAGTTTTCCAAATTGGCAAAAACGACCGTGAAAACGCTCAGATATTATGAAAAGGAGGGATTGACTTCACCCGCATTTGTAGATGAAAGCTCATATCGTTATTATTCATCCGAACAGTTAATTGACATGGCAAAGATTGTGTCCTTGCGTCAGCTCGGTTTCTCAATCGAAAGGATTAAATCCATACTCGCAGGTGCTGACATCAATGAAATGCTGTCTGCCCGCAAAGAAGAACTGGAAACACAGCTCAGCCTGTACCGTTCTCAGCTCTCTGCAATAAACTATCTGTTGGAGGTACAAGAAATGAACTACGAAGTGGTAATCAAAAGCCTTCCGGAATGTGTTGTCTACTATAAAGAGGGTGTCATCCGCGATTTCCGCGAAGCCTCTGAGTTCATCCTGTCCAGCGCACAGGAATGCTTAAAGGACAATCCCGGTTTGCGCTGTGTCGAGCCGGACTATTCCTTTATGAATTATCTTGATCAGGAACACAAAGAAACCAACATCCGAATTCGTTACTGCCAAGCAGTGCAGACAGAAGGAAAACCCAATGCAACCATTGGGTTCAAGAAGTTCTCTCCGGTAAACGCTGCCTGTATCTATCATCGCGGACAGTATGACACGCTCGGTGAAGCTTACGGTTTTATCATGAAATATGTGGAAGAAAACGGATATGAGGTATGTGATCTGCCGCGCGAACGCTATATTGACGGCATCTGGAACAAAGAAAATCCAGAAGACTGGCTCACAGAAATCCAGGTTCCTATCAAATGAAATAGCACCGGATGCACTCCAAGCTAGATATCCAGAAGAAAAACTATCGTTTACTTTGGATTTATGTTAATCTGGAGCGGAACATAACAACAAGGACGTAATCTTCTCTTTGCAAGATTACGTCCTTGTTTACTCAGCGAATTGTGAGAAAACCGGGTAGCATCAAACGATCCGATTGTTGTGCTCCTGATGTCGCAAAACACTTATGCTACTCCTATCGTCCCTAGTCCTGATGTTGCTTGAGCCATTGTTCTGCGCAGTGTGCCAGACAGCCTGCACCGATTGGACAGACCTCCTCATTGAACTGAACCCCTGGATTATGCGCGGGAGCCTCGCCGCGCTCGTCCAAAAAGCCAGCGGATAAATACAAAAACGTGCTGGGCACCTTTTCCGCAATGATGGCAAAATCTTCCGATGCGCTGGCGCAGATTCCAGGCACGGGGGTCAGATCAGGAATGTCCAGTTCCGTCATATAGCCTACCATCTGATCCGTCAATGCATCGTCACAGATCAACGGCGGCACCTCGAACAGCATCTCAATTTCTGCGCTTCCTCCGTAAACCTCAGCCGTTTTTTCAGCCACTTCTTTCATTCTGCGCACCAGCAGTTCCCGGCATGCTACATCGTTCGTACGAATCGTTCCCTGCAAGATTGCGCTGTCCGGAATAATATTCGGAGCAGAGCCAGCGGAAAAATTGCCCACCGTCAACACACACGATTTCTCCGGATTAGCCTCTCGTGCAATCAGTGCCTCCAGTGCCAGATACATGTGTATACCAATGTTAATCGGATCAATCGAGCTGTGGGGATAGGCTCCATGAGCTCCTTTTCCCTTGACTGTGATTTTAAACCCATCTACAGAGTTCATCATAACCGATTCTCTATTATACAGAAAGACTCCAACAGGCATTTTCCCGGGCGCTACATGGTACGCCATAGCGGCATCAACCGGCGGATTTTCCAAAATTCCGTGCGCTATCATATCCTTAGCGCCTTCAAAGGATTCCTCGGCAGGCTGAAACATGAGTTTCACCGTTCCTTGCAAGGAGGCCTCCCTCTCTTTCAGCATCTTTGCCGCAGTCAAAAGCATCGCGGCATGGAAATCATGCCCACAGGTATGGGCCTCTGTCCCCGTCGGACACGCAAAAGGCTCTCCACTTTCCTCTCGCATAGGAAGCGCATCCATATCTGCCCGCAGCAGCAGTACCTTGCCGCCACTTCCCAAAGTCGCAGTCACTCCATGTCCGCACTCCTGAGGCGAAATCCCATACTCTGTGAGTTTTTCCATGACATATGCTTTGGCTTTTTGCAGCTCCAGTCCCACTTCTGCATTTCTGTGCAAATATCGGCGATGCTCAATCGTTTCTTCTCGCAGCTCCAATGCTCTCTCATAGTAATCCATATATGCTCTCCCTTCACTGTGCGATACACTCAATTTTCTACCATTGAATCACGTTTTGATGCGTCCGAATAAGCAGAGAGGCGAATAAACACTATAATATAAATTATACCACAGAGCGTTTCAAAATACTATCAAATATATTCCAGCCCTGTTTATTCTAGAATCTATTCTTGAAATCAACGGGTTAATCTGGGCCCAGCCCGTAGCTGACATATTGTCATTGATACTAGCAATGATTCTTTACAGCAGAAAATCCAAAAAAATGATGAATTCATAGTCGTTGCCTCCGGATTACATCTGAAAAACATATGTTGTATGCAGTTCGATGTTTTCCGTAAAGCAGCTACATGAAAAAAATTAAAAAGACCATGTTTTCATAAAAACATAGTCTTTTTATGAATTATCTTGACAATATTAATACGGTTTCAAAAGGGTTTTATCGGGTTTCACTTTTTTGAAACCCGATAAAGAGAAAGTGAAACCTTTAATCCCAAAGCGAAACTCCCTTCAAACATATGAAACTATTTGACTCCGAATCAAAATTCATCAATATAGAGCCACTTCTTCTTTGGTTACGATATTATAAATATGCATTCTCCAACAGCCGTATTTCCCGGGTTCTTGCGGAAGAGGTTCGATTTCATAATCATAAATCTGGTAATTCTTAAAAATGTCAACTGTATTCTCCCCAAGCATTGTAAGTGGGATTTTGCCGTTGTCTCGCCAACACGCTCCGTACGCCATTAGTATTAACCAGCATTGAACAATATGAAAAGAGTCGTGTGTATATTTATCATAGGAAACCCTGAGAGCTATATAGTCAAACAGCGTTTCCCTCTCAGCAGGGATGAAATGATTCGGATCTCCGCCGTTCTCGAGAAGCAATTTTAGAACAGAGGCTGCAACGTTGGGCGCATCCATCCACATCACATTCCACATCACGTTATCATCATCTACAATGGTGTTTGGATTAAGACCGAATTCCAAAAGTAATGTTATTGCTTCCACAATGTGATTGCTATGCATATTCTCAAGAGTGACAGATTGGTATTCGGGAGCAAGAGCGTCATGATATTCATAAAAACAGTTGTCAGTAAAATCTACGGCCAATTTTGCTAATTCTTCAGCAGTAAACTTACGCATAGTAAGTAATTCTCTAAGTCCCTCTAAATCAAAGGGTGTATTTTCAAATTTCTCCTTAATTTGATTGACTAATTCCACAATGGTTCACCTCTTTCTGGCTTGATTATAATATATTATCTGTTCAATTAAAAGGACAATAAGACTTACTTGAAGTGCAAAAATTAGCGAAAACCCTTATGCTATCAGGGCTTTCGCGCAAAGAAAAGGCACGATGGTTTCGTATCAAAACCATCGTGCTAATATGGTCCGAGTGACGGGACTTGAACCCACGGCCTCTTGACCCCCAGTCAAGCGCGCTACCAGCTGCGCTACACCCGGATAGAACTCTATTATAATAACACAGCGCAATATAATTTTCAAGTTCTTTTTGTGCCTTTTGCGCCCTGTCTGAAAAAATTATCGCCTATTGACCAACTCTATGCTCTTTGATACAGGACCAGTGCTCTGACTATCTCTTATGTTTCACAGGATACTCTTTTCAGCCAAACGATTGCAACCAAAACAATCAATTTGTGTTCTGATACAGAACAACAGAATTGAACAAACAAGAAGATATGGTATAATCAAGATAATGGCAAAGAACACCCGCAGAGTACTTGCACCATTTTGCCTGCATTGTTTGAGAAAGGAGGCTGAACTATGACAGCCGTCTTGGACTATCTACGCGATCTCAACGCAGTATCCATTGCATTGCGTTTATTACTCGCTATGCTGAGTGGTGGAATCATCGGACTGGAACGCGAACGCAAACGGCTTCCCGCCGGCTTTCGCACCTATATGCTGGTGTGCCTCGGTGCTGCACTTACAATGCTGCTCAGCCAATATGAATCCCTCATGCTGTCAACGCGATGGAGCAGCATTGCACAGGAAGTCGGCCTGCGCACCGATGTCTCACGCTTTGGGGCACAAGTGATCAATGGCATCGGCTTTTTGGCGGCCGGAACCATTCTCGTTACCGGTCGTCAAGAGGTAAAAGGATTGACCACAGCGGCCGGCCTGTGGGCCTCTGCCTGCATGGGGCTCGCTATCGGCGCTGGTTTTTATGAATGCGTCATCATTGCCCTCCCCTTGATTTACCTTTGCATGCGAGTTTTTCCTTTCGTCGAGAATATCATACAGGAGAAATCACGCGAGACAACGCTGTACATAGAATTTGCGTCAATTGATCAAATCGGAGCAGCTCTAACGGTTTTCAAAACACAGAACGTACGAATTCTGGATGTGGAAATCATGAACCAACGCCAAAATTCCGCAACACATAATCCCGGTGTTTATTTTACCATTCGCTTAAATCCTCATCAAAGCCATTCCCAGATGATCTCTTCTCTCATGAATCTTGATCATATTTATGTCATTCAGGAAATTTAGGAGGCGATTCCATGTTACCTATTTTTGATACACTGCGTGACGTTACCGTTGCCTCTATCCTGTTTCGGCTGCTTCTCGCTGTTCTGTGTGGTGGACTCATCGGATTAGAACGCTCCTACAAGCACAGGCCCGCTGGCTTTCGCACCCACATTCTGATCTGTCTCGGTGCTGCCATGACAACACTAACCAGCCAATATCTATATCTCACGATGCATTATTATACTGATATTGCACGTCTTGGCGCACAGGTCATTGCTGGAATCGGTTTTATCGGTGCCGGTACGATTATCGTCACACATCACCAGCATGTCAAAGGCCTTACCACCGCTGCGGGCCTTTGGGCCGCGGCCATTATTGGTCTCTCGATCGGTAGTGGATTTTATGAAGGTGCTCTTCTCGCCGCTGCGATGATTTTGATCGCTGAGCTGTTATTTTCCAAGCTGGAATTTCGGATCCTGGACTCTGCTCCCGAAATCAAACTTTATATTGAGTACACAGAAAAATCCTGCCTGGAACAGATATTTCACTGTTATCGCCAGGACAATATTCAGATTGTCAACCTCGAATTAACCCATCCAAATGCAGACAGTCGGGGAAACCCTTCCGCCATTTTTACTCTTCGATTTCACAACAAGGTTTCTGCGTCTCAGCTCATACAAGATCTGAGCGAAATTCCCGCTATCACTCTGGTCGAAGAATTGTAATCGCCAAAATACAAAACAGGAGTCGTCCCGGCTTTTCCGGTTCGACTCCTGTTGTTCTTTTTGTTTTTATTCGCGTCTCAGTGCCTCAATCGGGTTCAAATGAGAGGCCTTGACGGCTGGAATCAATCCAAAGACAATTCCGATCACCATAGAAAACAGCACGGCAACCACAATCGACGGCAGACTGACTGCACTCGGAGTACCAGTTAGCTGGCTGATAATTTGAGCCATAGCAATACCGACAATGACGCCAATCATACCACCCAGGCTTGTCAGCACACCCGCTTCTGTTAGAAACTGCCACAAAATATTGCTGTCTCGCGCTCCAATTGCCTTTTTCAAGCCAATCTCTCTCGTCCGCTCCGTGACGGAAACCAGCATGATATTCATGACGCCAATACCGCCTACCAAAAGAGAAATACTTGCAATCCAAATCAGCTGCATATTCGTCGAATTCGACAGCTGCTGCAGCTCACGCGCCTGCTCACTCATGTCCGTGCTCTGATAAGAAAAATCAGAATCGTTCGACACCGACAACGTTTCATTGATAATTTCCGCTGCCTTTTTTCCTGCTGTAGTCATATCATCCGTGCTTGTCGCACGAATAGAAACGGATTCCGGTTCATCATATTGGTACAGATTCGGCCACTGCACGATCGGAATAAACAGCATTCCGCTGCTCTCGCCAACATACATTTCATAGTCCGATAGGTTGTTGATAACCGGTTCGCTGGAGGAGGGCAAACTTGCAATACCGACAATCGTATACGGATCCCCTTTGAATTCCAGTTGTTTGCCAATTGGATTGTCATTGGGGAACAGCGACGCCGCCGCTGTTTTATCAATCACTACAACCTTTCGAAATTCTTTAAAGTCCTTTTCAACCAATCCCCGACCATATTGAATCGTATAGCCATTGGTCGCAAGGTAGCTCTGGTCGATCCCGCGTACCGTACCATTAAATGTCGTGTTTCGGTAATACACATTTTCCACATAGGTGCGCTCCAGATACAACGCGGCGCTCTCGACCACATTCAGCTCTTCAATGGATTGCCGTGTTTCCTCACTAATCGTCGGAATCCCATCTGGTATGGGAGAATACTCCATACCGTATGGATAGCCTCCCTGATACAATGCCACGGTAACCGTATTGGTTCCAGATCCCACCAGGTTCTGTTTGATCTGATCATTGGTCCCCTTGATGGTGGAAACGATGGAGATAATCGAAGCAATTCCGATAATAATACCCAACATGGTGAGAAGTGAGCGCATCTTGTGTCCCCAGATTCCTTGAAAGGACAGTTTAATATTTTCTAACATGGTAACTACTCACCCCATTCCATAGCTGTACAATTCATCCAGCGTTGCTTCCCGTGTCTGTGCTCCATCATGTACATTCTTTCCGTAAGGGAACGCAACCTTTTCTTCCGGAGCAATTCCTCCCTCTGTAATTTCAATGTACGAGCCCCAGTATTGCTTGCCAGTATTGACGGTCCGCTTCTCCAACGTGCCATTGGACTCTCCAACGTAAAGATAACTCGAGCCATTTTCCGTGCGGACAAATGCCTTGGGAAGATAATACGAAGAACTGGTTTCCCCAGTCTCCTGTTCCTGATAGGAGACCGTTACATAGCTGTCCAGATCAAAATCTGCATAGCTGTCAATCGAAATCGTATACGGATAGTACGAGCTGTTTGGACTTCCGCCGCCACCGTACAGCCAGTACGCATCCTCGTCATCCGTTGGATATCGTGAAATAGAATCTACTTTTCCCTCATACGTCTCTCCGCTATCTTGATTCGTCACCGTAACAACTTGTCCAACCGAAATCGTGTCCAAATCCAATTCACTGACGCAGCTCTCAATCGAATAGCCCGCATTGCTTCCCGAGAGCTTGAGAAACGGCTTCTCGGTTCCTGCATTCTGTGGGCTGCGCAATACGGTTACAACACCATCTACTTCTGCATAAACAATGCTGTCCTCGCACTCCTTCTCCAATTTTTTATATTCCAGCTGTGCCTGCCGAATTTCCAACTCCAAATCACGAATAACCTGCTTCTGATCTGCAATCATCTGATTCAGTTCTGTCTGAGTGTAAACGGTTTTCTTGTCATCCCCGTCATCATTCGCATCATCGTCATCCGGTTCTGAATCATCCGGCTTATTGTCATCATCCTTGTTGTCATCATCAGACGCGAGCGCTTCCAAAGGGTCCGAAATAACACGTTCCGCACCTCCGACATTCATACTCAGCATGACATACCGGTATCCCGAGCCACTTTTCTGAAACTGCATTGTCCAGCTCGCAAAATACTGGGTGTCATCCGGCAGAATATCTTGGGTCTGTTCCGCATCATCACTTTCTCCGGACAGCATTTTCCCCTCCGTCTCCAAACTGGTGACTGTGACAGAAACGGACTCTTCTTCTCCTGTATTTTCTTCTTTCTCTTGGGACGAATCATTTTCCTCGTCTCCTGTCAGATCCCCCTCGCCGTCATCCACATATTCCGGAATTTCACTGCCGCTCAGCAGGAAGATGACATACGCCTCATCCTTTCCCTGCATTGCCGCAGCGATAAACTTTTTTGTAAACGTAAACTCACTGGACCAGGCATAATAATACGGACTCCTGGCCGTACCATTGCCTCCTAACAGCTCCAGCCCCTCATAGCTGGGGACAGACGATTCCGTACTGCCTGCGCTCTGTCCAGACGAACTGCCAGAAGTCCCGGAGCTTCCTTCTGAAGAACGATTGGCCGTACTGCCCGGAATAGGGACTCCGGCACGGTATGTCTGAATTACCGCCAGCTCTTTCTTTTCCTTGCTCAATGTAATTTTTTTCTTCTGGATAGAAATATCTTTTCTCTTTAGCGAAATCTGATCCAGCGTGCTGTCATAGGAAAACAGCTTCTCTCCCTCTTTAACTTTCTGTCCTTTCGAGACATAGATCTCATCGACCTCCTGAGAGTCCGAAAGATACACCGTCTGGAGCTGATCCGTCGAAACCGACGCCTGAATCGTACTGTCTTCCTCTATCCACTGCGGATCCATGCCAAGCTCTTCTACCGAATAAATGTTGACGCTGCCGCCATGAAAATGCTGATACACGCGTATGCCGCCAAATACACAGCCCGCAATCACCACAGCAGCCGCAATGACAGCCACTACAATCTGTTTGCGGTGATTTTTTATCATTTGATGCAGCGCTGCGCATCCCGTGATCCGTTTCATTGTGACTCCTCCCCCCGCTCTTCCGTCAGAATGCCGTCACGAATCAGGCACAGCCTTTTTGCTTCCTGTGCGACTTCCCGCGAGTGTGTGATCACAATA
The DNA here is from genome assembly GCA_964387535.1 of uncultured Butyricicoccus sp. Classification (GTDB taxonomy): domain Bacteria; phylum Bacillota; class Clostridia; order Oscillospirales; family Butyricicoccaceae; genus Butyricicoccus_A. The sequence goes on along the minus strand of CAYLXH010000048.1, from coordinate 1,700 downwards.
ATCGTGATTCCCTCTTCATTCAACTGTCGGAAGAGCTGCATGATCTGCTCTCCCGATTTGCTGTCCAGTGCGCCAGTCGGTTCGTCGGCCAACAGCAATTTCGGTTTCCCGACAATCGCCCGTGCAATTGCCACACGTTGGCGTTGGCCGCCAGACAGCTGGTTCGGCCGGAACTCCATACGATCCTCCAGCCCTACCTTTTTCAACATCTCCGCAGCCTGTTCGCGGCGTTCCTTTTTGGGAATGCCGCGATATAACAGTGGCAATGCTACATTTTCCAATGCATTCAGACTCGGCAACAAATCTGCCTGCTGAAACACAAAACCCAGTACTTTGTTGCGTACAGCCGCCATTTGATTGGAATTCAATTTCGCCAAATCCTGTCCGTCCAGAATACAGGTCCCGGACGTCAGCACATCCAAACACCCAATCAAATTCATCAGAGTTGTTTTTCCGGAACCTGATGGTCCCATAATCGCGACATATTCCCCTTCTTCGACACAAAAATTGACATCTTTCAGGACTGGAACCTCCAGTTTTCCTGTCTGATAATTCTTATATACCTTTTCACACTTTAGAAGCATGGCTATTCCTCCATCCCATCCGTACCCATCGCCGGGACTTCACCATCGGGATAGCCTTCTTCCTCATAGGGCACTTCCTCTTCACTCTCCTCATAACGCACGGTTTTCTCGCCTTCCTGCAATCCTTCTTCTGGGAATGCAATGTAATCCTCTTCCGTCAGACCATCCAAAACAGAATAGGTATCACGATATTCATCGTAGTCTCCAACCGTAACCATACGTTTTTCCAGCCTATTGCGCGCGGTCGCTGCCCAGACATAGAACGATCCATCCTCATCTTCTACCAGATATGCGGACGAAAGCTGTATCGCATTGGCCTCCTCGTCACTGACCTCTTTTCCTGCCTGAATATAGACATGCTGTCCCATCAACAATTGATCCGAGTTGTCCAAATCGACATAAAAATTATACTTTGTCGTCGTCTCGCCGCCCATGTCCGAGTAATACTCATCCTCTTCGTCCTGGCTTACCGCCTCATCCTGATTAATCTCGCTGATCGTTCCATTCCAAACCTGATTTTCATCAATACGCGAAATAACCTGAACCTTATCGTCCTCAGCCAATGAGCCAATATTTAATTCACTAACGGTGCCTTTTACTCGATAGGAATCATTTCCCTGAATCACAATGTAGTGCTTGCTGTCTCCACTGCTGTCAACCGACTGAACCACACCACTGATTTTTGCATGAACCACGGTGTTATTTCGTGATTTTTTCAGCTGCTCATACTCCTGCTTCTTCTTTTCCAGATTATATTCTGCCTCCGAACGATCCAGCTCCGTCTCCTGTATTTCCAGAGAATAGGACAACTTTTTGTTCGCGCTGGCTTTTTCCCGCTCCTTTGTCAGCTCGGCAATCTGCGTCGTATAGGAGTTGATCTCGCTCTGCATCTGTTCCAGTTCCAACTCCATGCTTTCAATCTCCAGCTCTAGCGAACTGGTGTCATAGCGAAACAGCGCATCTCCCTTTTTGACGACATCACCTTGCTTGACATAGCATTTCGCAACATCCTTTTTGCTGCTCTTTGTCACCTTCTGCACAGCAGACGATTCCACCACGCCGCTGTATCGATTGACACCGGATACATTGACCATCATCAAGTCAGACACCGCCTGC
>CAYLXH010000047.1:0-14919 GCA_964387535.1 uncultured Butyricicoccus sp. | reverse complement strand
AGCGCGAATTCTTTAAGATTTCGGGACACTGGGATCATTATCTGGACGGAATGTTTGTGATGGGAGACCCGGATGACTATGAGCACGATTGTTTTGCCCTGCGTCCGATGACCTGCCCGTTCCAGTATCAGGTTTATCTGAACCGCGCGCGTTCGTACCGTGATTTGCCGATGCGCATGGGAGAGACGTCAACGCTGTTTCGCAATGAAGATTCCGGTGAAATGCACGGCCTGATCCGTGTCCGTCAGTTTACGATCTCGGAGGGCCACAACGTCGTTCGCCCTGATCAGTTGGAAGAGGAATTTAAGGATTGCCTGGAGTTGGCAAAGTACTTCCTCGGCACGGTCGGTCTGCTGGAGGGATGCACGTTCCGGTTTTCTCAGTGGGATCCCGCAAACCCGAACAACAAATATGAGGGTACTGCGGAGCAGTGGAACGAGGCGCAGCGCGTGATGGGACAGATCTTGGATCATCTGGGTATCGAATATGAGATCGGTATTGATGAAGCAGCATTCTATGGCCCGAAGCTGGACATCCAGTATCACAATGTACACGGCAAGGAAGACACGTTGGTAACCATCCAGATTGACATGCTGCTGGCGGAAAAGTTCGGCATGTATTATACGGATAAGGATGGCCAGAAAAAGATTCCGTATATTATCCACCGCACCAGCCTGGGCTGCTATGAGCGCACGCTGGCATACCTGATCGAGCGTTTTGGCGGTGCGATGCCGCTGTGGCTTGCTCCGGAACAGGTTCGCGTAATGCCGATGACGGACCGCACGCAGGGGTATGCCGATGAGGTCATGACTGCGCTGAGGAACAAGGGCTTCCGTGTTTCCATGGATGACCGCAATGAGAAGATCGGTTATAAGATTCGGGAAGCCCAGGTTCAGAAGATTCCGTATATGCTCGTCCTTGGCGACAAAGAGCAGGAGGCCGGCGTTGTGGCTGTTCGCGACCGAAGAACGGCGAAGACGGTTACCATGCCGTTGGAGGAGCTGATTGCGAAGCTAACAGAAGAAGTTGACAGCAAAGCGCTGCCAGAATAATCGTGGCGTGATTACTCCTGTTCCGGAATCTGTTCCAGATTGCGCAGCTGCAGGCTCATATGGCTGATGCGTATCTGGTACAGGACACCTGCTTCAAGCGGGCCAAAGGAGAACTGACCCATTTCATCGGTATAGGCAGTTCCGACCACGCGGTCCGGCTCAGTGAGACCGGATGCAGTGAGCACGACAAGGGCATTGGAAATGGGGCGCCCCTCGCCATTGACGGCAGTGCCGAGCAGGGCGGGGCGCGTGTCAGAGTGCAGGGAGACCATGGTTTGCACTTGCTCTCCGGCGGACGGACGGACGTAAAAACTGGATTGCATAATGACACCTCCGGATTCGGTTGGATTTCTGTCATCAGAGTATGACGTAGCAGAACCGGAGGTGCAGAAAAAGCATTGAGATTACGAGATAGGATTCGTTGATCCGAAAGAAAGGAAACAAAAAATGAAGATGAGTAGCATGCTCGGCAATCGCTTTAAGGAGACTCCGGCGGATTGCCAGCTTGACAGCCATAAGCTGATGGTGCGCGGAGGCTACATGAAGCAGATGACAACCGGCATTTATTCACTGTACATGCCGGGAAAGCGGATTATGAAGAAGATCGAGGCGATCATCCGCGATGAGATGGATAAGATTGACGGTCAGGAAGTTATGTTCCCGGTCGTCATGCCGGCTTCTCTCTGGCAGGAGTCCGGACGGTATGAGTCCATCGGCAGTGAGATGGCACGCTTCAAGGACCGCAGCGGACAGCCGGTTGTGCTGGGAATGACGCATGAGGAGGCGGCGGTTCATCTGGCACGGGGAACTGCGCAGTCCTATGTGAATTATCCGTTTATGATTTATCAGATTCAGACCAAATTCCGCGATGAACCGCGCGCCCGCGGCGGCTTGATCCGTGTTCGTGAGTTCACGATGAAGGACGCGTACTCGTTCCATACCTCGCAGGAGGATTTGGAGCAGTACTATGAGCGCTGCTATCAGGCCTATGTCAATGTATTCCGTCGCTGCGGCATTCCGGAAGTGGTTTCCGTCAAGTCGGATTCCGGCATGATGGGTGGCAGCGTATCGCATGAGTTCATGCTGCTGACGGACTGCGGCGAGGACACGATTGTCCTGTGCGACTGTGGCTATCGGTCCAACATGGAGGCAGCGGACTGTGTGGTGGAGACACCGGAGGTGGAAGAGGCTCCGCTGACCAAGGTGCTGACGCCGGAGACCAAGACCATTGAGGCGGTATGTGAGTACTTGAATGCGCCGGCAAATGCATCGTGCAAGGCAGTTGTCTATCAGAAGAATCTGACCGATGAGTATGTCATTGCGTTTATCCGCGGCGATCTCGAGGTCAATGAGACGAAACTGCGCAACTTCCTGGGAGAGGAAATTCATCCGGCGGAGATCACGTTGGAGAGCGGCATTGTTGCTGGATTTATTGGCCCGATTGGCCTGCCGGAGGGCGTTACCTATGTCATTGACCAGTCTCTGGCTGATCTGAAGGCCTCTGTGTGCGGTGCAAATGAGGAGAATTATCATTATACCGGATATAATGTCAAGCGCGATACACCGGATGCGCGCATTGCTGATTTTGCCAAGACGTATGAGGGCGCGATCTGCCCAGTATGCGGCAAGCCGCATATCCGCATTAGCCGTGGCATTGAGGTGGGAAATATCTTCCAGCTCGGTACGAAGTACACGGAGTCAATGGATATGACATACGTTGGACAGGACGGCAAGGCACATTACCCGATTATGGGCTGCTATGGCATTGGTGTCGGCCGTCTGGCCGCTTCGGTGTGTGAAGTAAAACACGATGACTATGGCCCGATCTGGCCAATGTCGATTGCTCCGTGGCAGGTACACATCTGCGCCCTCAAATCGACAGACCCTGAGGTGCGGGAGCTTGCTGACCGTCTGTATGAGCAGCTGCAGAATGCCGGACTTGAGGTAATGTACGATGATCGTAAGGTGAGCGCTGGCAATATGTTCTCGGATGCCGACCTTCTTGGTGTGCCGGTTCGTGTTATTGTCAGCCCGAAGACGATCCAGCGCGGTGCTGTTGAGGTTTCCAAGCGCGACAAGTCGCTGCGTGAAGACGTTGCTCCGGATGATGCAGTAGCATATGTGCAGAAGCTGGTACAGGATATGCTGGCGGAGTACAAGGAAAGAAATTGATAGTATGATGGGAAGGCGGGTGTGCCGAGAACAGGGAAAACCTGCTCTTGGGCACACCTGTTTTGTTGAGAAAGGAATCGCTATGAAGATATTGAGGCCGCTGACACAGGGTTCTGCGGAGGATGTTGTGGGGGACATCCTCCCGACGGATACAACCGGGGAAGCCACGGAGAGTGCGATTGAAAATGTGCAGAGCATTACCAGTCTGTTCCATCTGCCGGACTGGGTTGGACGGGTTATTTTTATTATATTGGTGATTCTCATCACATGGCAGGTATTAAAACTGGTCAATAAGTCGTTCCAAAGACTGATTGCGGGTGTGCGGGAAAGTGGTACGGGAAGCGGTACGCTGCTGTTTTTTGCCCATAACATTGTGCGTGTTCTCATCTATTTCTTCGCCGCTCTGATTATTATTTACAGCATTCCGGGAGCAAAATCCACGATGAATATGCTGCTGGCATCCGGCGGTGTGATTGCGTTGATTTTAGGCGTTGCTGCGCAGGATATTATGGGAAACATCGCCGGCGGTGTGATGATCCTGTCATTTAAACCGTTTGCCCTTGGAGACGTGGTGACGTATGTGGATAAAAATATTTCGGGTGTGGTAGAAGAGATTAATCTGCGCCACACGGTGATCCGCACCGCGCAGAACAAGAGAGTGATTGTCCCAAATGGGCTGATTAATCAGAGCGTTGTGGAAAACGCGGATTACGGAGAGTCACGCGTCTGTGAATTTTACGAGATTGGTATCACTTATGAGGCGAATATGGAGCGGGCGCTGGAAGTGCTGCGGGAAGAAGTCGCGGCAAACCCGCGGTATCTGGATTTCCGCAGCAGAGAACAGATGGATGCTGGGGAAGACGCGGTGATGGTACGGGTGATAGAACTTGCGGATTCTGCGGTGATTCTGCGTGCATGGCTGTGGGCGAGTGATGTTGCTTCGATGGTTCAGCTCAAGTGCGGACTCAATGAGTCTGTGAAAAAACGATTTGATCAAGAGGGCATTGATTTTGCCTACCCGCATATGATGATTGTCAAAAAAGAAACATAAAAATGCAGGAATCTACGCATGAATTTTTCATGCGTAGATTTTTTCGAAATTATTACAAAGATATTACGAATTCTTTGCGTTGGGTGAAATGCATAAAAAATGATTGATAATTTGGCGACAATAAATAGAACGAAAGTGGGATTAAAAGGAATAAGCACAAAAACATTGCACTTTATCGGGAAACTTTTGTACACTGTGTATATAGACAGAATTGAGTGGCTGATGTATGATATTTGCAAGCTGAGGGACAGAAAATTGCGAAAAAGCGGAGCGCTTCCTGCAGCAATCCCGACAGCGGCTCGCAAATTCTGCGTTTCGTATGATGGTTGCAGCGTATGAAATGCAACAGGGAACAGAGACGATTCAGAAGCCGAGCAAATGCAATTCAGAAGTAAGCAATTACCCCACAGGATGATATGGGAGGTAGAAACGATGAAATTCTTTCAGGGACTGGTCGAAGCGGAACTGATGAGCCTGCGTGAGGAGCGCGTGGCGACGCGGGTGACTACTAAGTAAACTTGTTATCATAGAACGACGATAGAACGAATCGAGGTAATCATTATGAAATTTTTCCGAGGACTGGTCGAGGCGGAACTGATGAGCCTGCGCGAGGAGCGCGTGGCGACGCGGGTACGCCAGACTACTAAGTAAACTTGTTATCATAGAACGACGATAGAACGAATCGAGGTAATCATTATGAAATTTTTCCGAGGACTGGTCGAGGCGGAACTGATGAGCCTGCGCGAGGAGCGCGTGGCGACGCGGGTACGCCAGACTACTAAGTAAACTTGTTATCATAGAACGACGATAGAACGAATCGAGGTAATCATTATGAAATTTTTCCGAGGACTGGTCGAAGCGGAACTGATGAGCCTGCGCGAGGAGCGCGTGGCGACGCGGGTACGCCGAGACAGAGCATAATACATTGCGGAAGCAGGACGGCTTCCGATCATGACTCATTCCGAGTGGGATGCCCAGGCTCTCCAGAGGAATGACGGCGTGTGAAGCGCCGGGGCAAGGTGATATGCCCTCAAAAACACTATTCATTGCTAAATCCTTCATTATTCTTTTCTTTCTTTTCTTTTCTTATTTATGTCTCGCTGCGTTGCAGCGAAGCGAACCAGACATTCCGTACATCCTTTGATCGGTGTGCGGAATGTCTTTTTTGTAGCAGAGAAAGAATTGACGGGGAATGAGGTGACAAAAGATAGCTTTTGTGCTAAGATGAGACGACATACGAAGTAAAACGGGAGGGGATACGATGCGGCGACGGACGAGAAAAATGGGATCTAAGGCAGGGGCAAGGCGTGCGGCAACGCTGATTGGTGTGACTATGCTGGCAGAATATGGTGTCAATCTTGCCTTGGTTCCGTTGATTGTGCGTATGTCACATATTTCTTCTGCCTCGTTTGCAGGACAGTGCTGCAATGCGCTGCTGTATCTTGTGGTATTTTTTGTTCCGTTTTTTGTGTTCTCCCGTGTGTGCGGCTGGTCGTTCCGCGAGCTCAATGGAAATGGACGACCTGATGCATCGGTATTTTTTATGGCAATTTGTCTGGCTGCAGGCTGGAATCTGATTGCAACCTATCTGGGTATGGGGATAGAGCAGATACTACATTGCTTCGGCGTGAGTGAGAGTACAAGCAGCTATGTGGTGCCAGAGGGGCCGGCTGCACTGATGATGCAGATTGTCCAGTTGGCCGTGCTGCCGCCGTTGGTGGAAGAGTTGTGCTACCGTGGATTTTTTCTCAAAGCGGCGCGGCAGTCCATGGGCATCTGGCCATCCATTGTGCTGACGTCGCTGGCCTTCTGGCTTGCGCATGACAGCATCACGATTTTGCCGCTGGCGTTTGGGTTTGGTATCCTCGGCGGTGTGTTCCGTGTCCGGTATCAGTCGCTGTTTCCGTCAATGTGCGCTCATTTTGTCGTCAACAGCAGCTATATCCTGATCAATTATGTACAGGCCATGTGTAGTATGTCTGTGCAGATGGAGGTGTATGGTGTGTTTGCAATTGTGGAAGTGCTTGCTCTGTTTTTGGGGATTGGAACGGCGGCGCGATGTGGGCTATTCCAAACCGTGAGGGAGTATATTCGACAGGCACAAGATGGGCAGGGAGGACAGCGGTGGTATGGCGTATTTACCAGCGTACCGTTCTGGATTATGCTGGGTTCGGTCGTGTATTTTACCGGAAGGAATCTGGAGGTTTTGATATGACACCGCAGGAAAAATATATGAAAGCAGCCATTCGGCTGGCCAAACGAAGTGCGGCGGAAGGCGAAGTGCCCGTTGGATGTGTCATTGTCTGTGACGGACAGATCGTCGGACGGGGACGAAACCGAAGGGAAACAAAAAAAAATGCGCTTCTGCACGCGGAAATTGAGGCGATTGGAAAAGCCTGCAAAGCACTGGGAGGCTGGCGGCTGCACCGCTGTGAGATGTACGTGACGCTGGAGCCATGTCCCATGTGCGCGGGAGCGATCATCAATGCACGAATCAAAACAGTGTATTTTGGAGCAGATGATTACAAAGCGGGATCATGCGGAAGCGTGATTGACCTGTTTTCGTGTGGATACAATCATAAACCGGAGGTGGTGCGCGGATTGCTGAGTGACGAGTGCAGTGGTATCTTGTCCGAGTTTTTTCAGGCACTGCGCACCCGGCGGAAACAGGAGGTTCGCCTGCGCAAGCGAGCCGCTGCACAGAGTCTGCTGTGCATTCCGGGCGTGGGAACAGACATGCAGCAGCATCTGAATGGGCTGGGGATTGATTGTGTAGATGATCTGAAAGGACAGGACCCGGAAGAATTGTTTGACCGCGACTGCGCTCAGCAGGGGATGGCGGTGGATCGCTGCGTTTTATATGTGTATCGTCTGGCGGTCTATTATGCAGAACATGAGGTGCGGGAAAAGGAAAAACTCCAGTGGTGGTATTGGAAAAACCATTCCTACCCGGAGCGGTGAGTTGATATGAAAAAAGCCATTCAGATGCTCTGAATGGCTTTTTTGATGTAGTATCAATTTATCGGTTTGTGCAGACACCGTTTTTATCAAAGGTGTACGAGACGCCGTCAATGGTGCGGGTTGTGTTGGTAAAAGCACGGCCGGTTGACTTGCGGAAATAGTACCAATTGCCTTTGACCTGCTTCCAGCCGGTCACCATCCAGCCGCGCTGGGTAAAGTAATAGGTTCCTACTTTGCTGCCCTTTGTGTAGGTGCGCAGACCGGTAGAAGCCGCTCCGGTGGAAGCGAAATGATAGGTATGACTGCCCAGCGTGTGCCAGCCGGTCTTGTAGGTGCCGTTGTTTTTCACGAAGTAATACTTTCCGCCCTTGAGCATCCAGTGGCGGGAGATCATATGTACCGGCTTGCCGATTGCGGTATAGGACGCAGAGCCGTCCTTTTTGGCCAGACCGTAGTACTTGGCAATGGCGGTAGCGTCTGCTTTGCCGAGCTTTTTACGGGCACTGGACGAGGCGAGAAAGTTGTTGTAATCTGAACTGTTGTCAACAAAGGCGTGTTCAATAATCATGGTAGGGACTCCCTCGGTTGTTCCATAACGGATGAGCCCATAGTAGTCGGCTCTGGCTCCGTTGGGATAGGCCGATGAGGAAGAGAGACGTTTGAGCAGACCGCGATTGGTGGTTCCAGGGCTTTTGTGAAGCTCGGACAGAATGGTCTTGCCCAGTGTATGCGTACAGTCGGCAAGATCTGCATAGTATTGACCGCTCGAGACGATTGCTGACGATCCGGAGGTGTAGTTCTGCGCATCGCCCTTTGCGTTGTTGTGAATACTGATGAGCAGGTCGGAATCGTGAGAATCCGCAATTTCAACGCGGCGGTCGAGAGAGAGCGTGCTGTCTCCGCTTCGGGTCATGTACACGGTAACCCCTCGATAGGTTTCCAGCTCGGTTTTCAATGCCTTGGCGATAGAAAGGTTGAGGGTTTTTTCGTTGACGGTTTTTCCGCTGTAGGTATCCGACGCACCGTAATCACTTCCGCCGTGACCGGCATCAATGGTAATGACAACATTCGCTGCGTTTGCTGCAGTGATAGGAATTAAGGCAAGCGCACCGGTCAGAAGCAGCGTGCGCGCTATTCGGTACAATGGGTGCATGATTTCTCCTTTCAGTGGGAAAATGGGGGTATGCGAACTTAGATAGTGTGATTATAGCACAGAAAAAGAAAAAAAGCCAGACGGAGATACCTTGTATTACAGCACTGGGGAGATGGTGCAGATCATGTCATTCCTGAACCCAAAAAGGAAAATAACGAAATGTTCACAATTTAGACCTTGAATTTACAATAGGTGGGCGTATAATCAAACAAGATGCAGGGGAATTCCCCGATGACAAGGAGAACCTATGAAACCGAATAATAAGCGAAGCATACTGATTTATTGTGCGATTGTATGTATCCTGTTGGCGCTGATCAATATGATCGTCATGCCGAATATGACCGGCAATAACGTCGAAGAGGTGAGCTACAACACATTCCTCGAACAATTGGAAGCGAAGAATATTGATGAGGTCCAAGTAGAACAGGACGAGATTTACTATTCGCTGCGCAGCGACAAGGAGAAGGGAGAGACCGAGACGGAAGAACCCTCTGTTTCTGAGTCTAACCGTCTGAGCAGTCAGCTGCAGAGTATGATGGGAAAGGCGGACGCACAGCCGGTCTACTGTACCGTCCGAATGGACGACACGGAATTAGTTCAGCGGTTGTATGAATCCGGTGCGACCTTCTCACAGGTGAAGCCGGAAGAAACCAGCCTGATTCTTATGATGCTGATGTACTACGGTGTTCCCATTCTGCTCTTTGTTTTGTTATGGCGCTTTATGATGAAGCGGATGGGCGGAGCCGGCGGCGGAGCGATGTCGTTTGGCAAGGCCAACGCAAAGGTTTATGTCAAGGCGCAGACCGGCATCACGTTTGCGGATGTGGCCGGACAGGACGAGGCAAAGGAATCCCTGACGGAAATCGTCGATTTTCTGCACAACCCGCAGAAGTATGCGGACATTGGAGCGACTCTGCCGAAGGGAGCGCTGTTGGTCGGCCCTCCGGGAACCGGTAAGACGCTGCTGGCGAAAGCCGTAGCCGGTGAAGGAAATGTACCATTTTTCTCGATTTCCGGCTCGGAATTTGTCGAAATGTTTGTCGGCATGGGTGCGGCGAAGGTCCGTGACCTGTTTAAGCAGGCCAACGAAAAAGCACCGTGCATTGTGTTTATTGATGAGATTGACACGATTGGCAAAAAGCGAGACGGTGCTGGACTGGGCGGCAATGACGAACGGGAACAGACGTTGAACCAGCTGCTCAGTGAGATGGACGGATTCGACGGGAAAAAGGGCGTTGTGATTCTGGCGGCGACCAACCGTCCGGAAACCCTGGATAAGGCGCTGCTCCGTCCGGGACGGTTTGACCGGCGCATTCCGGTTGAGCTTCCGGATCTGAAAGGACGGGAGGCCATTTTGCGAGTCCATGCGAAAAAAATCCGCATGGAACCCAATATTGATTTTTCCCTGATTGCACGGTCTACGTCGGGTGCATCGGGTGCAGAGCTGGCGAATATTATTAACGAGGCGGCGCTGCGGGCAGTGCGCTGCCGCCGGATGCGGGTCAATCAGACGGATTTGGAAGAGAGTGTGGAAGTGATTCTGGCGGGACAGCAGCGCAAGGGCGCTGTGATTTCGCAGCACGAGAAGGAAGTAATCGCCTACCACGAGGTGGGACATGCCATGGTCGCCGCGCTGCAGAAGCATTCTGCGCCGGTACACAAGATTACGATTATTCCGCGCACCTCTGGTGCACTGGGCTATACGATGCAGGTGGATGAAGAAGAGCGTGTGCTGATGACGAAGGAAGAGGCGTTCAACAAGATTGTCACGTTTACAGGCGGCCGTGCGGCGGAAGCGCTGATGTTCGACTCGGTTACGACGGGAGCATCCAATGATATCGAGCAGGCGACACGGATTGCTCGTGCAATGATTACCCGGTTTGGCATGAGTGAGGATTTCGGTATGGTTGCACTGGAATCCGTGAACAATCCCTATCTGAGTGCGGATACGTCACTTTCCTGTTCACAGGAGACAGCGACACAGATTGACCGCGAGGTCATTGCGCTTGTTCGCCAGGCATATGAGAAGGCGGAGGAATTGCTGCGCGGCAATATGCGTCGTCTGAATACGATTTCCCGCTATCTGCTGGAGCGAGAGACATTGACGGGAGAAGAGTTTATGGAACTGTTCGAACAGTGTGCGGAGGAACCGACGAAGTTGTCAGAACCTGCGATGGAGGAATCGTCGGAACATACGGAATCGCTGGACACTCCAAATCTTGATTGAGTGTCAATACGATAGTATATAACTTGAAGCTGCGCCGTGAAACGATTGCGTTTTGCGGCGCAGTTGCTTTGTTTGCTGCAAAATGTTTAAAATAACATGGAAAAAATTGACGAATTGCTGAAATTTGGAGAAAGAATGGATCCGGCCCTATAAAAAGGTTGCAAAATGGTAACAAAATGATGTATAGTAAAAGCAGAACAATGAATTAACCCCTGATGTACGCTCGTTCGGAGCAAAGGAAAGAAAGGACGTTTGGATGAAAAAGCGACTGTTCAGTTTGTTGCTGGCGGCGGCGCTGGCTGGAAGTGCGGTTCCCGTGGGTGCGGTTGATCTGGCAGAAGAGGATAGCCAATCCATTCTTGTTGTAGAAGAAGCAGATTCGGCGGATACTGCGATGGCGTTATCGGAGGAGGACAGCCAGGATCCGGAGGCATATCGTGCGACGCACCGCATGACCAGACCGGAGGAGGAACAGGAGGTTCGCTTGGATGGCGTGCGTGCGCTTGCCGGCACGACAATCTCCAGTATTTATACCAACAAAACCTATCGTGTTCCGACCGGCGTGGAGGTCACACAGGGACTGGATGTTTCCAAGTGGGATGACGTGATCAATTGGAGCAAGGTTGCCAAAGCGGGAACGGAGTTTGCGATTGTTCGCGTGGGATACACCGGCTATGGAAATGGAAAACAGGTGTTGGATCCGAAGTTTGAGGATAATATAACCGGAGCGGCAAAGGTTGGAATTCCAGCTGGCGTGTATATCTATTCCCAGGCCACAACAAAGAGCGAGGCCCGCGCTGAGGCGAATTTCTGCCTGGATGCGATCAAGGGATACGATGTCACGCTTCCTATTGTAATGGATGTGGAGTTTGCAGAGGACTCGAATGGATTCACAGGGCGATTGTATGAAGCCAATCTGACGAAGAGTGAGCAGACGAATGTGTGCCTGGCGTTCTGTGAAACCATTGCAGAGGCGGGATATACGCCGATGATTTACGCCAATAAATCCATGCTGACCAGCAATATGAATGCGGATACGATCAGTGCCAAATACCCGATCTGGTTGGCACATTATACGACAGAAACTACCTACAGCGGTGAGTATGACTTCTGGCAGTATTCGGAGACTGGCTCGGTCAGTGGTATTGATTATCCTGTTGACTGCAACTTCGGGTTTGATATCTCCAAGCTGATGAACAACGGTTCCGTATCGGCGACAAAGGTGGAACTGAATCAGAGCGAAAAGGAAATTGAGATCGGCAGTTCCTTTACCCTGAAAGCCACGGTGACACCGAGTGACAGCACGGACAGCGTGAAGTGGAGTTCCTCGGACACCAGTGTTGCCACGGTGTCCAGTTCGGGTAAGGTGAAAGCAGTTGGCGTTGGCACAGCAAAGATCAAAGCAAAAGCAGGGGCGAAGAGCGCTTCGTGCACTGTGACGGTCACTCCGGCAGCTACCTCCTTGACCGAACTGCGTGCGACCGCACTTGGTAACGTAAAAGCAACGTGGGCAGCGGCGGATGGTGCAACCAAATATTTTGTCTATCGCTCGGAGATTGGAAAGAGCGGAACGTTCCACCGTGTGGCGTCGACGACAAAAACCTATTATAAGGACACCGATGTGGATCATGGAAATACATATTATTATCGTGTGAAATCGGTTCGGGACATCGGGGAACAGCGCTATTCCAGCAAAGTGAGTGCGACAGAGAACGTGGTTGCCGGCGTGGGAACGACAGCGGTGACCATGAGTGCGACGGAGGCAACGCTGGAAATTACCGGACAAGCCGTTTTGGAGGCTGATGTAGCACCATTGAATGCCAGTGAGCCAATTAAGTGGAAGACAAGTGACAGCAGTGTAGCATCGGTCAGTGATGGAACGATCACGGCAAAAGGTGTTGGAACTGCGACGATTACGGCGTCTTCGGATGGATGCAGTGCGAGCTGTACGGTCACGGTTACGCCAAAGCGCACGGCGATCAATTCCTTGGAGAGAGTTCGCAGCGGTTCGGTATCGCTATCCTGGAAGACCTCATCTGGTGCGGAGCGATACTATGTATACCGTTCGACCACGGGAGTGAATGGCAGCTTCCACCTTGTCAAATCAACGAAAAAGACTTCGTTGACCGAAAAGGAACTGACAAAAGGGGAGCAGTATTACTATCGCGTCAGTGCAGTAAAGACTGTCGATGATGTACGGTATAAGAGCAAGGTTTCGGCAACCAAGACGGTGGTTGCATAAGGTTCATAGCGCATACACAGATAAGATACAAGCAAAAACATCCCGTGCTTCGGCATGGGATGTTTTTGCGAGAGAGGAGTTTGGCCGATGCAGGCTGTTGTAACACGGAACACACGATACCATTTGTTGGATATCCTGCGCGGTGTGACGCTGCTGAGCATGATGGTCTATCATGCGGTGTGGGATCTGGTATATCTGGCAGAGATGCCGTGGCACTGGTTTGACTCGTTGGCGGCGGAGGTTTGGCAGAAAAGTATTTGCTGTTCGTTTATCCTGCTGTCGGGGTTTTGCTGGTCCATGGGACGAAGCAAGTGGAGAAATGGAATCCGAGTGTCACTGGCTGGCTTGCTGATTACCATCGTTACGATACTGGCCGTACCGGAAGAAGCGGTATGGTTTGGCATCTTGACGCTGTTGGGAGCCTGCATGCTGTTGATGATTCCGCTGGAAAAACTGCTGCAGCACATTCCGCCTCTGCTTGGCATCGCAGGGAGCATGGCACTGTTTACTGCGGTGTGGTCGGTCAATCAAGGGATGCTGTTGTGGTGTGTACGATTGCCGCGGTTGTTCTATCATGGAGGTTTGCTGTCGAATGGTCTGGGATTTCAGACAGCGGACTTTTATTCGTCCGACTATTTTCCCCTGCTTCCATGGTTTTTTCTGTTTGCCGCCGGATATTTTCTGTTTTGCATGGCGAGGGAATCCCAATGGCTGGAGCATCCGCTGCTGTGCCGAGGATCTGGGAGCGTATTTGCGTGGCTCGGACGGCATTCCCTGCTGATTTACTTGCTGCACCAGCCAGTTTTATTCGGTCTTGTTTTACTGACTGTGGTGTGACATCCGATGAAAAACGGAACCCTCTGGTACATACAGGAGGTTCCGTTTGGATAGTATCAGGAAAGAAGGGCTGCAATATCGGGGAATGGAGCGACAGAACGCTGGAGAATGCCGTGCATGTATGCAATCGCGATGCCATAATTGGTCATCGGAATGCCCTCGTCCATGGCATGGGCGCAGCGGTATTTCATCTCCCGTTCGTTCAGCATACAGCCACCGCAATGAATGACAAGCTGATAGGAGGACAGGTCGTCCGGAAATTCTCCGCCGCTGGTAAAGCAGTATTCGAGGTTTTTTCCCGTGTACTGCGCGATCCAGCGCGGCAGCTTGACGGTGCCGATGTCGTCACATTGGCGATGGTGTGTGCATCCTTCGGAAATCAGAATGCGATCCCCATCGGACAGGTGATCCAGAATGCGGACAGCGCGGACCGCTTCCGCAAGAGTCCCTTTGAACCGTGCCATAAGAATGGAAAATGAGGTGAGTCTGATATCCTCTGGTACGTTTTGAGAGACAAGGCCAAATGCCTGGCTGTCGGTAATGACGATAGACGGTTTTCGATTCAGACTGTTCAGAGCAGCGGGCAGTTCGCTTTCCCGAACCACCATGGAGCAGGCGCCGGCCTCCAGAATGTCACGAATCGTCTGCTGCTGGGGCAGAATCAGACGGCCCTTGGGGGCGGCGGAGTCGATGGGGACAACGAGGACGGCGACGTCGTTGGGAGCGAGAAGATCCCCGACCAACCGGCGTCCGCTGTGCGGGTCGATGATCAGACGAGACAGGCGTTCCTTTAGGTCTCGGATCCCACCGCCGGTGAGCGCGCTGACTGCTACGCTGTTGGGATCTTGTGGCTGCCAGTCTGGCACAAGATCCCGTTTGTTGTATACGACAAGATAAGGAATGTTTTTTTGGGACAGCAGAGCAAGCAGCTCGTTGAGCTCGGAATCAAGAGCTTGTCCGGCATCAGCGACGACCATTGCGGCATCGCAGCGATTCATCACGTTTTTGGCGCTGCGCACACGCTGTGCGCCCAGTTTTCCCTCATCGTCCAGACCTGGCGTGTCGATGAGCAGGACCGGACCGAGGGGAAGAAGCTCCATTGCCTTGGAGACTGGATCAGTTGTTGTTCCTGCGATCTCGGAGACGATGGCAAGGGATTGGCCGGTCAAGGCGTTGATCAGGCTGGATTTTCCGGCGTTTCGCTTGCCGAAAATACCGATATGT
>CAYLXH010000046.1:0-15075 GCA_964387535.1 uncultured Butyricicoccus sp. | reverse complement strand
GTGTGGTTTGCATATGCGCGGGCACCCTTGGAAACCTGCAGGATGACCGGAGCCTTCAGCTCGCCGGCAGCCTCAGTGATGCCCTGAACAATCTCCATGTTGTTTACGTTGAAAGCACCGACTGCGTAGCCGCCGTTGTAAGCTTTCTTAAACATTTCAGTAGTAGTAACGAGTGGCATATTCATCTTCCTTTCAGAAATTTTACGTGAGCCCGGTTTGGGCTTACGGATACCATATGGTGTTATTTTACCAGTTAAGGGAAGCAAAATCAAGACATTTGCGAAATTTCAACGAGATACTGCAAAGTTTCGTCAGTTAGTTGATGAAAATGCCATGACGAGCTTTCAGGTAAAGCATTGTGACGAAGTTTGCAGTTAGCGACAAAAAGGAACGGGAAATAATTTGATTTCTGAACTATAATATGGTATATTTGAAATATCATTGGGAAGTGCGGTATTTGACGAAATAGTAGGCAATCGGAGATAAAATGCCGTCGCTTCTCTATCGCTTTAGGAGGTTCTACAATGAGTGAGTTAAAAGGTGCTATGATTATTGGCCAGTCCGGTGGTCCGACGTCTGTCATCAATGCCAGCGCTTACGGCGCCATTAAGGCAGGTCTGGATTCCGACGCAATTACTGCGGTTTACGGTGCGGCAAATGGTATCGTGGGCGTACTGAATGACCAGCTGTACGTTATGGATAAGGAGGATCCGGAGGAGTTGGAGCTTCTGAAGTATACGCCGTCTTCTGCTCTGGGTTCCTGCCGCTACAAGATTGCAGATCCGGATGTGGACGATACCGATTATAAGCGCATTCTTGAGATTTTTAAGAAGTACAACGTACGTTATTTCTTCTATAATGGCGGCAATGACTCCATGGATACCTGCAACAAGGTCTCCAAGTATATGAAGAAGGTTGGCTATGACTGCCGCGTTATGGGTATCCCGAAGACGATTGACAACGATCTGTTTGGCACGGACCACTGCCCGGGCTTTGCTTCCGCAGCCAAGTATATCGCGACCTCGATTGCAGAAGTTTATCAGGATTCCCACGTATATGACAAGGGCCAGGTAACCATTATCGAGATCATGGGCCGTCATGCTGGCTGGCTGGCAGGTGCGGCTTCTCTGGCAGAGGTTGCCGGATACCCGGCTGACCTGGTTTATTTGCCGGAAGTTGATTTTAACATGGATGAGTTTATGGAAGATGTCTCTGCGATCTGGGAGAAGAACCACAATGTGATCGTTGCGGTTTCTGAGGGCATTCATTATGCAGATGGCTCTTTCGTTTCGGAAGCAAAGACCTCGGCAACGGATGGCTTTGGTCACGCTCAGCTGGGTGGTCTGGCTGCGATGCTGGCGGACGCAGTCAAGGAGAGACTGGGTGTCAAGGTTCGTGGCATTGAGCTGTCCCTGCTGCAGCGCTGCGCAGCACATTGTGCATCTCAGACCGACATTGATGAGTCCTTCTTGGCAGGACAGACGGCGGTCAACGCTGCGGTTGCCGGCGAGACGGACAAGATGGTTGCGTTCAAGGTAACCCGTGAGGGTGGCTACCAGTGCGAGACCCAGCTGCTGAACCTGTCTGATGTAGCAAACTACGAGAAGAAGGTTCCGGTTGAGTGGATCAACGAGCGCGGCAACAATGTTTCTCAGGCATATATTGACTATGCACTCCCGCTGATTCAGGGCGAGACTCAGATGAAGAAGGAGAATGGACTGCCGCGGTTTGCAAAGCTGAAGAAGATCGTTGCAGAATAACAGTAGCATCCTTTGAGATAAGCAAATCAAATCCGGTGGATCGGGGGATCCACCGGATTTTTTTCATTGGGCCTGAATCAGCAGGAGAAAGGTTGTGGGTCAAACATCGCCGGGATAAGACCGGAGACTTCACAGGCCGGAATCATCACGGTCTGGCGATTGCACTCAAATGGCAGGATAGGTTTTGTGATACATGGAACTAGCCAGGAATGGCAAACTCGGTGGAGATGAATTGGGAATCCTTTGCATGAAAAAGGGGGATTTTATATTGAAAAGGAGAAGTGGATACGCTATACTATGGAATGCAATTACATAGTAAACTAGTATGTAACTATGTATAATGGGACAGGGATAGAATACGATGCCAAGAGCAGGAAATGATAGTGGGAAAGGAATATGACATGTTAAATCAGTTTTCGAGGACACAGCTTCTGATTGGACAGGAAGGAATGGCACGTCTGCAGCGATCTCATGTGGCGATCTTTGGAATTGGGGGAGTGGGCGGTTACACTGCCGAGGCACTGGCGCGCAGTGGAGTTGGTGCGTTCGATCTGATTGATGATGACCGGATTTGCTTAACGAATTTGAACCGACAGATTATTGCGACCCGAGAGACGGTGGGACAGTATAAGGCTGATGTGATGAAACAGCGTATTTTGTCCATTAATCCGGATGCACAGGTGGAAGTGCACAAATGCTTTTATTTGCCGGAGACCGCGGATCGTTTTGATTTTTTGCAGTATCACTATGTTGTGGATGCGGTGGACACTGTGACAGCAAAGATTGATATTGTACTGCGCGCACAGGAGAGCGGAGTTCCGGTGATCAGCTGCATGGGAGCAGGAAACAAGTTGGATCCGACAAAGCTGCAGGTTGCTGATCTTTATCAGACAAGCGTCTGCCCTCTGGCGAGAGTCATGCGTCGTGAATTGAAAAAGCGGGGAGTGAAACAGCTCAAGGTTGTATATTCCACGGAACAGGCGATTCGGCCTGAAGAAGATCTGTCTATCAGCTGCCGAACGCATTGTATTTGTCCTCCCGGTGCGGCACGGACGTGTACAGAGCGTCGCGACATTCCGGGCAGTACAGCATTTGTTCCCGCAGTGGCAGGGTTGATTGCAGCGGGAGAAGTGGTCAACGATCTTGCCGTACGGCAACTCAGCTAGAAGAAGGGAAAACTCCTTAATTTGTGTAATTATTTTATGATTTCGTTCTAAAAACCACTGTTGAGTGAAAAGAAAAGTTGTATTTTTATTGAGGATTTCGCTGGTTTTTCTGGACATGCTGTAACCGCAGGGGTATAATAACGGTGTTCTGACGAACATCCAGTCGAGAGGAGTTGGGTTTTCTGTGAGCCACAGGGAAACGAGGGATAAGGATGCGATTATTTGATGTTCTGGGGCCGGTGATGATTGGCCCGTCGAGCAGCCATACAGCCGGTGCGGTTCGAATCGGCTGGACAGCACAGCGGCTTTTGAGTGACACCCCGGTTCGGGCAGAGATTGGACTGCATGGGAGTTTTGCGATGACAGGGCATGGACACGGTACGGATCGTGCACTGATCGCAGGCATACTCGGAATGCAGCCGGACGATGCGCGGATTCCGAATAGTTTTTCGATTGCCGAGCAGCGAGGGCTGTCGTTTGCGTTTTCTACGATTCATCTGCGCAATGCGCATCCCAATACGGTACGCCTTGCATTGACTGGAGAGCGGGGACGAATGCTGGATATTGTGGCAGAGAGCGTTGGAGGCGGGAAAATCTATGTGCGTTCGATTGATGGCATTACGGTCAATTTCGGTGGGGAATACAATACGCTGATTGTCCACAATTTGGATACGCCGGGACATGTCGCCGCGGTTTCTTCTGCGCTGATGCAGCGACATGTCAATATCGCGAATATGCAGCTGTACCGGAGTGCAGAGGGAGGTTATGCGGTTATGATTTTGGAGTGCGACCAGAGAATTCCGGATGATATCGAGCAGTGGCTCACTCATATTGATGGAATCATTAAGATTACCATCCTGAATCAGGAGGAAGAGTAAATGGCATTTGACAGTGTGGCGACCATGTTGGAGTCTGCCCAAAAGGCCAATTGCCCGTTGCATGAGAGCATTTGCGCCAGTGACTGTGCCGAGAGCGGCCTCAGCGAAACCTCTTCACGGAAACAGATGCATCGTTTGTGGCAGGTGATGAAGGAGACCAGTGCCGGGTACTGTGCTCAGGATCGTTCCAACAGCGGGTTGATCGGAGGAGATGCACAGAAGGTTCATGATGCGGCACAGGCAGGACGTCTGTTGGGCGGCGGATACTTTACTGATGTCATCGAAGAGGCGTTAAAAACAGCGGAATGCAATGCCTGTATGAAACGGATTGTCGCTGCGCCGACGGCAGGCAGCTGTGGAGTGCTTCCTGCTGTTCTGCTCCCTTTGGCGGCACGATATGGCCTGTCGGATGATAAGATGGAGCAAGCATTGTATGTTGCTGCGGGATTTGGACAGGTGGTGGCGGCTCGTGCCTCGATTTCGGGTGCAGAGGGCGGCTGTCAGGCTGAAGTGGGCACGGCAAGTGCAATGGCGGCGGCTGCGCTGACGCATCTGATGGGCGGTAGTCCGGAGCAATGCGCCGATGCGGCGGCTATCGCATTGGGGAATCTGCTCGGTCTGGTGTGTGACCCGGTGGCCGGACTGGTCGAAGTTCCGTGCGTGAAGCGGAATGTGATCGGTGCGGTCAATGCGGTGAGTGCTGCCAACATGGCAATTGCTGGATTGACCAGCCGGATTCCGGCAGACGAAGTAATTGACGCGATGGGGGAGATCGGCGATCGGATGGATTCGGATCTCCGTGAAACCGGCATGGGTGGACTGGCTGGAACACCGACTGCCCGGATGATTACCAGGGAACTTCAAGAAAAGATAGAAACACAGTAATATATATTTGAGTTGACAGAAAAAGCTCTTGATTCTGTGAGGAATCAGGAGCTTTTTGGCGGATAGAGAGGCAGAAAACGCTTCAGCGGAAGGATAGACTTTCTTTGTCGTGCAAGATGTGGTATAGTGGAAAAGGGAGAAATGATCATAAAGAAAGGTGGCCGATATGGCAGAGAGAATGGAACCCATCGACAGCAGGAAGCATTTTGCTGTGTTGATTGATGCGGAAAATATCAGCGCAAAATATATTTCGATTATTTTTGATGAATTAGAAAAATATGGGTATGATGCACCATGCCGCCGTATTTATGGAAACTGGTCCAAGGAAAACGGATGGAAGGAAGAACTGCTTCTGGAATACTCTATCATGCCAATTCAGCAGTTTTCGTATACGAGTGGAAAAAACAGTACGGACATTGCGATGGTGATTGATGCCATGGATCTGCTTTATCAAAATAAAGTAGATGGCTTTTGCCTTGTCACCAGCGACAGTGATTTTACTCGTCTGGCAATGCGTCTGCGGGAAGAGCAGAAGTATGTGCTGGGTATGGGTGAATCCAAGGCTCCGCTGTCTCTGACCCACGCCTGCGACAAGTTTATTTTGCTCAATCTGATCAACGAATCCAACAAAGAGATTGTGGATGCGCCGACCGGACAGGAAGAAGAAAATCTGGAAAATGTAACGAGTCTGGAGACATTGGAACGGACGATTCTGGCAATGCTGGCAGAGGCAGATGAAGGAGAGCTTCATTTGGGAGAGGTCGGCAGTCGGTTGGGAAAGAAATACCCGGATTTCGATGCACGAAATTATGGATATTCCAAACTGAGTGTGTTTCTGTCCGAAAAGATGCCGCATTTGGAGGTTGTCAAGCAGCGAAATATCTATTTGGTGCGCAAGGCAACCAAGATGGGACGCGAAGAAATTGAGTGTGCGATTTTGGAGTTGATGCGGCGCAAGGGAGGACAGGTGGACAACCTGGCAATGATCTATGAGGGACTCAAGCGCAGTTACAGTGGATTTGATTTTAAAGACTATGGATACGATCGGATGTCCAGTTTTCTGAGAAGTATCCGAGGGCTGACCGTCAGCGGAAACAGTGTTCGGCTGACAGAACGAGAGAAAAAAGGCGAGGGAATGAGATTGGGAGAATCCATGCGCCATTTTGATAAAAAGAGAAAATGAACACAGATCGGTGCTCTGTCGAATTATGGCAGAGCACTTGTATTTTCTTCTTGCTTTCTGGCCTTGGCACAGTTGTATGACATCTGACAAATTCCAATCTTTTCAGACGATAAAACAAATATAATTTGAATTTTGCGAAATTTGTCGAACAATTATTGCGCTAAAAATTGGAAAACAGATTGTCAATAAAGAAAAAGTATGATACTCTAATACTGTCGTAAATGCGATAATTCATTAGGTTGTGCAGGAAAGGCGTGGAATATTGTAATGGAAACGAAAATGCGTGTTTTACTAGCAGATGAAGATAACGAGTTCTGTGAGCGGTTGGCAGAATCTCTCCGGAACGAACAGATAGATATTATAGGAATGTACCGAACAGGTGCCGGATTGGCCGATGCCATTTGTGAAAGCCGTCCGGATGCGGTGATCATGGACTTGCTGCTTCCGGAACAGGATGGACTGACGGCACTGCGCAGTGTGAGCAAACGCATGCAGGGAGAGATGCCGCTGGTGGTAGTGGTCTCGGCGTTCGCCTCTCAAGAGACAACGGCCGTATGTAGTGACCTGGGAGTGAGCTTTTATTTCCGCAAGCCGGCAGACATTGCAGCACTGACAGAACGGGTGTGCCAGTATGGCGGACAGAACCGCTCTGCGGTGCGTCCAGGTATTGTACGGGTACCGGATCAGAAACTGGAGATTGAGATGCGCGTGACCAATATCATTCATCAGATCGGAGTGCCGGCGCATATCAAGGGATATCAGTATTTGCGAGAGGCCATTATTATGACTATCCATGATATGGATGCCATCAATGCGATTACAAAGATTTTGTATCCATCGGTAGCGAAAAAGTTCAAGACTACTCCGTCCCGCGTGGAGCGCGCGATTCGTCATGCCATTGAGGTGGCGTGGGATCGCGGTGATGTGGATACCTTGCAGGAATACTTCGGATTCACGGTTTCAGGAACCAAAGGAAAACCAACGAATTCAGAATTTATTTCTATGGTAGCAGACCGTCTGCGCTTGGAGATGAAAGTCGGATAATGAAAAAAGGCGTTATGCTGTGCCGAGAAGCACAGCACAACGCCTTTCACATAGGGCGAAAATGCGAGAGAGCCGTCAGTCTGTCTGATGCGCGATTCCCCATTCACACATGGCTGTAAGAATGGGAATGAGGGATTTTCCGCGTTCGGTCAGGCTGTATTCTACTTTGGGGGGAATCTGTGGATACTCCTCCCTATGGATCAGCCGGTCGGCTTCCAGTTCTTTGAGTGTGGCGCTCAGTGTTTTATAGGAGATTCCGGTGATGTAGCGTTTGAGTTCGTTAAACCGGACGACTTCAAATTCCATTAGGGCATAGAGTATAGGCATTTTGTACTTGCCGCTGATGATGGACAGGGTGTATCCAAAAATCGTTGAGCAAAAACGACTTTTTTCAATGGAAGGATTGTTCATATGTAACACTCTCCTTTGGGTAAGTAGCTTACTACCAGTAGGGTATATAACCAAGATGTGCGTACTTGCTTTTTTTTCAGACTGGATTACAATGATAGTATACCAAGGAAAAACGGGCAAAGCAACCTGCACGATAGGAGGAGATTTTATGAGCAAACTGGTAGTACTGACGGGCAGTCCGCGAAAAAATGGAAACAGCAACACGATGGCAGCCGCTTTTGTTCAGGAGGCGGAGAAGCTGGGGCATACTGTGACGGTGATTGATTCGTATCAGCTAGAAATCGGCGGATGCCGTGACTGCCGCCGCTGTTATTCGACCGGAAAGGCCTGTGTCTTTGACGATGACTTCAACACGATTGCGCAGGATATTCTGGAAGCGGACGGCATTGTATTCGCCATGCCAGTCTACTGGTATTCCATCCCGGCAAAACTCAAGGCGATCATTGATAAGTTCCTCACCTATCTGACGGGAAAACAGAACATCAGCGGAAAAAAGTGGGGACTGATCTGCTGCTGTACCGAGACGGCACCGGAAGTGCCGGAAGAGGTTCTTCAATCCCTGCGGCGCAGTACCGAACTGATGGGCTGGATCAATGTAGGCAATGTGCTGATGCCGGGACTGGCTAATGTTGGTGACGTACACCAGTCGGATGGATGTGAACGGGCCATGGAACTGGCAAAGCAATTTTAAGGATTGTGTTCGTTATCAAGAGGACTGCTCTGTTTGTTGCGACAGAGCAGTTTTTTTGTGTACTGATTTCGGTGCAGCAGAGCAAGGTTTTTTGTACAGTGTCTGGTATTTTGTTTGGGAATCCTTTATAATACAACTATCTGAAGTTTTAGGAGGAATCGTTGTGAAAATCATGGTCATTGACGGCAACAGCATTCTGAACCGTGCCTTTTATGGGGTCCGGTTGCTGACCAACCATGAGGGACTGTATACCAATGCCGTCTATGGCTTCCTGTCCACGCTGCTCCGATTGCGGGAGGAGTATGCACCGGAGCGGTTGGCGGTCTGCTTTGATGTCCGGCAAAAGACGTTCCGACATGAGCAGTACGAGGAATACAAGGGAACCCGGAAGGGGATGCCCGATGAGCTGGCGGTACAGCTTCCGATCATCAAGGACGTGTTGAAGGCGATGGGAATTCCCTGCCTGGAGCAGCCGGGCTTTGAGGCGGATGATCTGCTGGGGACGCTGAGTCAGCAGGCCAATGAGAGCGGGGATACTTGTTATCTGGTGACCGGAGACAAGGACGCGCTGCAGCTGATCGGCGGCGGCACGCATGTTCTTCTGGTGGTGACCAGAAAAGGACAGACCACAACCACGGATTACACGGAGGATGTGTTCCGTCAGCAGTATGGGTTTGACCCGATCCATATGATCGACCTGAAGGGCTTGATGGGAGATTCCTCCGACAATATTCCTGGAGTTCCCGGAATCGGAGAAAAAACAGCGATGGGACTCGTGCAGAAATTTGGCACGGTAGAAGCGGTATATGACCATATCGATGATCCGTTGATCAAAAATGGGCAGCGTAAGAAGCTGCTGGAAGGTCGGGCGATGGCGGACAAGAGCAAAATGCTTGCGACGATTGTTCGCGACGTAGACATGGAAGTGACAGCGGCGCAACTGCCGGAGCCGGTTCAGGATTCGGACGCGCTGTACCGGCTGTTTGTACGGCTGGAGTTCCAACAGTTTATCACGCGGTTTGGATTGGAAGCACCGAAGCAGGAAACGGAGCAAAAGGAGATTCCGCAATGGGAGTGGTGTTCAGAGGAACAGGAGCTGCTCATGATGGCACAGGACGCAGAGCGCGTGATTTTGGTGGCCCCGGTTTCTCTGAAGGCGTTGTGCTTACAGGTAGGATCGCGTGTGCGAGTGGCAAAAGCGGAGGAGTTTGGAACCGAGCGATGGCGTGCCCTGCTGAGCGAGCTGTTTTCCGGACGTGTACCGCTCGTCGTCCATGACGGAAAACAACTGTTGTGTGCACTGATGCGCGAGGGGATTGACCCACAGGGGATTGTGTTTGACACGGCGCTCGGTGCGTATCTGCTCGACCCGGCGGAGAGCGGGTACTCGCTCAGCAAGGTTGCGATGGCATACCTCAACTGCGAGATTGCGGATGCGGCGGAATATGAGGGAGAGGATGCGTTTTCTCCGTTGGGCGGCAGCGATGCAGCGGCGAAAACGATGTGTGAACACGCGCAGGTTATTGCGCGCTTGGTGGAAACCATCCTCCCGAAGCTGGACGTAGAGGGAATGCATGATTTGTATTTTGAGGTGGAACTGCCGCTGATGACGGTGCTGGCGGATATGCAGGTGGTTGGCTTCGAGGCGGATGCGGATGCACTGCGCCGTTTTGGCGACGGACTGACCGGACGCATTGCGGAGCTGGAGCAGCAGATTTACGAGCAGGCGGGAGAGACATTTAACATCAATTCTCCCAAACAGTTGGGTGAAATCCTGTTTGAAAAAATGGGGCTGCCGGTTATCAAAAAAACCAAGCGGGGATATTCGACGAATATTGACGTGTTGGAGGCACTGCGGGGGTATCACCCCATCGCAGATAGGATTATCGAGTACCGTCAGCTGACCAAGCTGCAGTCAACCTATGTGGACGGACTGCTCCGCGTGATTTCGCCGGAAGATGGACGAATTCGTTCGACGTTCCAGCAGATGGTGACGGCGACCGGGCGGCTGAGCTCGACGGATCCAAATTTGCAGAACATCCCCGTGCGCCAGGAACTGGGCAGCGAACTGCGACACATGTTCCGGGCGAAGGAAGGCTGCCTGCTGGTGGATGCGGACTACTCTCAGATTGAGCTGCGCGTGCTGGCGCATATTGCACAGGATGAGACGATGATTGCGGCGTTTCGTGGGGATACGGATATTCATACCATTACTGCCTCACAGGTGTTCCGCTGTGCGCCGGAGGAGGTCACGCCACTGATGCGTCGGTCGGCGAAAGCGGTCAACTTTGGCATCGTGTACGGAATTTCCAGCTTTTCTCTCGCCGGAGACATCGGTGTCTCAGTCAAACAGGCGTCAGAATATATGGAAAACTATCTGGAGACGTACCACGGGGTACGGGACTACATGGAACGGATTAAGGAGGAGGCCCGCGAGGCGGGCTGGGTGTCCACGCTGTTTGGCCGCCGCCGATATCTGCCGGAGCTGAAATCCAAGAATTTCAATATCCGTTCGTTTGGAGAGCGCGTGGCGCTCAACACCCCCATTCAGGGAACGGCGGCAGATATTATCAAGATTGCCATGGTCCGCGTCTGGCGGCGCCTGCGGCAGGAAGGGCTGAAGAGCCGGCTGATTTTGCAGGTACACGACGAACTGATTCTGGAGTGCCCGGAAGCAGAGGTGGAACGGGCACAGCGTATTTTGGTCGAAGAGATGGAGCAGGCGTGCACGCTGTCCGCCCCGCTGCGCGTGGATGTACACAGTGGGAAGGATTGGTATGCGGCGAAAGGATAAGCAATGATTTTGTTTGTTGACATCAACGATGTATGTCGCGCGGCAGTGGCTGCGGCATTCTGCCAAAATCGTCTGCGGAAAGAGGCAGAGCATGCTGGCGTGTACGGGACGGAGAAAACTGCGCCGAGTGAACTGCTACTGCATGCGGCAGACAAGGCAGGGCTGGATTTGCGCGAGCACACGGCCTGCTTGTTGACAGAGCCGCAGATGCAGCGGGCGGAACGGATCTACGGGATGACTGCTGCGCTGACAGCACATCTCAGACAGGATTATCCGGAGTATGCCGGAAAGATTGCGGCCATGGAGATCCCGGATCCATTTGGTCAGGGACAGGACGCCTATGAGCGGTGTGTACAGCGGATTTGTACGAGTTTGGAGGAGATGGATGAAGCTGCAGATTGAACCATTTGCCGCGCAGCATGTGGCGGCTGCGGCGCGTCTCGAGGAGCAGTGCTTTGATGCCCCATGGAGTGAGGCGGCGCTGGCGGAGGAACTGGACAACGAGCACGCGCTGTTTTTGGCAGCAGTGGATGAGGAAAGCGGACAGTTGGCCGGTTATCTCGGCTGTCATTTGGTGGTCGATGAGGGATACATTGCCAATGTAGCCGTTTCCCCGACGTTTCGCCGGTCTGGGATCGGAAGTGCACTGGTCTGTGCGCTGATCGAACGGGCGAAGGAGCGCGGAGCATCCTTTTTGACACTGGAAGTACGAGTCTCCAACCGGGCGGCGATTGGATTGTATGAAAAGCTGGGCTTTCAGTCGGTCGGAGTCCGACGTGGATTTTATGACAAACCGAAGGAGGATGCGCTGCTGATGACAGTGCATCTGCCGGCATCGGAGGGGAGGAAGAATGAGAATCTTAGCCATTGAGTCCTCTTGTGACGAAACTGCGGCAGCGGTCGTCGAGGATGGACGCAGGATTGTATCAAACGAGATTTATTCTCAAGCAGAAGAACACGCGCTGTACGGCGGTGTCGTGCCGGAGATCGCGAGCCGCGGTCACGTCGAGGCGATCTGTGCGGTGTCGCAGGCAGCTGTGCGTGAGGCGGGAATGACGATGGCAGAGGTCGATGCGGTCGCGGCGACCTGTGCTCCCGGCCTGATCGGAGCGCTGCTGGTGGGTGCAAACTATGCCAAGTCGCTGGCATGGTCACTGGATAAACCGTTCATCCCGGTACATCATATCCGCGGACATATTGCAGCCAATCTGCTGGCGTTTCCCGATCTGGAGCCGCCGTTCCTGTGTCTGTCGGCGTCCGGCGGCTCATCCATGATTGTGCTGGTGCGCGATTATACCGATATGGAGATTCTGGGCGGTACCTGTGACGATGCGGCGGGAGAAGCGTTTGACAAGGTTGCCCGCGTGCTGGGTGTGGGCTATCCCGGCGGTCCGAAGATTGATCGGCTGGCACAGGGGGGGAATGATACTGCGTACCCGCTGCCGCGTTCGCATGTGGACGGTGCACCACTGGATTTCTCGTTTTCCGGACTCAAGACGGCGGTCATTAACGCGGCGCACAATGCGCAGCAAAAGGGCGAAGAGCTGAACATTCCGGATCTGGCGGCGTCGTTCTCGGCAGCGGTCAGCGATACGTTGGTACCGCGGCTTAAGCTGGCGGCGGAGACGACGGGGGTGACGAGACTGGTTGCGGCCGGCGGTGTGGCGGCCAACTCGCGGCTGCGCCGGGATTTGAACCGGTTGGCGGATGAGCTGGGGGTACCGATTTATATGCCGCCGCTCAGCCTGTGCGGAGACAATGCGGCGATGATTGGCGCGCAGGCGTATTATGAATTCCTTGCAGGAAATACCGGAACGATTTGGCAGAATGCTTTTGCGACTGCGGAAATTGGAGAAAAAATCTGTCAAAAACACGGAATTGCAAAAAAACGGGCAAAACGCTGGTAAAACGCGCGTTGTTGTTGTAAAATAAAATTGATTTCATTGTCATGAGTCAATTCCATGCTGCAGTTTCCCGAATTCATGTGTAAAGAGAGAGAGATGAGGGAATGCGGTGTTTGCAGGATATGAAAAACCATACTTCGTGGGAGGAATTACGTTCATGGAAAAAATTCAAATGACGACGCCGCTCGTAGAGATGGACGGCGACGAGATGACCCGCGTCATCTGGCAGATGATTAAGGACGAGCTGATCTGTCCGTTTGTTGATTTAAAGACTGAATATTATGATCTTGGGCTGCAGTACCGCAACGAAACCGACGATCAGGTGACGATTGACTCGGCAGAGGCGACAAAAAAGTACGGAGTTGCTGTTAAATGTGCGACGATTACGCCGAATGCAGCCCGTGTGGACGAATACGGTCTGAAGGAAATGTGGAAGAGTCCGAACGGCACAATCCGTGCGATTTTGGACGGCACCGTATTCCGTGCACCGATTCTGGTCAAGGGTGTTGAGCCGTACGTCAAGAACTGGGTCAAGCCGATTACGATTGCTCGTCATGCCTATGGTGATGTGTACAAGGGCTCGGAGATGAAGATTCCGGGACCGGGCAAGGTGGAGCTGGTCTACACGGCAGAGAATGGCACAGAGACGCGTGAGCTGGTACATGATTTTACCGGATCGGGCATTGTGCAGGGCATGCACAACCTGACTGATTCGATTGAGTCGTTTGCCCGTTCTTGCTTTAATTTTGCTGTGGATACCAAACAGGATCTCTGGTTTGCCACAAAGGACACGATTTCTAAGAAATATGACCACACGTTTAAGGATATTTTCCAGGAGATTTACGACAACGAGTACAAGGAAACGTTTGAGTCAATGGGCCTGGAGTACTTCTATACGCTGATTGATGATGCGGTTGCCCGTGTCATTCGATCGGACGGCGGCTATATCTGGGCGTGCAAGAACTACGATGGCGATGTCATGTCGGATATGCTGGCGACGGCATACGGTTCTCTGTCCATGATGACATCGGTTCTGGTTTCTCCGAAGGGCGTGTATGAGTACGAGGCGGCGCACGGTACGGTTCAGCGCCACTATTATAAGCATTTGAACGGGGAGGAAACCTCCACAAACTCGATTGCGACCATCTTTGCATGGACAGGAGCGCTGCGCAAGCGCGGTGAGCTGGACAATTTGCCGAAGCTGTCAGAATTTGCTGATAAACTGGAAAAGGCTTGTATTTCCACGGTGGAATCTGGTAAAATGACAAAGGATCTCGCTCTCATTGTGAAGATGGACAGAGTGCAGACTCTGAATACGGAGGGCTTTATTAAGGCGGTCCGTGAGACACTCGAAGCAACGCTGTAAGCAGATTACGGCACTTTCGATTTTATGGTGCGTCGCTTTGACTGTTGAACGGGAAACGGTAACAAGAGAAACGGGGAGCATGGCTTGTGCGGACCCGTAGAAAAAGTCGAAAGAGAGTAAAAGTATGGATCAGCAAAAGAGCGTTTCAAAGGCTGTCATTGCACGTCTGCCGCGGTACTACCGATATCTTCGCCGGCTGGCGTCGGAGAATGTCAGCAGAATCTCCTCGAAGGATTTGGCTGCCCGCATGGGCCTAACGGCGTCGCAGATCCGGCAGGATCTGAGCTGTTTTGGCGGCTTTGGCCAGCAGGGCTATGGGTATAGTGTGGAGACGTTGATTATTGAGCTGGAGCGTATTCTGGGGATTGCTGGAAGCCGACGGGCGATCCTGTTCGGCGCGGGCAACTTGGGCCGTGCTCTCCTGCGCAATTTTAACTTTTCCTACTGTGGTGTCCGTCCGATTGCGGCATTTGATGTGGCACCGGATATTGTGGGCAATGCGTATCGAGGCATTCCGGTGTATGCGATGGACGAGATTGAAAATGTGATGTCGCGGGAACAGGCGGATATTGCGGTACTCTGTGTGCCAGGTGCGATTGCTGAGGAACTGGCGTCGCGTCTGGTCAAGGCGGGCATCAAGGGAATTTGGAATTTCACGAACGCGGAGCTTCGGGAAGAGGAAATCGGCGTGGCGGTGGAGAATGTCCATTTCTCTGACTCACTGATGGCACTGTGCTATCGAATTCAAGACGAATAACATACGCAGATGGACAGCAGGTAGAGACATGCTCTCTGCCTGCTGTTTTTGTGTTTTTGAAAAAGAGATGAATGCAGGAAAAGGACAATTATTCATGTTCTGATTATGTATATCAATGCCCTTTGTTGAGCATTTCAACGGTACATACGGCTTGTTTACTTGTCGGACAAGCTGTATGTGTATTAGTGATTGTGGAAACAATGACCCGTGAATCCAATAGTATGGTGCAAGGGATA
>CAYLXH010000045.1:0-15102 GCA_964387535.1 uncultured Butyricicoccus sp. | reverse complement strand
GGAGGGATCACGGGTAAACGCCACACCGGTACCAGACGTCTCGCCCATATTGCCAAATACCATCGACTGTACGTTGACCGCAGTGCCCCAGTCACCCGGAATGTCATTCATGCGGCGATATACGATAGCACGCGGATTATCCCACGAACGGAATACCGCCTTGACCGCTTCCATCAGCTGAACCTTCGGATCCTGCGGGAACTCAGCACCCATCTTCTCGGCATAAATTGCCTTGTACCGCGCAATGACCTCCTTGAGATCGTCTGCGGTCAGATCCGTGTCATATTTCGCGCCCTTGGCTGCCTTGATATCGTCCAGAATGCCTTCAAAGAACGTCTTGCTCATTTCCATAACAACGTCCGAGAACATCTGGATAAAACGGCGATAGGAGTCATACGCGAAGCGCGGATTGCCGGTCTTCACCGCAAAGCCTTCCACCGAAACGTCATTCAAACCCAGGTTCAAAATCGTATCCATCATACCCGGCATAGACGCACGGGCGCCCGAGCGAACGGATACCAGCAACGGATCATTCGGATCACCAAACTTCTTTCCCTGCTGCTCCTCCAGCTTGGCCAGAGCCTCAAAAATCTGTCCCTTGATCTCCTCCGAAATCGTTTTTCCCTGCTTATAATAATCGGTGCATGCCTCTGTTGTGACGGTGAAACCATTCGGAATCGGCAGGCCAAGATTGGTCATCTCTGCGAGATTGGCTCCTTTGCCGCCCAGCAGTTCACGCATATTCGCGTTACCTTCCGAAAATTCATAGACCCATTTGTACATTCTGTCTCCTCCTGTGTTCGCTTATTTCGTACGATGTCCTTTGCGACGTTCGCCGTTCAGTCCATTGTATATATCACTTGTTATATAGTATACATATAATTCCTCTAAAATGGAAGTGATTTTTTTGCATTTTGTCGGACTAGATGCTCATTTTCTCAGGTTATTTGTGCAGTATCTCTTGTTCCGACCAATACCGCCTGAAATGATATCTATTATAACGGAGAAACATCGTTGCATTGATCCCTCTCCCTTGTTCCGATGAACAAATCCAGTTGACAAGCACAAATTTCTCGACTATAATAAGCTCCAGAGTGAACGACAAGCGCGTCACGAAGGGGCACACCACCACGGGTGTGATTCTTCGTGATGCGCTTTTTTTGTTCTCAATGATACACAGGAGGTGTTTCTATGGTAATGATTAACGGGGAAGCCTTTGACGCTGCCGGCAAAACCATCGCCGCTTATCTGGAGGAAGCCGGTTATCCCACGCAATTCATCGCAGTCGAGCGAAATCTGGAAATTGTCCCGCGCGCAGTGTACGATTCCACCATTCTCTGCGACGGAGACAGCATCGAAATCGTCCGCTTTGTGGGAGGTGGCTGATATGGTTCCCACAAAACAGGAACTGGACGCCGCATTTGACGCCCGTTTTCCCCAAAGCTTTCACGATGCAGTCTCCCATGCCCGTGTCGCTATCGCGGGTCTGGGCGGATTAGGCTCCAATATCGCCGTTATGTTGACGCGCTGCGGAGTCGGTCACCTGTTCCTCGTCGATTTCGACACCGTGGAAATTACAAATCTTAACCGGCAGATGTACCGGATTCCTGACCTGGGGCGTCCCAAAACCGAGGCTCTGCCGGACATTCTGCGCCAGATCAATCCATATCTGGACGTTCAGACCTGCCGTGTCCGCGTGACAGAGGAAAATGCTGCGTCACTGTTCGGCACATACCCCATCGTCTGCGAAGCATTTGACAAACCGGACAGCAAGGCGATGCTCGTCAATACGCTGCTCGCTCAGTGTCCCAACACCACCATTGTCTCAGGAAATGGTATGGCGGGATATGGTGACACAAACGGCATTCAAACCGCACAGCTGATGCAGCGCCTGTATGTCTGCGGTGACCGCACCACCGATGTCGGAGACGGAATCGGTCTGATGGCTCCTCGTGTTGCCGTCTGCGCCGGTCATCAAGCCAATAAAGTCATCCAGCTCATCGCCGTGCGAGAGCAACGATAAAACAGAAAGGAACCTTAGTAATGACAGAAGATAAGCTGATTTTAGGCGGCCATGAATTCACTAGCCGCTTTATTCTTGGCTCAGGAAAATATAACCTGAAGCTCATCCAGGCAGCAATTGAGCAGGGAGGCGCACAGATCATCACACTGGCGCTGCGCCGCGCGAACACCCGCAAAGAGGAAAATATCCTCGACTTTATTCCGGAGGGCGTCACGCTGCTGCCGAACACTTCCGGAGCCCGCAACGCCGAAGAGGCCGTGCGCATTGCCCGCCTCAGCCGT
Organism: uncultured Butyricicoccus sp.; assembly: GCA_964387535.1. Classification (GTDB taxonomy): domain Bacteria; phylum Bacillota; class Clostridia; order Oscillospirales; family Butyricicoccaceae; genus Butyricicoccus_A. The sequence goes on along the minus strand of CAYLXH010000045.1, from coordinate 12,798 downwards.
GAAATGGGCTGCGGAAATTTCGTCAAGGTCGAAATCATGCATGATTCCAAATACCTGCTCCCGGACAACTATGAAACCGTCCGCTGTACCGAAATACTGGCCAACGAGGGCTTTGTCGTCCTTCCCTATATGTATCCGGATCTGAATGTCGCCCGTGATTTGCAGAACGCCGGTGCTGCCGCCGTCATGCCGCTGGCCTCCCCGATCGGCAGCAACAAGGGTCTGGCAACCAAAGAATTTATCCAGATTCTCATTGATGAAATTGATCTCCCCGTTATCGTAGATGCCGGAATTGGCAAGCCGTCCCAGGCCTGCGAGGCCATGGAAATGGGTGCCGCCGCCATCATGGCAAACACCGCCATTGCAACTGCCGGCGATGTTCCGGCCATGGCCGGTGCTTTCCGTCAGGCCATCGAAGCCGGCCGCACTGCGTATGTCACCGGCATGGGACCGGTTCTCGCACGCGGCGGCAGTGCCAGTGACCCGCTGACCGGATTCCTGCGCTGAGGGAGGATCGCTATGATTGACGAAGAAAGCCAAGTTTATTTTATCGACAGCGATCAGCTTCCTCCGGAAGCCCTGGCCCGCAAGCATCAGTTGGAAAGTGACCCCTCCGTGCGCTCCGACCACATGAAATATCTCGCGGACATGGAGGTCATTGACTCGGATGTCAAAGACATCGTTCTGCGTGAATTTGCTTCATATGATTACAACCGCTATACCGCAGACGACGTGCGCCGTGCACTGAGTCACGAACGCTGCTCCATCGAAGATTTCAAGGCTCTGCTTTCCCCGGCAGCCGCCCCATTTCTCGAGGAGATGGCGCGGAAAGCGGAGGACGAGACCCGCAAGCATTTTGGCAACACCGTTTACATTTTTACCCCGATTTATATCGCCAATTACTGTCAGAATTACTGCATCTACTGTGGCTTCAACTGCTACAACAATATCCGCCGCAAAAAGCTTAGCTTTGAGGAAATCGAACACGAAATGCAGGTCATCGCCGCAACCGGCATGGAAGAAATTCTTCTCCTGACCGGAGAGAGCCGCAAATATTCTGATGTTCATTACATCGGCGAGGCGGTCAAAATCGCCCGCAAATATTTCCGCAACATCGGCATTGAAATCTATCCGGTGAACACGGACGAATACCGTTACCTACACGAATGTGGCGTGGACTACGTCACGGTATTCCAGGAAACCTATAATCCGGAGCACTATGAAAAACTGCATCTGCTTGGACACAAGCGTATCTGGCCCTACCGTTTTGATTCGCAGGAACGTGCGCTGCGCGCCGGTATGCGCGGTGCTGGATTTTCCGCTCTGCTCGGCCTGGACGACTTCCGCAAGGACGCTCTGGCAACTGCGCTCCACGTCTATCTGCTTCAGCGCCGCTACCCACACGCAGAGCTCAGCCTGAGCTGCCCAAGACTGCGTCCTATCATCAACAACGATAAAATCAATCCGCGTGATGTCGGAGAGCGTGAACTGTGCCAGGTATTATGTGCTTATCGGTTGTTCCTGCCCTATGTCGGCATCACCGTATCCAGCCGCGAGTCCCTCTCGTTCCGAGATGGCATCACAAAAATCTGTGCCACCAAGGTATCCGCCGGCGTATCCACCGGAATCGGTGACCATGAATCCAAATACACCGGAGAAGAGGACAGCGATGTCGGGGACGAACAGTTCGAAATCAACGACAGCCGCACCATTGACCGCATGTATCACGACTTGGAGTCCGGTGGCTTGCAGCCGGTGCTCAATGACTATATCTATGTATAATCAGCTTCTGGCGGTCACCAACCGCACCTTGTGCCCCGACGGACTGATTTCCCAGCTCACGCGCGTGTGCGCTGTCCAGCCGCATGCCGTACTGCTTCGGGAAAAAGATCTTTCTCCCGAAGTATATGCTTCGCTCGCCCTCCAGGCACAGGCCATCTGCAGCAGCTGGGATGTCCCGCTGATTCTGCACAGCTTCCCCCACGCCGCCAGGGAGCTTGGTATTCCCCGCCTTCATCTTCCGCTCCCTCTGCTGCGTACGCTGGACTCGCGCGATTGCTGGGAGATGCTCGGCACCTCCTGCCACAGCATGGAACAGATGCAGGAAGCAGTGTCTCTCGGTGCCACCTACATCACACTCGGCAACATCTTTGAGACCACCTGCAAGCCCGGCCTGCCCGGAAAAGGGCTGGAGCTGCTGCGCGAAGTCTGCGCCCAAAGCCCCATCCCCGTCTACGCCATCGGAGGTATCACACTCCACAATTTACCTATGGTGCTGGACGCCGGTGCCGCAGGCGGCTGTATGATGTCCGGATTTATGCGTTTGTGAGTACGCACACCGCTTGTTTCCCTCTCAAAATCCTGCTACAATGAAGCGGTAAACTTACACAACGGAAAGGAGTATTTCCCCTATGACTGTTATGGAATTGATTCAAGCCCGTGAGAGCTGCCGTTCCTATCAGGACAAGCCGGTCTCACGGGACGATTTAATCCAAATTGTAGAGGCCGGGCGTCTGTCGCCGAGCGCATGCAACTCGCAGCCGTGGAAATTTATCGTTATCGACGAACCAGAGGCAAAGGCCAAGCTATGTGATGCCTTGGTCATCGAGGGCGGCGGCACCGGCTGCCCGTGGCGCGAACAGGCTCCTGCTTTTATCGCTGTCGTAGAACAACCGGCCAATGTCATGCCCATCGTCAAAAACTATTATAAGGACTCTCAGCGCTTTGCGCAGGGTGATCTCGGCATGGCCGTCATGAGCATGTGCTATGAGGCGCTGCAGCTCGGATTGTCCACCTGCATCCTCGGGCTCAATGATCAGAAAAAGATGGAGCACTATTTCGACATTCCGGAGGGGCGAATCGTCCGCATGATCCTCGCTGTCGGTTATCCCGTTGAAGATACGACTCCACGCGAAAAAATCCGTAAGCCATTTGAGGAAGTTTGCAGTTTCAATCGCTGGTAAGTACCGTCGATTGGATCGTCCGGCAGAAATGCCAGTAAAATAAAACACTACTTCTTCCTGCATCAAACGTGCGGTTCCCACGGCGGAAATCGCACGTTTGTTCTCTCTCTGGATGATCTCAAGTTCCATCGGACAGTTCTCACCATTCTACAGAAAACAAAAAGCGGAAAACACGACGTCGTGTTTTCCGCTTTACTTTCATGCACACGATTATTTCAAGAATCCATTGATAATCTGTTCTTCCGCCTCTGCCTCGGTCAGTCCCAACGTCATCAGTTTGATGATCTGTTCCCCGGCAATCTTGCCAATTGCCGCCTCATGGATGAGCGCTGCGTCAATGTTATTGGCTTCCAGCTGCGGAACCGCGAGAATCTTGGCTTGATCCATAATGATCGCATCGCACTCTGTGTGTCCGCTGCACGGTGCATTTCCGACAATGCGCGAGTCAAACTTCTGATAGGAGGCATCCCGTGCCACCGAACGGGAAACTATGTCCGCACTTGCGCCGTCACCGTCCAATGCGACCTCATAGTTGCTGACTGCATACTGGTCGCCATGGGTCATCAATCGCTCCCGCACAACCAGCCGTGCACCCGCAGCGAGATCCGCCGTCGTGGTGCGAACTGTTGAGTCCACACCCTTGATCTGCACCATCTCCATCTCCATCGTGCTTCCTTCTTCCATATGCACCTCCGTGCCCGGATTCAGGATACGTTTTCCTTTGCCGTCTCCGCCGCCATAATGCTTCTCCACATACTTTACCTTGGCATTCTTCCCGACAAAGAACCGATGCAGACCGTCATGCTCGGAGTCCTGCGATCCACAGTTGTCGATGCCGCAGCCAGCAACAATGACCACGTCACTGTCCTCGCCAATATAAAAGTCGTTGTATACCATTTCCTTCAATCCGCTCTCACTGAGCACGACCGGAATGTGAACGCTCTCTTTTTTGGTACCCGGCTTGATGTGAATGTCAATACCACTGACATCCGTCTTGGAAACAATGTCAATGTTTGCTGTCGTATTTCGCGCCGCCATCTGTCCGTTGGCACGGATATTATATGCTCCCTCCGGCACATCATGAAGATCAGCAACCTCCGACAGCAACCGCTTCTGAATTTCATCCATCATGTCTACACCCTCTTCTTATAAAATCTTGCTGCATGTGCTGACTGCCGCTGCCGTTCCCAGCAGCCCCGGGAGAATATCTTCCTTCGCACCCTGGTTTTGAATCTGTCCGTCGGCAATGACCACAATTTCATCCGCAATATTCAGAATCCGCTCCTGATGCGAGATGACAAGGATAGAACCCTCTCGTGTCTTTTCCTGCATCCGCTCAAACACACGGATCAGATTCTGGAAGCTCCACAGATCAATACCTGCTTCCGGCTCATCAAAGACAGAAAGCTGTGTTCCGCGCGCCAGCACCGTTGCGATCTCGATGCGTTTGAGCTCTCCGCCCGACAGGCTTGCGTTGACCTCACGGTTGATATAGTCCTTTGCACACAGACCAACCTCTGACAGATAAGTGCATGCATCCGCTGCAGTCAGCTGCTTCTTCGCCGCAATGCGGATCAGATCCAGCACCTGAATTCCTTTAAATCGAACCGGCTGCTGAAACGCAAAACTGATCCCCAGATTCGCGCGTTCCGTTACCGAGAGCGCCGTGATGTCCTGTCCGTTCAGATACAGCTTTCCCGATGTCGGCGTCACAATGCCGGCAATCAGCTTCGCCAGCGTCGATTTTCCGCCGCCGTTCGGTCCGGTAATCACAACAAATTTATTATCCTCAATCGTCAGGCTGAGATCGCGGATGATCTCCTTTTCCTGCGATTCCTCCGTCACTTTATAAGAAACATTTTTCAATTCCAGCATATTGAAATCCTTCTTTCACCCAGTATCCTTCATTGTGCACTCCTCACTCTGGACATAGATAAGGAGACAGTATGAAAGTACCACGATTCACACAGAAAGTCAATCAAATGACCTAACTTTCCTGTAAAAATGCAGGTTTATCCGAAAAGCGGCATAGTAAAACAATTGCAGCCGCCTGACCACATGTCAGACGGCTGCAATGACAACCACATTGTCCTCTCTGCAAGACAGATATTGCAGACAAAAACCATGCTATCCCGGTTGTCCGTACACACTGTGGCAAGGCAGCTGGCACCGCCCGGCCGAATAGGAAAAGATTACGGAGGGAGTACGATATTTTATTCTATCCCGTCTTTCCAGCACATTATGCAATGCCCAGCGGGGAGAAGATAAAGTACAGCAGCGCAACAAACGCAACGCCAACCGCAGCCCAGATTTTTCCGGTCTTCCACGGCGTCATATCCATTACCTTGGCATCCGGCATCTCCCAATCAACCTCACGCGGGCAGACCTTGATGCAGATGAAGTAAATGATGCACTCGAGGACAAACAGAGCAAATACAACATACAGGTAGTGGAACTGGCTGAAGAACGGGAATACCTTGGTCAGTCCATACAGCACCATGTGAATCGGAACGATAATCTTCGGAGCAATTGCCGGTGCCTTCTTGCTGAACAGACCGAACAGTACCGCTGTCAGCAACGGCATGGAGAAGAAGCCCCAGCACTCGTTGATGAAGTTCATGATGCCGGTACCGAAGAACATAACGAACGGTGCAATGCAGATAGCGACAACACCGACAATCGTGCCAAATACCTTACCGACCCATACAACCTTATCTGCATCGGCATTCTTGCCCCAGATCGGCTGCCAGATATTCAGGGAGAAAATCGTGGAAGCGGAGTTCAGAACCGAGTTAAAGGAGGACAGGATTGCGCCGAACATAACGGCAGCCAGGAAGCCAAGAATCGGCTCCGGAACGACTTCCATAATCAGCAGCGGATATGCCTGGTCCGCAGCCATACCAACCGAAGTGTCTGCCATCGTTCCTGCCAGCAGCTGGTACGCGATAACACCCGGCAGAACAATAACGAAAACATCGAGGCACTTGAAGAAGCCGGCCCAGATTGCACCCTTCTGGCTCTCTGCCAGATTCTTACCGCCCAGCGAACGCTGGATAATGGACTGGTTTGTCGCCCAGTAGAACAGATTGTTGACAAACATACCTGTGCACAGCAGCGGCCACGGAACTTCCGGCGGCAGGGCTGACGGTGCAGACCACGCGTTCATCTTCTCCGGTGTTGCGGTAATCAGATGCTCAACGCCAGCGAGGAATCCGCCGCCATCCAGCTGACCCAACGCAATGACACCAAGAATCGGAACAGCAAATCCACCGATAATCAGACCAACGCCGTTGATCGTATCCGAGTACGCAACCGCCTTCAGTCCTCCAAAGACCGCATAGCACATACCGATGATACCGGTGCCGACACAGACAATGGCAATACCTGCAAAATAACTGATACCAAACAGCTCCGAGATGCCAAACATCTTCTCCAGTGCTACTGCACCGGAATACAGAATCGTCGGAAGCATCGTGATAACATATGCAATCAGGAACAGCACGGAAAACAGACGCATGACAAACGTGTCATAGCGCATTTCAAAGAATTCCGGCAGCGTTGCGATACCACCGCGCAAGAACTTCGGCAGCAGGAAGAACGCCAGAATAATCAGCGCGAACGCCGACGTCGCCTCCCATGCGATCGTGCTCATATTGCCGGCAAACGACTGGCCGTTCGTACCAACCAGCTGCTCCGCCGACAGGTTCGTCATCATCAGAGATCCCGCGATGACAATGCCCGGCAGACCGCGGCCTGCCAGAAAGTATCCTTCCTTTGTGGAAAGGTCATCACCCTTGGTTTTCCACCAGGAAAGAACTGCAACCAATACGGTAAATGCAACAAACTCTGCTACAATTAACATGATTTACCTCTTTCTTTCAACTTCTTTTCTGTGCGCCTCTGTCCCAGTGTCCCCGCACCCGTCTCCGGAACCGACGGTTGGATATGACATCCTTATGTACTGACACACTGCTACGCACAGTCCAATTCTCAGTTTCCTCCATCTTCTCTTCTATGTCATCCTCGCGTCTGCACACCATGTCTTTGACACAGCAGCCGGCGGGAAAACATACAAACATCCTGCACAATCGCTGTCCTGCAGCTATCCGCCACAGCCAGACAGACCACTTTTATCGACGTTACTCAGGACTTACTCATGTGCACTCTCTGTTACGGCAGAAGAGATTACCCAGCGGGATCGTCTGTCCCACAACAGCAATGTTCTTCACAAACTGAATTACCATTCCTCCTTCTCTCTTCTCTGCCAAGTGAATCGGATAGGCAGTGTTATCACACACCGGCATCCGTATTCAAACGCTCTGGGAATAACTTCTAAAATATGGATAATTGCGCTATTCTTGCGTTAGCGACTCAGAGCTTCCGCACACGGTGACATCTTGTTCTTCCACCGGTACCGCGTTCCAGCACGTCTTGTACTTTGCTCTCATTATGTGACAAAAAGGTCTTCCACATTTCGCACAATTTTTTTCCAATTAACCAGTATGATCTGTACAAAACCTTCGGTACTCTTTTTACACCGTTAATATCCTAATTTTTGGAGTTTAAATCCCTTTTTTGTTTGAAAAAAGTATAACATTCTCATTTTTTCCTGTCAATTCAGCTAAAATAATTTCATAGCATTCCCCAATCCGATCCGATCAAATTGTAGCATTCCGCACAGTAAATTTCCCGCTCTCGTCCATTTATAATTGTGACATGTGACAAGCTGATATCTTGTCATATTGATGTGTTTCCCTGCACGGAAAACTCCGTCCCCTTTCCAAAAAAACATTCGCTTCGTATTATCTTAATGTTACTTTTTCTCACGAACATTCTAGTCCAACGCCCAGCCTCCATACCTTGCACAAACAACACGATACAAACCATACGTGGTCTGCCTCGCCAATCTCTCATATTATATTTCAGCCAACCGATGGCTCTTGATGAAAATCCAACATCACATCGCGTGGATTTCCACAAAATATGTAACCCCAAACGCAGCCAGTGCAAACTGCTGATGATACCAATTCTGACAGCTCCTCCATGTGAAGCTCGCTCATGCTCAAGTTTTCGCAAAGATAGATTCACAACAGCCTCATTTCCTTTCAACCTTGCGTGCACTTTCTTTTTGCATGAATTTTTATGCCATAGTGAACGCATTATATCGACTGCTCTTCTATGATTTCTCCCAATACATGTCGATTTTACACCATTTTTGCCCTCCTTTCTCTTCCTGATTCCACAAATAATTCCAGAAACTCACTGTTTGCGCTTGCTTTTCTGCGTGCACCATAGTATACTAAGAACGGAATCACTGCCACAGAACATACAACACAGACTGATGATTCAATTTATTAGTCAATTGTACTAAAAGGAGGTGCCTATGGCTGTTACATCCAAACAAATTGCCGAGTTGGCCGGCGTTTCCCGCGGTACAGTTGACCGTGCACTGCACAACCGCGGCCGTGTCAAGCCAGAAGTCGCTGAACGCATCCGCAAAATTGCCACAGAATTAGGCTATCAGCCCCATCCGGCCGGCCAGGCGCTGGCACTGTCGAGCAAAACTTACCAATTCGGCGTATACGTGCAGTCTCTCAGTACTCCCACCATGCAAATCATCTATGATGGCATTCAAAAAGCAGCGGAGGAGCTGACGCCGCTCGGAGTAACCACGAAAATTATCACGAATCCCGACTTCGACAAACAAGCAGAGCTTGAGGCCATGGATGCCTTTCTCGCAGAAGGTTGTCAGGCACTCGCTATTATCCCGACAACAGACAGCGAAGTTGTGGACCGCGTCAACAAAATGATTGCACAAAATATCCCCGTTGTCACCTTTAACTGTGATATTCCGGACAGCAACCGTCTGTGCTACGTCGGCATGGATAACCAGAAAGGTGGGCGCACAGCGGGTGCATTAATGGGATACATGCTCCCTAACGGAGGCAAAGTTCTCCCGATCACTGCACATCTGACCAACAATGCACACCATCTGCGTGTCGCCAGCTTTATTGATGTCATTCAATCCGATTTCCCCAATTTGGAGCTGCTTCCCCTTCAGAGCTGTTTTGACAGTGACGCGTTTGCGTATGAAATCGCGAAATACACAATCCAACAGCACCCAGACCTTCAGGGGATTTTCGCGGCCTGCCATGGTGCTCACGGCATCGTCCGCGCGGTATGTGAAGCGGGACTCTCTGGAAAAATCCGGATTATTTCCTTTGACTTAAACCAAGCCAATGTCGAAGATTTGCGCAACGGGCACCATACCTTAATTCTCGATCAGCATCCAGAACTTCAAGGCTATCGCGCAATGCACATTCTCTATGATTATGTTGCAAAGGGTATTTCCCCAGCAAACCGCAATGATTTTACTGAGCTCAGTATTATTACCAAATATAATCTGGCATAATTGTTTCGACCCACTATTGCACACACCGCTGCTAGAATCAGTCAGCGGTGTTTTGTTCTTTCTTTAGCGTGCACGTGCTCACATTAATCCTCAGATTCTGTGCATTTTGTATGATTTTTCTGTTTTAATCTTGTCATTTTACACGAAATATGTTTTTTGCCAAAAAAACCATTGCGTTCTCGTGAACAAAATTGTATACTGGTTGCAGTTACAAAAGCGGTGCATACTCAAGGTGTTCTGCGTGCACCGAAAGAATAAAATACAAGATTTTGATGGAGGTACAAGTATTATGGATTTACGTGTAGGTATCGTAGGCTGCGGTATGATTGGCAAAGAACATGCCAAGCGCCTGCAGTATAAAATTCAGGGCTGCACAGTTGTTGCTGTCTGCGATGTATTTGAAGACGGTGCAAAGGCTGCATCTGATCTGATCGGCGGTGTGAAGGTTTATACCGATGCTGCCCAGCTGATCAACGATCCGGAAGTGGACGCAGTTGTTGTCACTACCCCGGGACAGTTCCACAAGAGTCCGATTCTGGAGGCAATCAAGGCTGGCAAGCCGGTATTCACCGAAAAGCCGCTGACCACTACTGCCGCCGAGTGCAAGGAAATCGTCGACGCCGAGATGGCATCCGGCAAACATCTGGTACAGGTCGGTTTCATGCGCCGTTATGACCGTGGCTACAAGCAGGTCAAGGATCTGATTGATTCCGGCGAGTTCGGCGCACCAATGATCTTGAAGTGCACGCACCGCGCTGAGTCAGTCGCTGATGATTACAGCACAGAGATGGCAGTCACCGATACGGCAATCCACGAAATCGACGTTCTTCCGTGGCTCATCAACGATGAGTGGGATGAAGTGCAGTGCATCATGCCGAAAACCACCAAGAACGCGCACGAAGGGCTGAAAGATCCTCAGGTCATGATTATGAAGACCAAGAGCGGCATTGTCACCATCCTGGAAGTCAACGTAAACTGCGGATTTGGTTACGACATCAATTGTGAAGTTGTCTGTGAAGACGGTGTCATCAATCTGCCGTGCCCTTCCTTCCCGACCACTCGCAAGAACTTCGAGGTCGCTACCGCAATCGAAAAGAACTGGATCCTTCGCTTCATTGATTCCTACGATGTTGAGCTTCAGGACTGGGTTGACTGCGTAAAGAAGGGCACCACGGGCGGTTCCTCTGCTTGGGACGGTTACGTTGCAGCGATTACCGCCGATGCACTGGTCGCTTCTCAGAAGTCCGGTAAGGTCGAAAAGGTTGTCACCGGCGGCACTCCGGATTTCTACGCAAAGTAAGTTTCTACGCACATACAAAAGGAGTTTTATCATGAAAATTGGTTTTAACGAAGGCTGTAACCGTTTCTGCGAGAACCACTCCGTTCTGGAAGATCTGGAACTCTGCGAAAAGTACGGCGTCGATTACATTGATATTCAGTCCGAATGCCTGGATCGCGAGATCGCAGCAGGCAAGTACACCATTGATGATCTGGCTGCTTGGTTCGCAGATCCCAATCACCACTTGAAAATGCTGTCCTATAACGCGCTGATCTTCTTCAACATGAAGCAGACCCAGGAAGAGAAGGACGCGGTCATGGCAAAGTTGGAGCAGATTATCGAAGACTGCAACAAGCTGCAGTGCAAGATGATCGTTGTAGTTCCATCCATGGATCTTCAGGTTCCGGCTACGGTCGATGAAATCCGCGAGGACGCCGTTGCTGTTCTGAAAGAGATGGTCAAGAAGGTAGAACCGTACGGCATCAAGCTGTCCATTGAATTCTGTGGTGGTCCGTCCATGTCTATTAACCGGTTTGAGTACGCCTATGACATCGTATCCGAAGTGAACCATCCGCTGGTCGGAATCACGCTGGATCAGTACCATTTCCACGCAATGGCTTCCTCCTGGGATGCTCTGGAAAAAGCCGACGGCAAGAAGATCTTTGTCTGGCATCTGAACGGCATGGAGAATATGCCGTGCGGCGCAGCGTACAACAACGATGAAAAGCGTCTGTGGCCGGGCGAGCCGGGCGACTGTCTGGATCACAAGCGTTACGCGGATACGCTCAAAAAGATCGGCTTTGAGGGTGATGTCTGCACCATGGAAGTATTCCGTCCGGATTACTACAAGCTGTCCAATGAGGAAAACATCAAGACAGCAGCAGAGCGCACCCGTGCACATGTAGAAAAGTACTGGAACTAATCTTCCGTTCTTTTGTGGGACTGTTGCGGAAACGCATCAATGCGGCAGGCTCCAAACCACCTGCTCCGCATTGATGCAAGCGCATGACCCTTTCCGTAAGTTCCATCACGCAAACAACAACGCAGCATACAGCAACAAAGCAAAGTCCCCAACAAATTTAAGAAAGAAAGAAGGAAAAAGAATGGGTTTCTTGAATTCTACTCCTTGGGTTATCATCACTTTCTTGGCCTTTACGATTTTGGTCGCTGTTATCGCCAGTGTAAAGACAAAGGGTGACAATCTCGAGAGTGCAGATGGTTATTTCCTGGCAAGCCGCAGTCTTCCGGGCATTGTCATCGCAGGTTCTCTTCTGCTGACCAATCTCTCAGCCGAACAGTTGGTCGGTCTGAACGGCCAGTCCTGGCAGACGAATATGAGTCCGTCCGCATTTGAGGTCGGTTCTATTTTCACTCTGCTGTTCCTGGCACATTATTTCCTGCCGAACTATCTCAAAATGGGTACCACCACGATTCCTGCTATGATGGAAGAGCGTTTTGGTACTCCCGTAAAACTGATGTTTTCCATCATCATCGTTCTGATGTACAGCTTCCTGAACCTGCCAGTTATTCTGTATTCGGGTGCTGTCGCATTCGTTCGCATCTTCAACTTCGACACCTTCTTTGACGGAAATCAGTTCATGGCAATTGCCGTGCTCTGCGTTGTCATCGGTATCGTCGGTGCGTGCTATGCCATCTTCGGCGGACTGAAGGCCGTTGCCGTATCGGACACCATCAACGGTGTCGGTCTGTTGGTTGCCGGCTTCCTGATTCCGTTTATCGCCCTGGCGGTTCTCGGACATGAAACCTCCGGCGGCGGCATCGCAGCAGGTATGTCCTACATCCTGAATCATGAGCCGGAAAAACTTAACGCTTGGTCTGCCTGGAACTCTGCCCAGCCAAACCTGCCATGGCCGCTGATTTTCACCGGCATGCTGTTCTCCAACCTCTATTGGTGGTGCTGCAACCAGTCATTCGTTCAGCGTTCTCTGGCAGCAAAATCCCTGAAGGAAGGCCAGAAGGGTGCCATTTACTGCGGCTTCCTCAAGTGTCTTGGACCGCTGTACCTCATTTTCCCTGGCATCATTGCCTATCATCTGCCGTCTATTCAGGAGACCATCAACGCTTCGGCCTCTCCGATCGACATGGCTTACCCGGCACTAATTGCTGCTGTCGTTCCGACCCCG
>CAYLXH010000044.1:0-15289 GCA_964387535.1 uncultured Butyricicoccus sp. | reverse complement strand
TGTAATCATAATCTCCCGCGCACCGGGAATGGCAATGATCTGCCGCAGGGTCAGCGCTTTGGACGCTGTACAGGCCGAGTGCTCCAGGCTCTCTGCACCGCGCCGGTTCCAGAGCGGCAGCGACAGCATCAGGATCGCCGTCAGTCCCACCTGAAGCACCGCGATCCAGCGATAGCCGGCATTCCATCCATACCCGCCGTGGAGCGCCATTCCCATCACATACGGTCCGAGTGACGCGCCGATGCCCCACATGCAATGCAGCCAGCTCATGTGCCGGCTGGCATAGTGAAGTGCGACATAATGGTTGAGCGACGCATCCACGCTTCCCGCGCCCAATCCGTAGGGAACCGCCCACAGACACAGCATCCAGAACGAGTGACTCACGGAAAATCCAAACAGCGCCGCGGCGGTCATCGCCACACTGATCGCCGTCACCTTTCCCGTACCCAGCGCCCGCGTCAAGCGTTCGCTCTTCAGGCTGGACACAATCGTACCCAGCGCAATAATCATCGAAACGATGCCGGCATACGACACCGGAACCGAATACTCCTCATACATCGACGGCCACGCTGCACCCAAAATCGAGTCCGGCAAACCAAGGCTCACAAAGGACAGATAAATAATCGGCAGCAAACAGGATATCAAACGCCGTCCCTCCTTTTCTCTATTCTGTATTATACCAGATTATCCCCCTGATTCCCATACCCAGTGTCATTTTCCTTTTCCTCCGGTAACCTCACGCATACACACCGCGATTTCTCTGGATATTCGCTAAAAAACGACGAAAATATTGCGATTTTTTTGTAAATTTCTATGTTTACACACCTTTTTGTTGCAAACACTTGACAAATCCCTTCTCCTACGGTATCATATCATTACAAATTGGTTACAAACTGATTTCAATTTCGTATCAATTTGTTCCTTCCGATGCTTATCATCGAGTTTTTTCACCCGAAAGGAGTCCAACATGTCGCTCTCGCGAATTCTTCAGACCATATTCACCTCCCTTGTCCTCACCATCGTGGTGACAACCGGCGCTCTGGCCACCAAGGTCACGGCCAATCAAACCGTCAATGTACGCGCCAACGCCTCCACTTCCTCCCAGATCGTCTCTGTCATGGAAAAGGGCGCCACCCGCACGGTGCTCAACCGCTCCGGCCGCTGGGTCAAGGTCAAAGTCAAGGGCGAAACCGGATATGTCCATACGAACAATCTGACGACACGCGTGGATTCCTATCAGGCCAAGACCTCTGCGTCCTGTGCCCTTCGTGCGCTTCCATCGGCGGACAGCGACCGCCTGCGCAGCGTGCCGTCCGGCAAGTCGGTAACCGTTCTCGGAACCTCCGGCGGCTGGTATATGGTCGAGCTCGGCAGCCGCACCGGCTTCATCGCCAAGAGCAAGATCAAAGATCCGTTCTACACCAAGGTGTGCAACAAGGCGCGTGACCTGCTCGGCAGCCGCTATGTATATGGGGCCACCGGTCCGGATTCCTTTGACTGCTCCGGCTTTACACAGTATGTCTATCGCTCCTGCGGCAAGTCGATTCCGCGCACCTCGTCCTCTCAGTACGCCTCTTCCACCAAAGTCTCCCGCTCCAATCTCAAAGCGGGACAGCTGGTATTCTTCTCCGGCTCCGGCGGCGGAAGCAGTGTGGGCCATGTCGGCATCTACATCGGCGACAACAAAATGATTCACGCGGCCAATTCCTCGACCGGTGTCATTGTCTCCAGTCTGAGTGAATCCTACTACGCATCGCATTATATCGGTGCCGGCCGTTACTGATCCCGGATAAAAAAACAACCGCTCCGAACCCATGGTTTGGAGCGGTTTTCTATTACACTAAAACGGGTAGATAACCCGACCGCCAAGCGCCAGCACCATCTTTCCCACCGGAATCAACAGAATCGTACAGCACAGCAGAAGCCCGATGACAAACAGCACAATGGCCAGCGGAATGCCAATGCACAACACGTACAACAGCTTGAGCATCATCGCGGTACACTGATAGCACAACCAGAAAAACAGGCAAAGCAACAGCAAACCCATAATCATCATGGAATCACCAATCCTTTCTGAGACAACTCGATTCCATCCCTTACTTGTGATATTTTCCGCCGGAGGCGATGTTCAGCGCACGGTACAGCTGTTCCAGCACCATGACGCGGGCGAGATGGTGTGGAAACGTCATCGGAGACATGGACAGCCGCAGTGCGGCGCGGCGTTTGAACTGCTCATCCAACCCAAACGAACCGCCAATCACGACGCACAGCTGTGACACCCCGCTGTTCATCCGTGCCGTCAGGACATCTGCAAACTGCTCACTGGACAGCTCCTTTCCCTCGATGCACATCGCAATGACCATCGCGCCGGACGGGATCTTTCCCTCAATGGCCGCCGCCTCCTTGTGCAACGCCGCAGCAATCTCGGCTTCTGACGGTCTGTCCGGCAAGCGCTGCTCACTCAGCTCGATAATCTCCAGCCTGCAATATCCTTTGAGCCGTTTTTCATATTCCGCGCACGCTTCCCGATAAAATTTCTCCTTCAGCTTTCCCACACAGATCAGGCGAACAGACAGCATTGTTCTCCCTCCTCCGGCAGCACGCCAGCTCCCAGCGAAACCGGCTGCTCCATCGCACCGCGCGGCGCGACATACAGCTCGCAGTCGGCGGCTGCTTTCTCCAGCGCATACTGCGTGGCATGAAACGCCGTCAGCGGCCGATTGTTCGTCTCACTCAGATGCGACAGAATCAGCCGCTGCGCACCGCGCTGCACCAGCCCCACCGCGGCCTTCGCGCACTCCTCATTGCTCAGATGGCCGTACTTTCCGCGGATTCGCTCCTTCAGATACATCGGATATGGTCCGGTTCGCAGCATCTCTACGTCGTGATTGGACTCCAGCGCAACCACATCGCACCCACTCATCGCGGTGAACACCTCCTCCGGCAAAAATCCGAGGTCGGTCACATATCCCAGCCGGTGCCCGCCGCCATCAATGCGGTAACACACGGAGTCCGCCGCATCATGCGGAGTTCGATAGGAATGCACCCCCAGATCACCGACCTCGAAGTGCTCCCCTCCGGCAAATGGGCGCAGCAGGCGCTGTGCCTGCGGCAGCTTCATCTGAATGGCTGCCGCCGTTCCAAACGTCGCGTAAACCGGTACATCATATTTCTTGCAGAACGTCCCCAGTCCTTTGACATGATCCGCGTGCTCATGTGTCAGCAGGACAGCCGAAAGATCCTCCGGCCGCATATCCAACGCGCGCAGCGCCTGATTCAGCGCCCGCACCGACACGCCGAGGTCCAGCAATATCTTGGTTGTTCCCGTATTCCAAACCGCACAGTTTCCCGTGGAACCCGACGCAATGGAATAATAAAAGCTGTCCATAGCCTCTCCTTCCCTGTCTGGCGATACAGACAGGCGCGCTGCAAATACCCCTCTTCCCGCACGGGAAGCAATCATACCGTGTATTTGGCAACGCGCCCATATTGTTCTGTTTGTGTATCAGTCGGAAAACTCCTCAATCGAAATCGTACCGCCAATCTCCGTGACTTTTCCGATCAGATTTTCATATCCGCGTTCGATCAGCCCGATCTGGGAAATCGTCGTCGTCCCGCGCGCCGCCAGTCCGGCAATGACCAGCGCCGCTCCGGCACGCAGATCCGGCGCAATCACATCTGCTCCGTGCAGCTCCGGTGCGCCTTCAATCACCGCCGTCTCCTTGAACACCGAGACATGGGCTCCCATCCGGTTGAGCTCCTCAGTATAGCGGAATCGGCTGGCCCACACGCCCTCCGTGATATGGCTCGTGCCATCTGCCAGGCACATCACGGCCGCCATCTGCGGCTGCATATCCGTCGGGAAGCCCGGGTACGGCAGTGTTTTCAGGTTGGTGTGCCGCAGCGGACCACACCGCCGGACACGAACCGAATCGTCGTATTCCTCAATCTCCACGCCCATGTCCTCCAGCTTGGTGCTGATGCAGTCCAAATGCTTCGGGATTATGTTCGTAATCAGCAGATCTCCTCCACAGGCCGCCACTGCGGCCATGTACGTACCGGCCTCAATCTGATCCGGAATGATGGAGTACGTGCCGCCGTGCAGGCGTTCCACACCCGTGATGGTGATTTTATCGGTGCCCGCTCCGCGGATGTCCGCACCCATCTGGTTGAGAAAGTTCGCCAGATCCACAATATGCGGTTCTTTTGCGACATTTTCCATAACCGTCTGGCCCTCGGCAAACACGGCAGCAAGCATCACATTCATCGTCGCCCCGACGGTCACAACATCAAAATAAATATGGCGTCCCTTCAGGCCATCCGGGGCAATCGCGGAGATATACCCCTCACTCTCCTCCCGGACATACGCGCCGAGCTTTTCAAAGCCCTTGACATGCTGATCCACCGGGCGGATCCCGCCGAAATTGCAGCCTCCCGGCATAGCGACACGCGCTTTTCCGTATCGACCGAGTTCCGCACCGATGAAATAGTACGAAGCGCGCAGACGGCGCATCTTGGCGAACATGTCTGCGTTTTCCAGATCAACCCCCGTATTTTCCGTCTGGAACGTGGTGGCGCTCAACTGCGTCACCTTGACACCCATCTGTTTGAGGATCTCAAACTGCAGGCGTACATCGACAATGTCCGGAACATTCTCAATAATGCACGGTCCGTCTACCATGAGGGCAGCCGGGACAATGGCGACAGCTGCGTTTTTTGCGCCGCTGATGGTAACCTCCCCGTGCAGAGGTTTCCCGCCGTGGATGACATATCTCTCCACTTACGTTCTTCTCCTTATTCCAAGCGATCCAACTCAGCGCTGCGGCTGAATTGCTGTGCGCATCCGCAGCGCATCACAACGAGCAGCCGGCTTACCGCCCATTCGCTCTCATCGTTGATCTGCTGCGATCACGCATTCTCGTGCCGTACACACTCAATGCACTCTGCTCCTGCATCCCCGCATTGAGATGTACTATATTATGTTATCACACCCCGTTGGGAAACGCAATTCTTTTGTTGAACCGCTCACAATTTTCAACATTTTGTTGCTCGAAGAATCCATCACTGGTCCGATTGCTGTACGCATTTTCCCCGTCAGCCATATACACCGTTTTCATCCGGAAGCTCCGGGTCCGTTTTGTCGGTTCCCTGTGTCGGATCCCAGTTGTCGTCCCCGGAAATCACCGGGGTATCATCGGAATCCGTATCCGGATTCGCCGGCTCGATGACCGTCGTGTCGTCGCTTCCCGGAACCGTCTGTACCGGCTCGGTTGCATTCGCTCCGTCGTCTGCCGGAAGCGTGGCCGTCGTATCCGTTGGCTTGCGCACAGCGTCCTCCGACACTTCCTCCCCGGTCAGCGGGTCCATTAGGAAATCACCCTGATCGGTCGTCAGCTTCCAGCACGGGTGAATGGTAAACCGTCCGCCGCTCCGGTTGGTCAGGACATACACCTGCTGCACCGCGGTAACCTGCGTCACATTGCTGTGAACACGCAGCAGCGCCAGCAAAATATCTGCCGGCGTGCTCTCATTCAGCGCTTCCAGTTCCACCGGCTCCGGTTCCCCCAGGCACCACTGCCCGCTGATGGTCACCGTGCCGTCCTCCTTCAGATCAAACCGCAGCTCACATCCGGACAGATTGCGTCCCGAGATTCCCTCCTGTACGCGCACCGTCAGCACTCCGTCATTTTCTACAGCCTCCATTGCTGTCTGTCTCAGATTGACTCCGGCCGCGCGCAGCCGCTCGGAAACCATCCGCTCCGCGCTTTGTTCGTCGGTCGCGGTGCCGTATTCCGACAGGTCTGCCGTACCGCTCACGGTCCCTTCTATCTCCCACGTCACGCTGCCGCGATCACTCTCCCAACAAATGCTGCCGCCGGAGGAGGCACGCGATTCCAGATCCGTGCCCAACATACTGCGGCAAAACTGCTCCTGGGCATCCACATCCGTGCGCAGCGTGTACGCCCTCTTTTCCTGCAGCAGTGCACGATAGGCGTTGCCGCTGAGCGATACCCCACGGGACTCCAGCAGCGCCGCCGTCTGCTGCCCCTGCTCACTGATCCTCATGGCACCGCGAATGGCAAACACCGCGATGACCGCCAGCAGCACCAGATTGCACACCAAAAGGAAGCGCAGCGTAATGCGCTTCATCCCTGTTCCGTTCATCGCTCTGTCCCTCCTTCTCCCAACGGTGTCAGAAGGTCCGGCATATGCCAGGTGATGTCGATCTCTTCCGGTCGAAGTTCTTCCGGAAGCGGTTGTGTCGGCTCGTCCTGCGGCTCCTCCACATCATACAACAGGAATTTCCATTCCGCCTGTGCCGACACGCTGGTTCCGCTGACCGGCAGCGTACTCTGTACGCCCTCAGACGGCGTCGTCATCGTATCGCTCCAGTCCACACTGCCGCTGTCTACCCAGCCACTTTCCGTCTCACTGGTCAGATCATCGACCCACGAGGTGTCGGTCTGCGGCTCATCGCTGTCCAGCAGCTCACCCGCACCGGTTCCATCGTAGTCAGACAGCGCGCTGTCCTCCTTCCGCAGCGCCGCCGTATCGGTGTAACGCAGACTCAGCAGCGCAGCAGAATCTCCACGCGACGAGGCCACGACGGTCTCCGGCATGACGGCAACCACATCGCCGTTGACCTCGCAGGTGCGCAGCACCACATCCGCCTGCACCATCTCGCCGTCCTCAAAGACATAGCGCGCAAAATATCCCAGCTCATTGTCCACCGGTACCCCGTCAATGTGGAGTGCGAATACGGTGACATAGCGCTGTTGTTTGTCCTCATACGCTTTGATCAGATGGGCGTCCCCACCGCTGTTCATTCCTTCCAGCAGCGCTGTCGACAGCACATGTCCCAGCTGGGCGCACCGCTGCCGTGCATCGCTCTCCCGCAAGTTTTCCTCATACGCACGGATTCCGGTCTCCGACCGATAGCTCAGCACACTGTTTGGCGTCACGCGCACGGTAGCATCTCCATCGACATACACCATTGTTCCATCATTTACCTGATACACAGTCTCCTGCGCTGCTTGTCCATCCATTTGCAATGCGTCAAGCAGCGGCAGCATGCTTCCGGAATACGGCTGAAACGTCACGGCATCAAAGCTCTGGGCCTGAGTAAACTGAAGGGTATCCGGCGAGACCATTGTGTCGGTTTCCGCCGCCAGTGTGCAGTCGTTGGCGGTAAACGCCGCCGCCATACTGGAAAACACCGCGTCCGACAGGTCCGTTCGTCCGCTGACAATGGATCCGTCCGCCGCATCGCGCACATACAGCCGATAGCTGTTGTTTCCCTCTTTGCTGATGAGCAGCCCTCCGCAGGCACAATCCTCTCCGTTTTGCGGCACCTCTGTGCCCAGCCATCCCGCGATCAGACTCAGCGGAACGCTGCCGTCGAACTCGGCAAACAGCATCGGCTGCTGCAGCGCCTCCCGATAAGCCTCTATTGTCGTTGCCGTGAGTGGTGTCAGAGACGAAAACGCCGCACTCCACAGATCCTCGGTCTGCCGCCACATCTCCTGCATGTTGTTGGCACTATACTGCAGACCGTACACACCGGTTTCCTGGCGCACTGCCATCTTGACCGGATACGCCGCCGGCTCGATCGTATCGGAATCGCCCGCCCGATGGCTACTCATCCAGCGCACCATCGCATGGGCAATCGTCCCCTTCGGCGTGCTGTCCGGATCCAAAACCCGACTCCACAGATACCCGCTCTGTACGACAAGCGCCACCGTCAGTGCGGCAATCGCCGCCGTGGTCAAGCTGCTTTTGTTCCGCTTCACCGCGCGGGAAAGCCGGCCTGCGCTTCGCTTTTTCTTGGGAGCATCCGGGCGCCGCAGGCGCTCGGCTCCCTGTCGGTCCTTCACGGTCAGCCGACCTTTATGTACACCGGTAATTCGGCCTGTCCTCCTGTGCTGCTTCCGCTTCATGACCGTTCCTCCATCGGAATGACCAGCACCGTAAATCCGTGCTCCGCATCTGCGACAAACACAAGCCGGAGCCGCTGGTCACCACGGTGCAGAACCAGCTGAACAATGCCGCGGGACGCATCTGGGAACGACACCTGCGGAAACAGCGCCGCAAACGTCAACCCTTCGGCAAACGGATGCTCCAAAAGCCGCTCCGCCGCCGCATTCATCGCAGTGATTTCGCCCGTCGCCGTGAGGGCCACGACGCCTTCCTTTAAATAGCCTGTGACCGCCTTCATGCGCACGCGCTCCAACTCCGCGATCCGCATAGACCGGCGAAGAAACGCAGACATTTCATTAAACGACTCGGTCAGCTGACCGATTTCGTCTGGATCCTGCACCAAAAGCACCTGGTCATACTCCCCGCGTGTGATCCGTTTGGCGCCTTCATTGAGTTCCGCGATCGGATCGGTCACCGTGCGGATGAGCACCATGCTCAGCGCCGCCGCCGACACCAATCCCACGACCAGCGCCGCCAAAATTACCAGAAACATCAGCCAGCACATATGATTCATGTCGCTGCGGTCGTCCACAATGGACAGGACAAACCGATGATCCCCGTCAATCGGAATCGCCAGATCCATGGTTTTTCCAAATACAGAGATCGACTCACCGACCGTGCCGTTCATGGCCGTCACCGTATTGATCGTGCGCGGAACCATACCGTCAAACGTCACCTCGGACGTCGCCAAACACGCTCCGTTTTCACTGTCCAGAATATAGTACTCGCGTCCCGACCCAATGCCAAGTGCACCGGAATGCGCCTCAACCATCTCCGACAACGCCGTCGCCGCCATGTTGACATCTCCGGTCGCCTCCGCATTCATCTCTTCCAGAAACTCTGTGGTAAACACGGTGCCAACCTGAGAGCGAAACGCATTGATATAGTAGTTGACCGTGACGCTGAGCAGAAACACGCCGACAATGCACATGACCGCCAGCACCAGCAGCATAAGAAATGCAGTCCATTTCCGCTTCAGGCTCGTGCGGAGCTTCAGCCCCCATTTCCGCTGTGTTTGCAGCGGGGCGTCGTATGTTTCCTCCTGTCCGGCCGATTCCTGTTCCGCAGATGCCGCGGCGGTTTCATCGGGGTTCTTTACACAATCTGTCTTTTTTCGTAATTTGAATATCGGCTTCATTCGCTTGAATGTCCTTCCTTACAGGCCGAGCAGCAACACCTTGCCGACCGCTGCAACCGTCTTTGCATCCTTAATCTCTCCCGAAGCAACCCGCTGACACAACTCGTCAAACGACATCTGCACCCGTTCCACAAACTCATCCTCATCCGGATGCACTGCTCCCTGCGTCAGTCCTTTGGCACAGTACAGGTACAGGCGCTCATCCATGAACCCTGGAGACGGCCAGATCTCTCCCAGCGGGATCATTTCCTCTGCCAGCAGTCCGGTTTCCTCCGCCAGTTCCCGTCGTCCGCATTCCTCAGCATCCTCCGGGCCGTGGTCCATCTTTCCCGCCGGGATCTCCAGAATGGTCTCTGCATACGGGTAGCGATACTGGCGCACCAGCGTCACCATCCGGTTCTCATCCATCGGTAGGATGCCAACACCGCCCGGATGCTCGCACACCTCGCGGGTGCACGGCCTGCCGTTGGGCAGCTCTGCGCGGTCTACACGCACCGCCATAATCTTTCCCCGAAATTTATACTCCTGTGAAATGGTTTTCTCCGTAAAATCCATCATAAATCGCTCCCCTCTCCTTTTTTTCATAATAATCCTATTGTAAAACTATCCTCAGTATAAGTTTTCCATGCTAATTTGTCAAAAGAAGATTCTGTGAACTGTCGCTTCGGCACACTGCACTCCATCGACGCGTCGGTCTCCCGACACGTCTCAACCGTTTCGTGGCCTCGCTCCTCAACACACAACCGCTTCGCTGGGTTGTGCGTTGAATATCCGGAAGATATCCCTCATCCGCTCGACGCAGAACACGCAACATCATTGTTCTCTTCGCCGGGTTATGTGTGGAACATCCGCAAAACGCACCTCATCCCTTCGGCACACTGCACTCCATCGACGCGTCGGTCTCCCGACACGTCTCAACCGTTTCGTGGCCTCGCTCCTCAACACACAACCGCTTCGCTGGGTTGTGCGTTGAATATCCGGAAGATATCCCTCATCCGCTCGACGCAGAACACGCAACATCATTGTTCTCTTCACTGTCCGTTTGACACTACAATTCGTACACAAAAAGGCAGCGCCGGAATCCGGCGCTGCCTAACCTCTTCCTCTTCCGGAGAAATCAATCCTTCTCCATTGCCGTCTTATAGACCTCAACGTACTTGGCCGCCGAAGCCGTCCAGCTGTAATCGCCCTTCATGCCGTCAATTTGCATCGCTCTCCATGCATCCTTCTTGTGCAGGAATACATCAATCGCTTCCTGAAGAACATGCAACATATCATGAGCATTGAATGCAGAGAACGTGAAGCCAACACCGGTACCGGTGTACTGGTTATACGGAACGACCGTATCCTTCAAACCGCCTGTCTCACGAACCAGCGGGAGCGTGCCATACCGCATAGCAATCATCTGTGTCAGACCGCACGGCTCAAACATGGACGGCATGAGCAGCAGATCTGCACCGGCATAAATTTTATTGGCCAGATCGTTGTTAAACATAATATTGGCCGATAGCTTATCCGGCGCCCAACCCTTGGCATCCAGAAACATCTGCTCATAGCCATAGTCGCCCGTGCCCAGAACAATCAGGCGGACATTCATGCTCAGGATTTCTCCCAGAACACTCTGAATCAGGTCCAGACCCTTCTGGCTGACCAGACGTCCGATCATACCGATGACCATCGTGTCGTCGTCCGCCTTCAGGCCGCACATCTCCAGCAGGCCCTCACGGTTTTTCTTCTTGTCGTCCAGCGTGTCAATGCCGTAATTGCAGAACAGATGGGTATCCGTCTCCGGATCATAATACTTGATGTCCAGACCATTGATAATGCCGCTGACCTTGCCGTTATACCAGCGAAGCACCGGATCCAGCGAGAAGCCATAGAACGGAGTCTGAATCTCCTTGGCATAGGTCTCGGAAACCGTCGTCACACGGTCCGAGCAGACGATCGCCGCCTTCATCATATTGACGTCGCCGTCCTGCTGCAGGAAACCGTTGTCAAACTGATACCGGTCAATGCCCAGAACGTAATCGGTGATCTGATCGCCGAACTGACCCTGATACTGAATGTTATGGATCGTAAACACCGTCTTGATCTTTCTGTAAATCGAGCTGAACTTATAGTACAGGCTGAAATAAACCGGAACCAATGCAGTCTGCCAGTCATTGCAGTTGATAATGTCCGGGTAAAGACCGATGATCGGCAGCATATCCAGCACGGCATGGCTGAAAAACGCAAAACGTTCTGCATCATCATACTCACCATAGATCTGCTTTCGATCAAAATAGTACTCGTTATCAATAAAGTAATAGTCGATATTATCCTTCTTCAGGCGGTAAATTCCGCAGTACTGGCTGCGCCATGCGAGCTGAACATAGGTGGTTTCCACAAGCTCCATTTTGCTCAGCCATTCCTTTCCGATCTGGGAATAACGCGGACAGACAACGCTGACCTCACATCCCTGCTGAGACAGTGCCTGCGGCAGCGAACCGGCTACGTCGGCCGGACCGCCTGTCTTGACAAATGGTGCTACCTCACTGGCTACATATAAAACTTTCATAACACTCTCCTCTTTCCTCCGCTCCTTCACGGGTCGTTTCCCTATTTCAAAGAGCACGGATTCCTACCAGATGAACCGAACT
This sequence comes from uncultured Butyricicoccus sp., assembly GCA_964387535.1. GTDB lineage: Bacteria > Bacillota > Clostridia > Oscillospirales > Butyricicoccaceae > Butyricicoccus_A. The sequence goes on along the minus strand of CAYLXH010000044.1, from coordinate 3,535 downwards.
TGTGGGTCTATCATAATGGCAAAAGCCCGCCGGAAAGAGGAGATTTCTCCTCTTTCCGGCGCCTTCTCCCTGCAAGCCTGTTATACAATTGCATCCTTGCATACAGCTACCGGATATGTCGCATGTCCCATAATTCTGCGATCCGAACGAACCGTAACATTTTTGTCGGTCACAACATACGACAGCTCCACATCAGAGCCAATAGTGCCGCCCTGCATAATAATTGAATCCTTGATCACCGCGCCCTTTTCCACAGTGACCCCGCGGAACAGGATGGAATTCTCGACACGGCCTTCAATCTTACAGCCATCCGCAATCAAGCTGTCGTTGACAACGGCCTCATCGCCATAATATGTCGGCGCCTCATCGCGGATCTTGGTGAAGATCGGGCGTTCCGGAACAAAGACCTGATCGCGCAGTTCTTTGTCCAGCATATCCATCGACGTGGCAAAGTAGCCCTTGACGTTTTCAATGCGCACTGCGTACTTGTCAAAAACATAGCCGTACAGCTGTCTGCCCTGCGTAAACAGATACTGCATCGCATCGCGCTCAAACGAGCGGAAATTGTGCGTGACACAGTCCGACAGCAGCTGTCTGAGGAACTCGCGCTTCATGATATAGATGCCCAGCGACTTGTGCTTGCACACACCGCTGAGATTGTCGCCGTAGCGGATATCCTTGATCTCATGGCGCGGAGACAGCTCCAGATATGTATCATTTGCTGTGCCCTCACTCGTCTTGGTGCAGACTATCGTCACATCCACGCCGGTCTCCTTGTGCTTGCGCAGCACATCGTCGAGCGGAATATTCGCCACGATGTCACCGCTTGCAATAACGACATGCTCTGCCTTGCTCTTGCGGAACAGCTCACTGATCGAGCCCAGAGCCTCCAGCGAAGTGCGGTAATTCTCCGTCACCAGCGGGGAGGACTTGGGAGCAAATGCGTTCGGCGGCAGCAGCATCATACCACCGCGCTTGCGCGCCAGATCCCAATCCTTGCCGCTTCCCAGATGGTCCATCAGCGACTGATACTTGTCGCGCATCAGAATGCCAACCTGGTTACAGCCGGAATTTACAAAATTGGAGAGCATAAAGTCAATGACGCGATAGCGCCCGCTGAACGGGACAGAGGCAATCGGACGGTGCTCCGACAGCTCCCGCATATCACTGTCCATATCAAATCCAATGATAATGCCAAGTGTATTTTTCATGATTTCACCTCATTATTCTGCATTCGGAACGTCTGTATCTACCATCTGCTTGGCAACGACAGTCGCATTTTTTCCAACTGTCACGCCGCCAGCCACGACAGCGACACCCCACTCATCTCCGTTAACCTCATTCGGAGCATTGCCAACGACTGCACCAGCACAAATGCGCGCGTCTTCTGCAACGATCGCATACTTGACCACGGCGCCTTTTTCGATGACAGCCCCCGGCATGATAACAGAATAATTGACATCCGCGCCCTCTTCCACTGTCACATTGGAAAACAGGACGGAATTGGTTACTTTTCCTTCCACTTCGCATCCCTCTACGACCAGCGAATGGTGAATGTCCGCCTTCTTGCCGGAAAAATGCGGTGGAGCCGCGTTGGTGCGGCCATAAATCTTCCAGTCCGGATCGTCCAGATTCAGTCCGGAGTCCTGGGACAGCAGATCCATGTTGGCCTCCCACAGAGACTCAATCGTTCCTACATCCTTCCAGTAGCCGTCAAACCGATAGGTCTGGAGATTCTCTCCCTTACTCAGCATCGCCGGGATGATGTTCTTGCCAAAGTCGTTGGAGGAATTCGGATCGTTTTCATCATCAATCAGATACTGGCGCAGCTTGGACCATGTAAAAATGTAGATACCCATGGAAGCCAGGGTCGATTTCGGCTGAGCCGGCTTCTCCTCAAACTCATAAATTGTGCCGTCCGGATGGCAGTTCAGGATGCCAAAGCGCTTGGCTTCTTCATACGTGACATTGAGCACGGCGATGGTCGCCGCAGCGTTCTTTTCCTTGTGGGTGTCCAGCATCTCATCATAGTCCATTTTGTAGATATGGTCACCGGACAGAACCAGTACATATTCCGGATTGTACTGGTCAATAAACGCAATATTCTGATAGATCGCATTGGCAGTACCCTTATACCACTCCGAGCCATTTCCGCCCTCGTACGGAGGCAGGCAGTACACGCCGCCGTCCAGACGGTCCAGATCCCACGTCTGGCCGTTGGCCAGATACGCATTCAGCGCATGTGGCTCATACTGTGTCAGTACGCCGACCGTATCAATCCCCGAATTGACACAGTTCGAAAGCGGGAAATCAATAATGCGATATTTACCGCCAAACGGAACCGCCGGCTTGGCAACATTTTCTGTTAAGACATATAGTCTACTGCCGCGGCCGCCGGCCAGGAGCATTGCTACACATTCTTTTTTCCTAGACATTCTTCACTTCTCCAATCTTTTAAAATTAGGAGGGACTCCTCCCAATAAAAACCATAGTTTTCTCTTCCGCGTTCCGCAGTCCTCTGCCGCTCTGTCAAAACGACAAAGAATTGCCGACAAACGCAACTATTTGTAGGAATATTATACAACCATTCCTCGTGCAAGTCCAGAAAAAATGTGAAATTTCACTTTATTTTTTCCGTTCTACACTGTTTTGTTGTTCCAGTATCATATGAAACGCCATCTCACACGCCCGCTCACGCGCCGTTTCCCGATCGGACGGCTCATGCAGGTGCTCCACACGCACCGCACCGCGGCAGCAGAGTCCCACATAGATCGTTCCCACCGGAGTTCCGTCTTCGCCTCCCTCCGGGCCGGCATAGCCCGTGATGCTTACGGCAAGATCGGTGCCGAACACCCGCGCGCACCCCTCTGCCATTTCTGCGGCCGTCTGCCGGGACACCGCCGTGTACTGTTTCAGCGTTTCCGGTCTCACCCCCAGAATACGCTGTTTGATCTCATCACAATAGGTACACGCTCCGCCCCGATAAAAGTTTGAGGCCCCCGGAACTGCCGTGATGTACGACGACAGCAGGCCGCCCGTGCAGGATTCTGCGACCGACAAGGTCAGTCCTTGCCGCGTCAGGAGCTCCGCTACCTCTGCCGCCAGTCTCTGTTGTGCCGCTTTCTCCATCGCTTCTCCCCCTTTCTATCAAACAGTATATCATAATATTCTCACAAGATGCGAAAAATTCCTCGGTTTTTTATGTTCTTTTTGTCCACATTAACCGGTACGATTCTGTCAGATTCCGTCCAATTCCCCGCGCGACTGCATCCGTTCTTCACGCCAAAACAAAAAACGACCCGCCGTCTCAAGGACAGCAGGTCGTCAAACAGGATTACTTGACCGTTACAACCTGATCGCGGCCAGGGCCAACGCCCAGCATGCGAATCGGGCACTCGATGATTGTTTCCAAGGCCTTGATATAGCTCTGAACGCTCTCCGGCAGCTCATCAAACGTGCGGCAGCCGGTGATGTCCTCCGTGAAGCCATCAAATTCCTCATAGTGCGGCGTGCAGTGCTCCAGATCGGCAAAGTT
>CAYLXH010000043.1:0-15396 GCA_964387535.1 uncultured Butyricicoccus sp. | reverse complement strand
ATGCTGTCCACCCACTGGATGAACTCACTATCATATGCCTCGACAAAACGCAGCGACCAGTCATCAAAAATTTCGTATTTCCGCTGGCCTGCCTCTCGCACCAACACGGTATTCGGGTCGGGCAGCCGCACAGTTCCGCGCTCACACACGACCTCGCACTGAATATCGTATCCATATCCAGCGGACATATTCACTTCGACATCCATACGGATTCCGCTCTTGGACTTCAGCAGCATAATCTGCGGATCCATCAGCCCTTCTGCGGCGAAACGATTTTGCCGTACCATCAAGACCTGTCCGCTTTCGTAGTCCTCACCGATCAGCCAGCGGAGCACATCAATTTCGTGAATGCCAGAATTCTTGATCGTCATATCTGAGGTATGACTTGGGATGTGACTTTGATTCCGATGGCACGCATGAATCATCAGTGGTGCACCCAATTGTCCGGATTCCACAATCTGCTTTAATGCCAGATATCCCTTGTCATATCGGCGCATGAAACCAACCTGAACCAAGCGTTTTCCTGCCGCTTGTTCCGCCTCAATGACTTTCATGCATTCCTCTGCAGACGTTCCAAGCGGCTTTTCGCAGAAAACCTGCTTGCCGGCACGGATTGCATCCAGCACAAATCCCGCATGGCTTCCATCGTTGGAGCAGATCACGACAGCCTCCACCTCCGGAGCCTGAATCAGATCCGTTCCATTCGCATAAAAGTTCAGTCCATACTGCGCGGCGACCTTTCTGCCGCCCTCCTCCATGACATCCGAACAGGCAACCACTTCCGCATTGGTCAAAACATCGGTAATGCGCCGGATATGATCCCGTCCGATCGCTCCACATCCAATTACACCAAGTTTCGTAATCATTGTGTTACAGCCCCTTTCGTACCGCGTTGATTGCCGTAATCGCTGCTTCAGAACCATTCTTCGGGTACAGTTCAAACGCAATCATTCCATCAAATCCATTTGCATGCATGTCCTCAAGAACCGCACGGTAATTGATGCAGCCGGTTCCCGGTTCCGCACGTCCCGGCGCATCTGCGATATGTACATAGCCAATCAGCGGCTGGTATTTGCGAATCGTCTCGATGATCTTGCCTTCGTTCAGGTACATATGATACGCATCATAAAGAATCTTGACATTCGGAGAGTTCACCATACGAATCAGCTCCGCGGAATCCTTCGTATATTTCAGAAAATTTCCAAGGTGGTCGGTTTCCACATTCAAAGCCTCAAGACACAGCGTGATGCCCGCCTCTTCAGCCATTGGTGCAAGCTTGCAAAGGGTCCGATACATTGCCATGGTCTTTTCTGCATCCGAATATTGTTCAAACAGATCCGCCGCATACTGCTTCGGTTCCGGCAGCAGCTCGTTCGAATGCACGGCAAGATGCTTGCATCCCAACTTCTGCGCAATCGCAAACGATTTCTGGATATATTCCAGATATTCCGCTTCATGCTCCGGATCACACAGCGAAATCGGTCCGTCACCTCCCATGCAGGAAATCTCAATTTCATTTTCCTGGCACAAATGGGCCAGTTCATCAATATCCTTGCTGTCCCAGTCCCAGATCTCTACATAGTCGAATCCGTCCCGTTTTGCCGCCGCAAACCGCTCTGCAAACGGCAGCTCTTTGTAAATTACTTCAATATTCACAGAAAACTTCATGTCCCGTTGCCTGCCTTTCCTTTTCACTCCAAGGTGTCAAATTCCATATCAGTATCATATCACACTGCACAAACCCACTCAATATTATCTCCCTGTTTTCCCCATTCAGCACAAGTTACCTGCTGCTTCTTTTGACAAAACAGGCAAAAAAAATACGGGAAATTCCAAATACTAAATGTGCATTGTTACAAATCACATGTCCTAACCGTTTGACACAACTCAATTGGGCTGATAAGATTGATACAGAGGAACTTCATTGGGTTTGGGAGGGAGAAGCATGGCTGTTACCCAAGAGCAAATCGCCCGCGCTGCCGGCGTATCCAGAGGCACGGTCGACCGCGTGCTCAATCAACGCCCCAATGTATCGGAAACCACGCGAAAGAAAGTCCTCCGCGCAGCAGAACAACTCGGATACCAGACAAAGCGTTCCAAACAGCCCTCTTCCCTCCTCCGCGTTTCCATGCTGATCCCTCCATGGTCAGATAGCTATTTTAACCGCAGGATCAGCAGCGGCATCCGTTCCATCACCAGGCAGCTCAATGATCCGCTATTTCAAGTCAAGCAATGCTTACTCAAAAATACGACATCCAAAGAACTAATCCGTGTCATTCGGGAAGAAACAGCAAACGGAACGCAAGGCTTTATCGTCCGTCCGGAAAACATCCCGGAAGTGCAGATCCTGCTCCAGAGCATCACCGCTTCCGGCATCCCCGTTGTCACCTATGATGCGGATATCCCCGATTGCGGACGCATCTGTTTTATCGGTCAGAATCTGCACCTGGCCGGCCAAATTGCCGCAGGCCTGTTTCATAAAATGCTGCAGCCGGATCAACACATCCTGATTGTCGTGGGCAACCTCTGTTTAGAGGCCCATAAGGGCCGCGTCGACGGGTTTTGTATGCATCTGGAAACACTCGGCTTCCGGACTGACCAATATCAAATCCTCGAAACGGCCGAACGATATGATCTTACCGAAGAGTTTATTCTCCGTGAGCTCCGTGCCAATCCGCAGATCCGTGCCATATATATGGCCACTCAGCCGATCTCTGCCTGTATTTCCGGCATACGAAAGGCACACCTTCCTCATCCGATTCACGTCATCTGCAATGACCTGACCCCGGCAGCAAAAAAATATCTCGAGCAGGGGCGCATTGACTTTGTCATCGGTCAGTCCTTTGAGCAGGAATCACAAAAAGCAATCCTCGCTCTGTATCGTTTGCTCCGGTTTCAGCGAAAACCAACGCAGGATATTTACTATACGGATTTTCAGATCATTTCCCGAGAAATGCTTGGCAACCATTCCACATCGACAAAATAAAGGAGAGCCTTACTATGAGACTTGCTGTCAAAACCTGTACCCTGGATATGCCCTATGAGCAAATGCTGGATTTCTGCAAAGAACAACAGGCATATGCTGTGGAAATCGGCACTGGAAACTGGTCCGGAGCCCCACACTGCGAGTTAGAGCGCCTCGTAACAGATTCCGCCTTTCGCACCCGTTGGTATGACGAAATCCGCAAGCGGGATATGGAGTTGTGTACTCTGAACTGTTCGGGAAATCCATTGGCCTACGAACACGACTGGGATGTAACCATCAAAACCTTCCAGCTCGCCGCCATGCTTGGCATCAAAAAAATTGTCATGATGAGTGGCCTTCCCGCAGGCTGCCGCGGAGATACCACTCCGGTATGGATTACCACATCATGGCCGCCGGAGACCCAAACCATTCTGGACTATCAGTGGAATGAAGTCGCCATTCCGAAGTGGAAACAGCTCGTTTCCATCGCACACAACTGCGGCATTGAACAAATTGCATTGGAAAACCACGGGATGCAGCTGGTCTACAATCCGGAAACCTGTCTGCGTCTGCGTGAGGCCGTTGGGGATTCTATCATTGGTATGAATCTCGATCCCTCCCATCTGTTCTGGATGGGCGGCGATCCCATCGAAGCGGCCCGTGTGCTCGGAGAACATAACGCCCTGTACCATATCCATGGCAAAGACTCCCGTACCGAACGGCGGTACATCGGACCGAACGGCGTGCTTGATACCAAACCCATTGACGAATTTTCCCGGCGCAGCTGGAACTATGTCGCCGTAGGTGCCGGTCACGATGTTCAATGGTGGAAAGAATTTTTCTCTGTTTGCCGCATGAGTGGATATGACGATATCGTTTCTCTGGAAATGGAGGATCTGACGCTGAGCATGTTGGATGGCCATTTGACCTCTCTGCGCACTCTGCGCGAGGCCCTTGTCTTATAACAACCAGATTCTTTCCCTTAACGAAATAAAATGACCGGCAATGCCGGTCATTTTTATGCTCCAAATACAACTGGCTCGCTTGCATTCCCCACTCATCAATAGAACAACGCAGGCCGCCATGTTCTGCATTGTGGAACCAGATCTTGCTCTCATCAGAAATCCAGTGCGAACAAAAGGTCGGGAACGCAGCGTTCCCGACCTTTGCAATCTATGAATTTTTCATCTTCAGAATGAGTGAATGAGTATTTCTTTTTACAAATTTTATCTAACCACATAGGATTTTCCATCAAACAAAGAAATAAAAAGTACTACCTCTTTTGATTAATATATGAGATATCGTCATTATCAAAGGGAGTTTTACTCGTCCATTCGTTGAATGAGTTGGACTCCCTCAAAATCTATAACTCGTCGTTTGGGATCCCCATATATTTTCATCTCGAAGCCTTGCTCGTTGTTGGAATCATAAACCATCACTGTACCTCGTGCACGTTCCTCCTGACAAATTCGTTCCCACAACAATTCACGAATTTTTACATTGACTTTTCCAATGAAGACGCCCGGCTTTAATTCCAGAAACCAACGTGTCAATTCTCCCCTGACAGATTCCGGAGCACAATCCATTACAATAACTGTCATTCTGTTATCTCCTGTCCTGCATAGTTTTTCCCTCCGCGAATAGTATTTCCATCTTGCTCCCACAGATCTCCTGCTCTAATAGCATTATCCTGTTGGTTGTCTGCATCGCCTTGTAATATCCATGCAATATCCCGTGCAATTCGTTCGAGTAAATGAATTCTGGCAAAATATTTTCGACAACAAATTCTTGTTTCTTTGGTTAAATCTCCACATTTTTTCACTACTTCAAATGCTGCTGGTATAGTAGTTTCAGCTTTATATAGATCTGCAATATCATAGACAAAAGATAACTGTTTTCCTGTATGAATAAAACCTAGTCCTGCAGAATATCCCAATGATATAATAGCTGCATGACAAATGCCATATAACAATGCATTTCCTTCTGACAATGCCTGATTAATTGGATCAGATGCATCCCAGTCATCCTGTTTATACGAACGTTTTTTCCATTTAATCCCAGTTGTTTTACCTGCCAGCTCATACGCTTTTCTAATGCGAATTCCTTCCATCCCCCGCAGTTGCTGCAATGTCTTATTGGACACATCCATTTTAGGGAAACGAAACGCATACATCCGTTTTGCAACCTCTAAATGCATTGTATCATCCATACAAGCCTTGGCCTGAATAAGCAGATTTTTTGCACTTCTGGTTTCTCCAATACCTGATGCATAAAATCGTCCCATTTTTTCTCCGCACCAGATTGCCATACATCCATTTTCACAAATAGCACGAATGGCTGCATGAGTAATGCTGACACCTGGCCCAATCAACAAACACGTCATTGCTGCAATAGGGATGGGCACTCGTCCGTCTTTTTTAATTGCAACAATCGCTGTATCATTTTGTTCTATAATTGCATGTTCTATGTACAAATATGAAACACTATCCCGTAGTTTGGGAAGTTCCTGAAGATTTTTCATTTTATCCATCCTCTCTTAAATATTTCTCCCCACATGCGTGGGGCAAATAAGTACACCGGCGTACTCAGGGTACTTTCCAACGGTTCATCCCCACATGCGTGGGGCAAATATTACCGCAAGACAGACAACTACGGTGCTGACCGGTTCATCCCCACATGCGTGGGGCAAATATTACCGCAAGACAGACAACTACGGTGCTGACCGGTTCATCCCCACATGCGTGGGGCAAATTTGTACGGCATTGTAAATTCTAAGCTACCTGCCGGTTCATCCCCACATGCGTGGGGCAAATAGTTTCATCTGATCCGCGTCCGCTACATATGGCGGTTCATCCCCACATGCGTGGGGCAAATAAATTCTCAATAAACTTAATTGCTCGGCCGGCCGGTTCATCCCCACATGCGTGGGGCAAATTGATTTGCTAACTCTGTAATCATTGTTGTTTCCGGTTCATCCCCACATGCGTGGGGCAAATATATCCAGCGTCCTCAGTTGGGATAAATATTGCGGTTCATCCCCACATGCGTGGGGCAAATCCACGCTTCGTTTCGTGGTGCCGGTTTGATAACCGGTTCATCCCCACATGCGTGGGGCAAATTAATTTTACAGTTTGTGGGTTCCATCGAGGTACGGTTCATCCCCACATGCGTGGGGCAAATTATCGGCGTCAAGATGCCCGTACAAGACGAAACCGGTTCATCCCCACATGCGTGGGGCAAATTCAATGATCTGCTGGATGCCGCGATTGCTGATCGGTTCATCCCCACATGCGTGGGGCAAATCAGCTGGCTTGGGGAAGGTATCCGCAGATATTCGGTTCATCCCCACATGCGTGGGGCAAATACTGAATTAAAGTTTAAAAAGCTGCACTCCTTTCACAAATATATCCGTTCTGGTTACTGTTTTATTATAAATCACTTAGTCCAGTCTATCAAGACAGCAAGAGCATGCCAAAACCATATGCTTTTCCTGCACCTATTCCATGCCGCAATGCATCCTGAAATTTTACAGCATCAGTAACCTGTAATATCCCCTGATAATGATATCCATCGAAATACATGCGCCCACTGGATTCAAGAGAATGCTTTCCTGTCTGCCGGATATGCTCCAGTTCATTCACCGCAAGTAATTGAAAGCCAAACTGTTTCGCTTTTCTCTGCATCCATTCAATTCTCTCCTGCGGTGTTTTTAATACACGTCGCTGACTATTCTTTCCTCCTGCAGCTGGAATCTTTTTTGTAGGCAATGCCAGCAAATCAAAATGTTTTGTCATGCCTGCCTGCATACCATCAACCCATGCTGAAATATCTTTCTGTCCGGCTAATGTCATCCGGGGTGAAATCCGTATTGCATCTATCGGCAAATCAGAATAGAGATAAATAGCATTCTGGTTGTGTTCCATTCGTACCCGGTATAAAATATTCGACGATTTTCTGTCTGTTCCAAAAAAACCTGTCACCAGTTGATGCATTTTCTGACAATCTGCAAGTGCTGCCTGTATGTCTCTGTCATTCAATTGAAATAATATCTTACTCAGATACATACGGCACCTCCTTTACTGTTCCACGCCAGACGCGTCGTCTGGTGAACTGGCGATATCCATCTGCAAGTATTACATCAGAACGGGATACTGTCGCATCTCCCGCATCAGAAATCTCACTTTCATATCGACAGATCTGTCTTTTATCCTTGTTCTGACATCTTCGTTTGGTTTGAATCGGATATTCTTGCAATGCTTGTGAAATATCTGCATATTCCTCTGTCACACCAACGAGCACAGGTCTGGAGGGTACACAACTTTTTCTTCCCAAATACAGACACCATTTCGGGTGCTGAAGAGCCTGGATAATTCTCTCCCGCCAGTCATCTGCACAATCAATAAAAACCAGAAAACTAGCATCCTGTAAATACTGACGTTTCGAGATAAAGGTATTTCCAGAGCTGCGTGGCTTTCCATTGGCATTCAGCAACGGTTCACCTGTTACGGTATGAAAGTCCAACAAACGTGTGCCTGCTCTGTCTTCACGGACAGCCAGCGTGATAGCTTCAGACACAGCTGCAATTTCCGGATTCTCACGCTCCAATCCCATTGCACATGCAATCAATCCGACGATTCCGGATTTTGTCGGTATCTCAGAAGAATCACGGATATCCCATTTGGAATCTTCTCCCCAGGACTGTAACGCACCTTCCAGACAAAGCACCAGCAGTTTTTTGTTTTCTGCCATCTCTGTCACCTCACTTTAAGAGCTCTGTTACCTGCTCCAATAATTCATTGAAATTTCTGCACAGTACCGCTTCACATTTCGGCTTCACATCGTATTTACTGGTACAGAACCACAGACGCTTGTCCACAGACAGACCAAAATCATTTACAATCGTATCGGCTTCATCGGCCAGTCTTTGAATACTGTTCTGAACCAAGTCCGCTTTCATGTTCGGGCGAACCGGTTCTGCAAATGCATTGACCAGATTAACCGGAATTTTGTCCTGTTTGACTTCTATCATAATTGCACTTGGAAGCGTATGTCCGGCAAAACTGTTCTGTTTTCCCGAAGGATTGGTCATTGACATCGCACGCAGTAATGCCGGAACTGCCTTCTGAATCAGTTCTGCTGCATTTTCTGCATACTTCAGGTTCTCCTTTAACGCATCTGTATCCATCGAAGCATAGATATAATAGCAAGATGAATTATAATCAGTATCACCGATCATAGCGGAACCGGATTCTTCTATCGTATCACCGCTGAGCAAGTCATCCATCGCTGTAAAATAGTCTGATTCCAGCGCCACCTTGTTTGTAGAAATTGCATGTGCCACCTGCATAGATGCTTCCACATCGCGGAATGCATTGGAAGTTACCATTCGTCCAAACAGACCAATATCCAATGTCACCGGACGGATATTTGCATCTTTTACAGCAACCTGTAAATCCTTTGCTTTGAGTTTCTTAACCGCCTTGCTATCTTCACAGTCATCAAGAATTCCCTTAATCGCCTCTGCAACTGCCTGAATATCCTGGGAAGCAAAAAACATCACCTGTGCCGTTATGCTCCCATCTTTATTTTCCTTCCCCTCTTTATTACCGAATCCGGATATCTTCGGCTGAATCTCTTTCAAAATATCTTCCGAAACACCCATTTCTGCCAGTGCTTCACAGACCAATTGCGGGAACTTGCGGGTACGAATTCCCAGATTTTCTTCACCAATTTCCTGACAGAATATATCGGATTTTCTCCAGCTTCGTTTCAGGCACTGGCTGGAAATGCGTCCACGGGTATACCCGCCAAACAAACAAGTCTTCGGTGAACCGGTCTCATCGCGGTTCAGGTTGGTTGCCGGATAGTTCTTTAACATATGTACTTCAATTAACATGATTTTCTCCTTTCATCACTTGGTTGAATTGTCCTGATAAAAGCTGCGGGCCCATTTCCGCTGGATATATTGGCTATCATTGTTCCAGTCCCATAAATCTGTCAACAGGGATGCACAGTCTACTGTATATCCTTTTGCCTTAACCATCTTTATGATGCGCACCAGCTTGGTCAGCAAATATCCGTCACGATCCCATTTCAAATCCAGCAGACCAGTAAGCCGATGCTGCATGCTTTCCGATAATGTCTCTTCTCTGCGTAAATCAGAAAGAATATTCTGCAGTGGTCTCGCTTCTTGTTGCTCTTTATCCCAATCCCACATGCAATAGATACAGGCGACTGCGAACCATTTCCCCTGTTTTTCTTCTGACTCCGGTGGATAGCATTTATAAAACGCAGCAATTGCCCGTCCATCCACTTCATGCAGCATTTTTCCGGCAGAACGCTTTAACGCAGCATATTCTCCCGTTGACAATGCATCCAAACGCCTTAAAAACTCAGAAATCTGCTTATCACGTTCTTCACCCATCTGTCTGATTCTCCTTTCGTATTTCTCTCAAAGCCGCAAACAAAATGCCCTGTTGATGTGTAACCTCCATCATAGCCTGTCCGCGCAGCGAGGTTCGCTGCATCGCTCTGTTCAACGCAGCCTTTGCTTCTGTGTCAACAACTTCTTCAATCCATTTCCTGCGGCATTCTTTAAAATCAGGATGCGCTGTTGCCAGATCCTGTTTGCACAGTTCCAACAAGGCAGTACCACAGGCATCATAAAATTCAGTCTCTGCCTGTGTTGCATTCTGCGGCGGCACTTCCTGATGCGTCAATGCTTTTCTCAATGCACTGGCTGTTTGTTCTGCCCATCTGATATCTCTTTCAATATGCTGCGCACAATCCTGATTTTGAAGCATTTCTTCCGGAATATCAAAATCCTGCCGGATAGCTGTTAAGTAATTCGCATTATTTGTCTGAACACCGTAAATTGTCAACGGTATATACTGACTTTTTTCCAATAGATGCTGCTCCAGCTTCTCCAAATATTGTGTCACAATCAAAGACTTATTTTTTCCAATCAGATCGTGCAAATTTCTCCAGATTGCTTTTTCATGATTCGGGCGCCACGGAAACCGGCCTTCTTTATTTCTACGATATGTCACATGCGGATCAGTCCAGTTATCTACCGCTGTATAATTCAAACCCTGACTGAAATAAATTTCTTTCACAGTTTCAGTTTTTTCATCTGGAATCAGCAAAATCCTTCGGGTAGGGAACTGCATACCATACAGCCATGAGATATTTGTTACCTGCTTTTTCGGCTCAATTACCATTTCATTACGCCAGAAAACCGGCATACTGTCAAAATCCCGAGGCTGATCGATGCTTATCATCGAGTAAACCAGCGTTTGAAACAGATTCTTTCCTCGAATTAGAACGAAATATGGCGGCGCACCGTTTACTCCGGATGGATAGCCCTGTGCTCCCGCTGTACAGAACAACTGTGCCGCCAGCAGCATACGCATCGCTTCTCCATAAGAGAAAGTAATCAATGTATTATTTCGTCGGTCAAAATGTTTGTGGTTGTTCCCGTTTGGAATCGTGTAATCCAATGTACTGACGGGCTTTCGTACTTTATCCCATTCCGCGCGAAACGGGGCCTGCATAAATGGGCGCTTTTCATCAAACAGATCAAAACTGACACCTTCTGCTCTGCATCGTGAAATGTACTCATCCAGCGCCTCTGCATCAAATTCACCGGCTTCCAGCAACTCATCGATTGCAACATTATCCGCCGGTCTAATTGCATCCATCAAAAATACGCTCAAAAACCGATATACAGCGTATTCTGCTAGTGGCGATCCATCTGAAACCTCCCGCAATTCATGTGCCTGTAACAGCACATCCCGGATACCCAGCAACTTTTGCTGACCAGATGTATCGATAACCGGTATCCACCCTTGCGTCAGCACATCAAAAATTGGTTTCAACACTTTCCCTCCTTAGTTATTTTATAATTCATTTCTAACTTATTTTTATCTGTTATGAATGTATTCTACTATCCATTCCATTTTTTGTCAACCGTTGTTCTACAAGCGTTCCATACGAACTCCCAATATTGGGTCAAAAACAATCCGCATTCCATTCTCCTCAAAAATCCCATCATCAGAAGGAAACATCGTGACACCGAACAGCAATCCACTGCCTTCCAGCGCCAGCTTGCTTGTCAGAATATCTGCTGCCTGCTTTTTCAAAATAGATACACTTTGTTTCAAGACACCTTTGGCAAGCGTCTGCGGAATATACTGTTTCTCTGCAATTTTATTGTGCACAGTTTCATAGAATTCCGAATTGATCAGGGCAATCCGTACAGTTGGTTCCCCCAGTCTTGTTCTTGCAGAAAAATAGCTGTCTGTTTCCGCATCATCAAATGCAAACTGATCCATTTTCTGTATCGGATCAAATCCATTTTTCGGATGGCTCAGGCAGTACACTTCACTTTTATCTGCCTTAATCTGATCGCCAATGTCTGTCTCCCACCAGCTTTCCAAATATTCCGACGGCGCTTTTTCTTCATCATAACCTTCTGCAACCAATTGTGCCATGTCCTCTGGAATACGGATGGTTTCTTTGTTCTGTAACAGATGAATGCTCTGTCGAAGTAAGCAGATCGGATAAACATAACCATCTGCAGCAAATGCTGTATCTTCTGCCTGTTCTCCATCCTCCGGTACTATGACATAAAAAATCGGATTTTCTATACCAGCAGGGCGTCTGGTTTCCTCATGTCGAAATTCCCTTCCTGTACGCTGCAGGAGAAGATCTATTGGTGCAATGGAAGACATAAAAATATCAAAATCAACATCCAGTGATTGTTCTACAACCTGTGTTGCAACAAGAATCGCCTTCTTTGGACGATGGGTCTTATCCTTTCCAAATAAACTCAGGCATTTTTTCTCAATCACATCTCTGCGTTCCGCAGGAAACCGCGCGTGAAACAGCAGGGTGTCTCCGTCAAAATTAATCTTTTGGATTGCTTGGTAAACTTCCTGTGCCTGTTTGACGGTGTTGAGCATAACGCATAAGCAACCACCATTTTCAGTCAATTGAATTGCCTGTAATGCAATCTGTTGCGGCTGATGTAGCATTGGCAGCAGCTTTATCTGCACGGTCTGTCTGCGCGTAATTTCTGTAACAGGATGTACCAACAGCTTGCCTGACTGTGTAACTGCTGTAATAGCCGGATATGCGTTGTCTAGTGTTTCCTCTGTATATGGTCTCAACATTTGTTGTTTCTTTTCCTGTGTAAGTGTTGCCGAAAGTAGTACAACCGGGATTTCCAATGCTTTGCACCAGTCAAGCAGACGTTCTATAATCGTTCCCATATACATATCATATGCATGCAATTCATCAATCAGCAAAACTTTTCTGGACAACCCCAGCAAACGCAAACAGCCGTATTTTATCATCATGGCAGCCATCATGGCTTGATCAATCGTTCCAACTGCATACTGGCTCAACAAACCTCTGCGCACAGGTGCAAGCCAGTTTCTGGCTGTTTCCGCATATTCTTCATCATCAATATGTAAACTTCCTTCTGGGATAGTATCTGTATCATCCATCCATGCCATCCCATGCAGCAATCTGACATCATCCCGAAGCCAATTCCGCATACGGCCAACCATTTGATTGGAGGTTGCTGCAGTCGGCAGCGCAAAATAGATTCCGTTCTTTTGATACTGTTTTCCCATCTGTACTGCTGCATAACATCCCGCTTCTGTTTTGCCTTCTCCCATAGGCGCTTCAAGCAAAACAAGAGCAATTTTTTCTTTCGACTCCTCTTGAAACAGCTTTTCCACTTCTTTTTGCAATGGACGCATCTGTTCTGCTGGAAATTCTGGCCATACTTCCGAAAAAGTATCTCCAAACATTCGATCAACCTTATTAAGTCCGCTCTTCGCCAGAAAACAGTGTATCTTTTCCTGAATCTTCTCAAAATCAGAAGAACGATCATCCTCTTTTTCAAAATAATCGCTGGAAGAGATCCAGTCTGCCAAAACAGTGAGTCCAAGCAGAATAGCTCCTACTGTTCCTCTGTCTTCTTTCTGAATCTTCGGCAGCACCACATTGGCATCACTTTTTAAAAAATACTCCCGCATATTCTGTTCGTATTCTTTCTGATAATCCTTCAACAGTTCTATATGAGGAGATGCGGCTCCTTCTTTTCCCTGATGATGCGCTCCCAGAATCGCAGCATAAAATTGCGCTGTTCTCCTGTCACATCCCTGCACTTTCCAAATCGTTTTCCAAAGAATTTTCTCTGTTGTCTTCTCATGTCGACAATGTTCTGTAAACATTTCAACCGGACACAATTGTTCTGCGATTAATATTTCTCTCAACTGTTTGTCCTGTGCTTGAAAATAATAATCTATTTTTCCAATGTCATGCAAAGAAACCAGATATCCAACAAATTGTCGCAGCTGCACTCTCTCTAATTGCATTAAAAAAGACAAAAGCTGCGCAGTTCCATCTGACAGCATGTTGTCAAACAGAATTTGCGCAGCAATTCCCGCAATTTTACCATGTGTTGTAACTGACATTCTTGGGACGCTTTTGGCCCAAAAAATCCTAAGTTCCATATAATATCCCTCAAAATCCTTTTAACAGAAAATGCAGCCCCCACAATTGTGGGGCTTCCTTGTCATAATTCATCTCTAACGGTTCATCGCCCCAGATGAGGCGCTTGTGTGCTGCATTTTCCTGTTTCTATTATACAAATTCTAACTTGAACTTGCAATACAATAGGAATTTTATCGTTTCAAAAAACGATAAACAATGGAAACTCTAAATTATTTCCACATAAAAATCAAACCAGAATTCCATTCGTACCAGACCATCAATATCTGTCGGACTTTCTTCTCCCGTGTCTGCAGATAGAGCCACATAAACTTCATTTGCAGCTGCTGTTAACTTTTCCAGCATAGCTTTATGTTTTTCTATATATCCTAATTCTTCCCCAACAAATGTGATACAGCCTGTTGTATTTTCTGTATAAGCCAACAGATTTGCACCCAGCTCTTTCGCAAGGAATATGCTTTCTTCTGCCAATTCTGCAAACCGCCTATAATTTTCAGCATTGATAATCGTACAAATCTCAGAAGGCTACGACATGATTTCAAAAAGGAGTTTATTTACAGATTCTTTTTGTGCCTCATGATGTTCCATCTCTTCCTCCTCCGGTAATTCTCGGATTGCTTCCTGCTGTAAGAGCAGATGCTCCTGCATTTCCTTTATCCGTGGTTCAGCTTCTTCTTTGTATTCTGTATAATAATAGCGTTCAATCCTCATCCTTATTATCAAAAAATAACATATCAGTGAGGTTTCTTCCTATGAACAATATAGAAGCGCTATATGCATTAAAACACGATTTAACTGCCAGCGTTCAACGGACTGACACATCAGAAAAGAAAGAGAAGCGACAAAACAAACTGAGCGCTGTTATCTGGGCTATCAATCGCCTTGATCCACGGCTTAACAATTATACACGCATTCCTGCAAACCAGAAATATTATCGCAATACTAAGACATATAGCATTACCATGGCACCGGAGGATCATGACCGCCTTGTCCAGCTTGGAAAAGAACTGCATATTGAGGGCGGCTTTAGCGGTGTGCTGACTTATATCGCACAGAACTGTACCTTAATCCATGAAAAAAACGATATATAGAGTTAATATGAACATTTTTCTCCTAAATTAGGGATAAATAATCAAATTATAGCGAATTTTCAAACCTCTCTATATATTAAAATTTTAATATTAAAATCATACATATTACAATCGAATGTAATAACAGGAGGCTACTATGCAGGGTAGACCTCCTGTTTTTTTATGCGCTCAATCGTGTATCGTGCAGCGCATAAAAAGAAAAACGGTCACAGCGGTATGCTTCTACCGAAATCAGGCTGTGAGATGCTACGCCTCTGCAGTGCAAGTGGAAACGTAATATCTCAACAGCAAAAGCAGAAGCAGGAAAGTAGTTGCCGTCAGAACGGTTACACGATATTTTCTTACAAAAATGTACGGGTAAACGGATATGACGGTAATATCACAACCTTCAGTAATCCTTAGACAGCTCCCTGAAAAGGTTGCAGCGGTCAGTAATTTACTGAAATCGGACGATTGGTGCATAACAATCGGGCTGTTTGTGCAGACAAAATAAAAGTGTGTGCTTTGCTTTAACTGAAAAATCGTTCGGAACAACCAGTTCAGAACGATCATATCGAGCTACACCATATGGAGATACTATTATGCCCTCTTGGAGAAAGGAATCAATCATGGATCATTACAATCAAAACAAAAAAGGTTCCCTCGTCAGACAAGTCGAGACAACATTAAATTCACGTCTTGCCATCGGACGAAAAAAGAACGCAGATAAGGCTGCTGACATCACTTATAAATATATTTATAGTTGGGAGACCTATCGCAGTTACTTAAAGCACTGCTGCTATTTTGTGAAATGGTGCAGCAAAACACATGGATGTA
>CAYLXH010000042.1:0-15518 GCA_964387535.1 uncultured Butyricicoccus sp. | reverse complement strand
GTTCCGCTCGTTTGGAATTGACAAAAACAAGTTTTTACAGGCGCTGTCCACCGTGCGCGGCACGCAGCGCGTGACAACAGACACGCCGGAGGACACCTATGACGCACTGAAAAAATACGGAACGGATCTGGTGGAGCGTGCCCGTGAGAAAAAGATGGACCCGGTCATTGGGCGCGACGATGAGATTCGCAATGTCATTCGTATTTTGTCCCGCAAGAGCAAGAATAATCCGTGTCTGATCGGTGAGCCGGGCGTCGGCAAGACGGCGATCGCCGAAGGGCTAGCGCAGCGCATTGTGCGCGGTGATGTGCCGAACACGCTCAAGGACAAGACGATTTTCTCGCTGGATATGGGATCTCTGGTCGCCGGTGCAAAATACCGCGGCGAGTTTGAAGAGCGCCTGAAGGCGGTTCTGACCGAGGTCAAAAAGAGTGAGGGACAGATTATCCTGTTCATTGACGAGCTGCACACGATTATCGGCGCGGGCAAAACCGAGGGCAGCCTGGATGCGGCCAACATCCTCAAGCCGGCCCTGGCCCGGGGGGAGGTGCAGTGCATCGGCGCCACCACCCTGGAGGAATACCGTAAGCACATCGAGAAGGACGCCGCGCTGGAGCGCCGCTTCCAGCCGGTCATGGTTGCCGAGCCGACGGTAGAGGACACGATTGCGATTTTGCGCGGACTGAAGGAGCGCTATGAAGTATTCCATGGCGTCAAAATTCAGGACACGGCGCTGATCGCGGCCGCGACGCTGTCCAACCGGTACATTTCAGACCGGTTTCTGCCGGACAAGGCGATTGACCTGGTAGACGAGGCCTGTGCGATGATCCGCACGGAGATTGATTCCATGCCGACGGAGCTGGACATCATCTCGCGCAAGATCATTCAGCATGAGATCGAGGAAGCCGCCCTCAAGAAGGAGGACGATGAGCTGTCCAAGGAGCATCTTGCGGAGATCCAAAAAGAGCTGGCGGAGATGCGCGAGGAGTTCAACAGCATGAAGGCGCGCTGGGACAACGAAAAGAACGCCATTGATAAGGTACAGAAGCTTCGTGCGGACATCGAGCAGATGAATGCAGACATTGAGCGCGCGGAGCAGGAATACAACCTGAACAAGGCGGCAGAGCTGAAGTACGGCCGTCTGCCTGAGCTGAAGAAGCAGCTGGAGGAGGAAGAGGCCAGAGCGGAGGCAAGTGAGAACACACTGCTTCGCGACAAGGTCACGGACACCGAGATCGCACGCATCATTGAGCGCTGGACCGGCATTCCGGTTGCGCGACTGATGGAGGGAGAGCGCGACAAGCTGCTGCATCTGGAGGACACGCTGCACAAGCGCGTTGTCGGGCAGGATGAAGCGGTCAAGCGCGTGTCGGAGGCGATTTTGCGCTCGCGTGCCGGTATTCAGGATCCGAACCGTCCAATCGGATCGTTCCTGTTCCTCGGCCCGACCGGCGTCGGCAAGACCGAACTGGCCAAGACGCTGGCGGAAACGCTGTTTGACGATGAAAAGAACCTCGTGCGCATTGACATGTCGGAGTACATGGAGAAATACTCCGTGTCCCGTCTGATTGGAGCACCTCCGGGATACGTCGGTTACGAGGAAGGCGGTCAGCTGACCGAAGCGGTTCGCCGCCGTCCGTACTCGGTCATTTTGTTTGACGAGATTGAAAAGGCGCACCCGGATGTGTTCAACGTCCTGCTGCAGGTATTGGACGACGGACGCATTACGGACTCACAGGGACGCACGGTAGACTTTAAGAACACCATCATTATTCTGACGTCCAACCTGGGCTCCAGCGTGCTGCTGGACGGCATCGGGGCGGACGGAGAGATTACCGAACAGGCCCGCAGTGAGGTCGAAGGGCTGCTGCGCCGCTCGTTCCGTCCGGAATTTCTCAACCGCCTGGACGAGATCGTATTCTATAAGCCGCTGACGCGCGAGAACATCACGCACATCATTGACCTGCTGCTGGCATCGCTGAGCAAGCGTCTGGCGGATAAGCAGCTGTCCGTGGAGCTGACCGAGTCAGCCAAGCAATATGTCATTGATAACGGATATGATCCGCAGTACGGCGCCCGTCCGCTCAAGCGCTTCCTGCAGCGCAATGTGGAGACGCTGCTGGGCCGTACCATCATCGCCGGCGACCTGTCCACCGGAACCAGGCTTGTGGTCGGCATGCAGGACGGCGAGCTGACCGTGACGCCGGTTTCCATCAAATAATCACAAAACGATCCACAACCTGTGGAAAACCGCCCTCGACGGCATCGGCGTCGGGGGCGGTTTGTTTGTTTCCGGATAATTTTCTCCATTTTCACAATTTTGTCACACTATTGTCGTAAAATAAGCATGATATCCCAACGAATTACGAGGTGATAATCCTATGTTCACAATTTTAATTGCGGATGACGAAGAGCGCATCCGCCGACTGGTTTCGGATTTTCTGCGCCGGGATGGTTACAAGGTGCTGCAGGCAGCCGACGGCGGCGAGGCAATGGAACTGATTGACCAGAGCCTCGCTTCGATTGATTTGATTATTCTGGATGTCATGATGCCGGTCTATGATGGCTGGAGTGTTCTGCGCCATATCCGGTCCAAGAGCAGTGATGTCCCGGTCATGATGCTGACGGCCCGCGTGGAGGACACCGACGAGGTATTTGGCTTTGATCTGGGAGCGGATGATTATATTACCAAGCCGTTTTCTCCGATTGTGCTGTCCGCCCGCGTGCGTGCGATTGAAAAGCGCCGCCACCAGAGCGCGGAATCCGGTGTCTTTGTCTGCGGTGATCTGTCCATCAACGAGGTGCGGCGGGAGGTCCGTGTCGCAAACGATGCGGTGGATTTGACGCCAAAAGAGTATGAGCTTTTGATTTATTTCAAAAATAATCAAAATATCGCGGCATCGCGGGAGAGCATCCTGAACGCAGTGTGGGGATATGACTATTTTGGTGATCTGCGCACCGTTGACACCCATGTCAAAAAGCTGCGCGCCAAGCTGGGCCCGTGCGGCACGATGATTCAGACCGTCCGCGGCTATGGATATCGGTTTGAGGGACAAAAAGAATGAGTTCGCGCATTTACCGTGCCATGAAGAAAAGCATGTCGGAACAGCACATACGGTGGAACGCACGTTCTCTCCAAGTTCGATTTTTTCTTTCGATCGTTTCCGCCGTTCTGGTCTTTGTAGTTCTTTTGTCGGTACTCAATCTGTTGTTTTTTAATCAATACCAGACGATGCAGAAAAAACATTCTCTCTCCAGAGTGTATAAAGAAATTTACTCTTCGTATTATGGAGATGTATCATTACTAAATGATATATTGTATGAGCTGGAGGCGAATTACAACATTCGAATCAGCATCATAAATGATTACGGAAAGTATATTTATGATACGATCAATCCGAATGAGCTGTTTGCCTCGTTTGCGTCTGGCCCGTTTGAAAATGGACGGACGATTATCTATTATGATGAAGAACAGGTTGAAGAGAGGGGATACACATTTTCCATCATTACGGACAACCGCGGACAGGCGACCTATCTGGCGTTGATCGGCAGATTGCAGACGGACGAAACGCTGCTGCTTCGCGTCCCTTATGCTACGATGCAGCAGGAGCGCTCGTTCAGCTTTGTGTTTCTGATGATTTCTGCGTTGGTGGCATTACTGGTATGTCTGGCATTCGGTCTGATTCTGTCACGACATTTTGCGCAGCCGCTGTACGAGATGACCGAGGTGGCCAATTCGGTCGCACGTCTGGATTTTTCCAAAAAATACAGTGGACGAACCACGACGACGGAGATTGAGCAGCTCGGAGAGAGTATCAACAAGATGTCGGATTATCTGGACCATGCCATCACGGATTTGCAGGATGTCAATGACCGGTTGGAGGCGGAAATCCAGAAAAAACAGCAGATTGATGATATGCGCAAAGAGTTCATCGTCAATATTTCCCATGAGCTCAAGACCCCGATTGCCCTGATTCAGGGCTATGCGGAGGGGCTGCGCGTCGGAATCAACGAATCCGAGGAAGACAAAAACTATTACTGCGATACCATTATTGATGAAGCGCATCACATGAACCGTATGGTGCTGCAGCTGCTCAATCTGTCCAAGATTGAGTTGGGAAGCACGGTGCCGATCTATACGGATATCGAGCTGTATGAGCTCGCGGAGAATGTCATCTCCAAGACCCGTGTTATGTGGCAGGAAAAACAGCTGCATATGGATCTGTCAGGAATTGGAGAACAGACTGTCTGCGCAGATTGGGACATGATGGAGCAGGCAGTGACCAATTATGTTACCAATGCGATTGATCACACTCCCAGCGGCGGGTGGATCTGGCTGTCGACGGAGGAGGACAGCAGTCACTATATTTTCCGTGTTCGCAATCAGGGGGCGAAGCTGGACGAGGAGGATATGGAAAAAATCTGGGATAAATTTTACAAGCTCGACAAGGCGCGCAAGCGGATTACCGGAGGCGGATCCGGAATCGGTCTGTCCATTGTCCGCGCGATGATGACCGCCCATCACGGCGGATGCGGCGTGCACAATACGGAGGACGGTGTGGAGTTTTATCTCACGCTGCCCAAGCAGCCGCCCTGCCCAGACGGGACAGAGCAAAGCGGCTGACCATGGGTCAGCCGCTTTGTTCTTGTGTCAGTGTATCAATCTGCTGCTGCAAGTGCTCGATGGCTTCCTGGATGCTGGACGCGGGAATATGTTCGGTTGCCTGGAAGCCCAGCGATTGCGCCGCGTGCGTCGAGGTCAGCGCTGTGACCAGGGCGTTGTGCGCGGTCAGCAGCTCCTGCGGGCTGGTGTCAAAGTACTGCTTGAGCGATGCCGCATCCATGGTCGGTACGTCCTCCAGATCGGCAATCCGACAGCTCAGATCACCGAGTGCCGCTGCAGAAATACGATTTTCCGCCATTTTGTTCTCCTCCTCTCCAAACTGATGTTGAGCTGGATCTAGGATTCAGAATAGCGGATTCTCCGGTATTGTCACCTGCATATTTTTTCAGGACTGTGGATTTGCCGGTGTGTTTGACTTGTCACCGGCAGGACGTCTGCGGCGGCGTCTGCGCGGACGGCGGGCCGTGGTGCCCTCCTTCTTGTCCGGGGAGGTGGAAGCAGGAGTGTCGGTCTGCGGAGCGGCTGCTGTTTCGGCCGGGTTCTTCGGACGGTTGTCACGAGAGGCGCGTCTCGGACGGCTTCCGCGGCGTGAGCGCCTTCTGCCGCTTTGCTTGCCCTCGTGCGGCTCCTCCTGCATCGGGTAAGGGTTGTCCTCCCGAACCGTGATTTGCTTTCCGATTGTCTTTTCAATGCTGCGCAGATAGGGGACTTCGTCCGCCTGGCAGAAGGTCAGCGCGATGCCGCCGTGTCCCGCGCGGCCGGTGCGTCCGATCCGGTGCACATAATTTTCCGGTTCGTTGGGCACATCATAGTTGATGACGTGGGACAGTTCACTGATGTCCAGGCCGCGCGCGGCGATGTCGGTGGCCACCAGCACGCGGATACGGCGTTCCTTAAAGGCGCTGAGCGCAGCCTGCCGGTCGAGCTGGGACTTGTCACCGTGAATGGAGCGCGCTCCGACGTGCTCCCGGTTGAGATCGTGCGCGACCTTGTCCGCGCCGCCCTTGGTGCGGGTGAAAATAATCGCGCTGGTCAAAAACGGATCGCGCAGCACCCAAAGCAGCAGCTTGCGTTTGTTTTCGCGGTCGACAAAAAAGACGGACTGGTCGATGGCTTCGACGGTGGTTGAGTTGGGCGTGACCTCCACGCGCTCATAGTTCTCCTGCATCAGCTGCTCGACCAGCGATTTGACTTCCTTCGGCATGGTCGCAGAGAACAGCAGAGTCTGCATCTTGCGGTCGCCCATCCGTTTGATAATGCGGCGAACATCGTCGATAAAGCCCATGTCCAGCATGCGGTCGGCCTCGTCCAGCACGAACAGCTCGACGTCTTCCAGGTCAATATAGCCCTGACCGCACAGGTCGTTGAGCCGGCCCGGCGTCGCAACCAGAACGTCAACACCCTCGCCGAGGGCTTCGGTTTGCGTGTACTGTGACACGCCGCCGTAGACCAGCGCCACGCGGATGTCCGTGTATTTCGCGTATTCGGTAAAGCTGTCATAGATTTGGATAGCCAGCTCGCGCGTCGGGGTCAGAATCAGCGAGCGGATGGGGGGAAAGCCAGGCAGACGCGCTTCCTGCTTCAGCTTCTGAAGAATCGGAATCGCAAAGGCACAGGTTTTTCCGGTGCCGGTCTGCGCCAATCCGAGTACGTCGTGACCGGCCAGCGCTGCCGGAATCGCTTTCTCCTGAATCGGCGTCGGAATGGTATAGCCGGCATCTTCTAATGCCCGGAGCAGATCCGGGTCAATCCCAAGTTCTCGAAATTCCATCGTTTTATTTCAAACTCCTTATTCCAAGTAAGTATTTTTCACCAATTATTTTCCATACTGGTACAGTATAGCACAATTGCATGAGAACACCTAGATGCAAAGCGCTGGTTTTTTGGCGGAAAATCACTTTTTTTCCTGTCTCAGCGCGAATGTCAGGGAGGTTCTCCCCATGTTGTCTTTTTTTTACCAGACGACAGGTGAGACGAGATTTGTCTCAATTTGGCTGTGGACTTGTCCATTTTTTCCTGTTTTGCTATACTGAACACAGTGGAATACCCATAGAGAAAGGATGATTGCAGTGAAAACCGGTTTGGTTCTGGAGGGCGGCGGCATGCGCGGCCTGTACACCTTTGGCGTCACGGACGCCATGCTGGAGCATCAGATTCACTTTGATTATGTGATCGGTGTTTCCGCCGGTGCGTGTGCGGGAGTCTCGTATGTCTCCGAGCAGAAAGGACGCAACTACCGCATTGATTGTGATTACTTAAAGGATAAACGATACGTTAGTATACGAAATTTTATCAAAACGCGCTCTCTGTTTGGAATGGAGTTTATCTTTCACGAAATTCCCGAGAGTTTGGAACCGTTCGACAACGAGACGTTCCTGCGTTCTCCGACCGAATTTATCACGGGCGTGACCGAGATGCAGACCGGTCGGCCGGTGTACTTTCCCAAACAGCCGGAATTTCACGACGAGTGTACGATTCTGGAGGCGTCGTCCTCCATCCCGATGTTTTCCCCGCCGGTGGTCTTTCGCGGGAAGCGCTATCTGGACGGCGGGACGTCCGATCCGATTCCGTTTCAGAAGGCGTTGGACGACGGATGTGACCGGTTGGTCGTTGTGCGGACCCGCGACCGGAGCTACCGGAAATCCGCAGAGCAGGGACGTGCACTGTACCGCCGTGCGTTCCGAACCACACCGGAGATGGTTCGGTGCATTGACATGCGGCACATTGTCTACAACCATCAGGTTGCCGCGCTGGATAAGCTGGAGAGCAGTGGGAAGGCGATGATTTTCGCTCCGGAGCGCCCGGTGACGATCAGCCGCTTTGAGAACGACATCCGCAAGCTGGACTTCCTGTACCGCGACGGATGGGCGGATCTGGAGCGCCGGCTGGATGAGGTGAAGCGCTTCCTGAGCGCGGAGACACCGTAATATGAGCTTGAGAAACGATTCCCCCGGATGCAGACGGACTGCATTCGGGGGATTGTCTTTGTGTCAGGAGTGGATGGTGATGGACGCTATTTTGCTGCGTGTGCTGTAATAGCGCTGCCCGTCCACATCCTTATAGGCTTTGACGTAGACGTAATATCGGGTGCCGGGCTTCAGACCGCACAGCGTCGTCTTGCCGTTGTCTCCCGATTTGACGCGTTTATAGTGGGTCTCGGTGCGCAGGTCCTTCTCACTCGTGCCGTAGTAGACCACATAGCCGTCCGCCTTGCGGTTGGTCTGCCACCAGATGCCCATGCTTCCCCGGTGCTTGCTGGTGATCTGACGGAATACCGGCCGGGTCAGGCGGCACAGCGTGACCGACTTGCTCAGGTCCTCGGTACCATCCTGATAGAGGACACCGATGCGATAGCGGTACAGGCAGCCGTTGCGGCAGTCTGCGTCGCGCAGCGCAAACTGCATCGCTTCGCCCTGTGCCTGTTCTTTGCTGTTCAGCACGTATTGCCCGATGACATGATACTTGCTCTGTCCCTTGTCCTTGCGCAGGTACACATACCGCTCGACGGGCTTGCCGTTCACACCGGAGTGCTCGAGCAAAATCCAGCGCTTGCGGTTGGTCAGCTGGGAAATGCGCACGCGGTCGGCGGCGTCCGACGAAACGGTGGCTGCGGTGGACTGTGCCGTGATGTGTGCCGCGCCGGCCGGCTTTGTGCCCAGCACCAGCAGGCAGGCCAGCAGCATTGCCCCCGCTGCCAGCATGCGAATGGACATCCCTCGTGTCCTCATAGTAAACACCTCGCTTGTTGTCTTTTTCTTATTGTAACACAGGTTTCGGGAGAATCCTATCCCGAAATCCGGAAACACCTCCGGACAAAAAAACTGACACCGGAAACAGCCGGTGTCAGAGAATGTTGACATGGGATCAGTCGGTTTTGGCCGCCGTGCACACCGGACGGTCGCTGTCGACGAGCGCCTTGGTCGGAATGGATGCGTAATTCATGTATCCCAGCACGTCTTTCATGAGCTGGGCGCTCTGCTTGCCGGTGTCCATGCGCACGACAACGCGCTTGGTGGTGTCCATGGCAGATTCCAGGTTTTTGGCGTCGGTTTTGACATCGGTCACCGTGACGGAATAGTCCCAATCCCAGACGCGGTAGCCCGCTTTGGTCAGCGCCGTGTATACGTCCTGGGAGAGCTGTTCGCTGCCGCCCTCGACGGTGACCAGACGGGTCGGCACACCGCATACCGTGGACAGGCGAGTGTTTGCCCGCTGAAGCGCACGCAGCGCCTTGGAGGCACTCTTGACCTGCTTTTGTGTCAGCGTGATGCCGATGGTGTTGCCCTGTCCGACAATCCGGCGAACGCGGTCATCCTTGCGGTAAATATCCTTGCTGGGTACAAAAAATGTACCATAGGTGTCGTATGTTTCCATATTGTCAAGGATATCGTCGGTGTATTTTCCGAGACTGCATGAGAACGTCAGCGCCACGCTGCTCGGAATGTTGTCCGGCATGGTATAGGCGGTCGTCGTTGTCGTCGGGATACCGGTCCCCACAGAAGTGTTTCCGGAGGAGGAGCCGCTGTTTGTGTTGTTCGGCGTCGTCGATCCGGGATTGCTCGGCGGATTGGGATTGTTGGCATTCCCGTTATTATTGTTATTATTCGTGTTCTTGGGTGCGGTGACCGTGACGCTGCACGACGCCGTATAGCCATTGGCTGTCGTGACGGTGACGGTGCAGCTGCCCTTTGCCACGGCGTCAATCATTACAAAGCCGCTGTCAAACTCCGATACCTCAGCGACACCGGTGTTCGAGCTGGCTGCCGAGATGATGGAGTCCTCCACATTGCACACCAGACGGATGGTTCTGGCTTCTCCGGCCTGGACGGAGACGGCTGCCGGAGAGAGGGAGACCACTTCCTCCGTGGGATCCGGCTGCTCCGGTTGCTCGGAGGGTTGTTCCTCGCTCGGGTCTTGTTCGTCTGTCTGATCTTCCGCCGGATTGCTCTCGGCCACGGGGTCGTTAGCGGTGCGGTCTTCCGCAGCGCCAACGGGAGTTTCCTCGGTATATGGTACTGGTTCCCCCTCCGGCTCCTCCGGAACGTTCTCCGCGGAGGCCAGTGCACCAAACAGCATCAGCAGGACCAGCAGCAGACAGCTGATTCGTTTGTACCATTTTGTCATGATCATTCCCCTCGTTGTATCCTGTCGTTTGGTTTCGTTTGGACGGTATATTGCTGCCGCATAAGCGGATCATTCGATACAAAATAATTATAGCATAAAGGATGCGCCGCTGTCATCGCACATTTTTGAATTTTGTGTGGTTTTTTCGTCGGAAAATCCACATGGTTTCCCACGAATGTGGAATAATCCGGGCAGAAATTAGTTGGTGAGAATTGCACCGGATGTCGAAACAATGGTATACTGTGTTTACTATCGTGAAAGGGGCTTCGACATGTTTGATCCAATGCTTGAGATAACACAGTTTTTGAAGGGACAGAGCGGGATGGCCTACTGCGCCTTTGGTGCGCACACATCGTTCGAAAATGGACAAAGTGGGATTCGCTTTACGATTTATGCGCCGAATGCCGCAAAGGTTGCTCTGATCGGTTCGTTCAACGGCTGGAATGACTGGACCATGCAGCGCAGGGACAATGGCGTCTGGTCGCTGTTTTGTGCCGATGTCCCGCTCGGCGCACTGTATAAGTATCGAATTACCACGGCACAGGGTAGTGTGCATGACCGGGCCGATCCGTTTGGTTTCTACTCGGAGCTGCGCCCGAATACGGCGTCGATCGTGTGGGATCTGGATCAGTATACCTGGCACGATGAGCATTGGATGGCATCACGCAGTAAGAATTTTACCCGTCCGGTCAATATCTACGAGGTACACGCCGGCTCGTGGCGACGGATTCAGGAGGGCCGCGAGTGCGCGCCGACCGAGGAGGAGCGCGAGTTTGGCCGCATGCTCACCTATGAGGAGCTGGCTGACACGCTGATTCCATACGTCAAGCAGCAGGGGTATACGCATATCGAGCTGATGCCGCTGACCGAGCACCCGTTTGACGGCTCATGGGGCTATCAGGCGACCGGATACTTCTCGGCGACCAGCCGTTACGGGACACCCGACCAGCTGCGTGCGTTCATTGACCGCTGCCATCAGGAGAACATCGGCGTTATTTTGGATGTTGTCCCGCTGCATTTTGTGACGGACTTTTTCGGCCTGCATCAGCTGGACGGCGGTTTTTTGTATGAAAGCCAGTACGAGAATCTCCGCTACACCGAGTGGGGAACGGTGCTGTTTGACTACACCAAGCCGCACACGCTGTCCTTCATGCGCTCGTCACTGGATTTCTGGCTGCGCATGTATCATATCGACGGCCTGCGCTATGACGCGGTGTCCCAGTTGATTTACCACCATGGCCAGCCGGGAGATCCAAGCTCTGGCTTTACCAATGAAAATGATGCCGGACTGTGGTTCCTCAAAACCGTGAACTATTATCTGCAGTCGGAATTTCCTTCCGTCATGCTCATGGCAGAGGATTCGTCCAACTATCTCAAGGTCACTGCGCCGCCGCAGTATGGGGGATTGGGGTTTGATTATAAGTGGGATCTTGGCTGGATGAACGATACGCTGGAATATCTCAAGCTGCATCCGGAGGATCGCCGGAGGTCACGCCATTCGATCCAGTTCTCCATGGCGTATTTTTACAACGACGTGTTTGTCCTTCCGCTGTCGCATGATGAGGTGGTACACGGCAAGGCGACGATTATTGACAAGATGTGGGGCAATTATGAGCAGAAATTCAGTCAGGCCCGTCTGCTCTACCTTTATATGTATGCCCACCCCGGAAAAAAGCTGAATTTTATGGGAAATGAGCTGGCGGAGTTCCGGGAGTGGGATGAAAAAAAAGAGCTGGGCTGGAATGTTCTGCGGTATCCAGTCCACGATGCATTCCACCATTTTTCGCGCGCGCTCAACCAGCTGGCGGTGCGGGAGCCGGCGCTGTACGACACGGAGTACGATTCCCGGGCATTTCGCTGGCTGGATATTCCGGGGGCGGAGGAGACGGTGTTTGCCATTGCGCGGCGGTCATGCGGCGGGGAGACGGTTGCCTGTGTGATGAATTTCGGACTGCATCCGGCCCATCTGCATATTCCGGCGCTGCAGGGCTGCTGGGATGAGATGATCAACACGGATGACTCGTGCTTTTCCGGTTCGGGCGTCGTCAATGGCACGGTTTCGCATGGGGTGGTACACCTTGCACCGCTGTCCGGCTGTCTGCTCAAGCAAAAATAACGAACCGTATTACGGTGATTCGCAAATCGGTATATCGTTCCGGTTTGCGAATTTTTTTCGGATGGGAAACGAAGAGGCGGATGATTTTGGCAAAAGAATGGGAATTCACTGAAAACTATGATATAATATCTCTGTATACATCTGTTTCGGATAAAAGCCACAGGGAAGGAGAATGATCCATGGTGGATAGCGGAAAACTGCTGACAGAGCGCGTCGCGGATAAAATTGTTCAGACGATTATTGAAAAGAAACTGAAAGCAGGGGATAAGCTGCCCAATGAATTTGAACTGGCATCTCAGCTGGGCGTTGGAAGAAGCACGATTCGTGAAGCGATCAAGACGCTGGTAAGCCGCAATCTCGTAGAAATCCGCCGCGGCTCCGGCACCTTTGTTTCCTATCGCAACGGAGTGAGTGAGGACCCGCTGGGATTGGAATTTTTGACGGATCAGACGCGCGTGGCGGCGGATCTCCTGGAGCTGCGGTTTATGCTGGAGCCGCGGCTGGCGATGCTTGCGGCGGGCAATGCGACAAAACAGGAGGTCGCTGAGCTGCTGGAACTGTGTGATAAGTTGGAAGCGGGCGTGTACGACAGCGAGGAATTTATGACGTATAACACGCGTCTGCATGCCGCCATTGCCCGTGCGTCGGGAAATGTGGTGATCCCGAATCTGGCAGTGATTCTCTGCGGCCCGGCTTCCGCATTGCGCGGCACGCTGTCGGAGTCCAACAAAAAAGAATGGATTCAAAGCACGCGGGAAATTGTTTCGGCAATTTCTGCCCGTGATGGTCTGGGTGCGCACGATGCGATGCTGCTGCATCTGGCGATTTGCCGTCGGGCACAGGCGGAGTTGGCATTACAATGAGGGAAAGAAAACAATGGTGAGGAATACAAAGCAATTGACCATACGGCGGATGACCGAGGAGGATCACGACTGGATTCTGCCCCGTGTGATCCAATTTTACACGACCGGTGCGGTAGACCATCCGGTGGACCGCGCTGTGTTGGAGCGGACGTTTGTGCAGGCGGTTTCGGGCAATCCCCGCTTGGCAGGCTATGTGCTGTGTGCGGAGGAACAGCCGGTGGGATATGCCTATCTGACCTTTTTGTACTCTACCGAAGCGGGGGAGTGCGTTATGATTGAGGAATTGTACTTCGATGCCGATCAGCGGGGAAAGGGGTATGGCACCCAGTTCTTTTCGTGGGTGCAACAGGCCTATCCGGAGGCGGACCGGTTCCGGCTGGAGGTAACGGAGAGTAATCGTGATGCGGCGCAGCTATACCGTCGGGTTGGCTTTGTGCCGTTGGAATACAATCAAATGATTCTGGATCGGGAAAGAAGGTGAAACATTATGGATCTGGAAGAAATCGAGCAGCAGGCAGCAAAAGCAGTCGAGCAAGTGCTGGAACAAGCCGGACTGCGGGTCGGTGATCTGTTTGTGGTCGGCTGTTCCAGCAGTGAGGTCAGTGGAAATCGAATCGGGTCGGCATCGTCGATGGAAATTGCCGGTGCGGTATATCGTGGTGTGAGCCGCGTGCTGCAATCGCATGGCATCTATTTGGCCGCACAGTGCTGTGAGCACCTCAATCGTGCTCTGATTATGGAGCAGGAGGCGGCGAACGAGTACGGCTATGAGCTGGTCAACGTACTGCCTCAGCCCAAGGCAGGTGGCTCGTTTGCGACAACCTGCTGGGAAAATCTGACCGAGCCCGTGGCGGTGGAGCACATTCGTGCACATGCGGGGCTGGACATTGGCAGTACGCTGATTGGAATGCATCTGCGAGATGTTGCAGTGCCTGTGCGCATCGAACAGAGGCAAATCGGAGAGGCGATGCTGACTGCGGCACGTACCCGTCTTAAGTTCATCGGCGGCGTGCGTGCCCATTATCAGGAGGCGCTGCTGTAATTGGCGGCTGTTTTGCTGCTGTGAGGTAAAAAGAAAGGATTTATCAAGTATGGAAAAACTGTTTCGTCTGAAAGAAAACAATACGGACGTGCGCACCGAACTCATGGCAGGTCTTACGACCTTCATGGCGATGGCGTACATTCTGGCAGTTAACCCGTCCATTCTGTCTGCGGCGGGCATGGATTCCGCAGGTGTCTTTGTTGCAACGGCGCTGGCTTCCTGTGTTGGCTGCCTGATGATGGCATTTTTTGCGAATCTGCCGTTCGGTTTGGCACCGGGCATGGGACTCAATGCGTTTTTTGCATATACCGTAGTCCTGCAGATGGGCTACAGCTGGGAAACGGCACTGATGGCGGTGTTCATTGAGGGTATCCTTTTCATCCTCATGTCACTGACGCAAGTGCGTGAGGCGATCTTCAACGCCATTCCGCTGACCCTGAAGCGTGCGATCAGCGTAGGTATTGGATTGTTTATTGCACTGATCGGTCTGCTCAACGCAAAGATTGTGGTCCAGGACGCGAGCACTACCGTCGCCATGCAGAGCTTCGCTCCGGAAACCTTCCACACAGAAGGTATCTGCGCGATTTTGGCGATCATTGGTGTGCTGGTCACGGCGTTCTTAGTCATCAAAGACATTAAGGGCGGTATCCTGTGCGGTATTCTCATCACCTGGCTGCTGGGTATTGTATGTCAGTTTACCGGCCTATATGTTGTTGACCCGGCCAATGGTTACTACAGTCTGCTGCCGAATTTTTCTCAGGGATTCCAGATCGGTGCCATTACGAAGGTTGCCGGCCATATGAGCCTGAATGGCATCCATCCGCTGGAGTTTATTGGTGTTGTATTCGCGTTCCTGTTTGTTGACCTGTTTGACACACTGGGAACGCTGATTGGCGTTGCTTCCAAGGCAGACATCCTGGACGAGGAAGGAAAGTTGCCTCATATCAAGGGCGCCTTGATGGCAGATGCGGTTGCCACGACGGCAGGTGCAGTATTGGGCACCTCGACCACGACAACCTATGCGGAGAGCGCAACCGGCGTATCCAGCGGTGGACGTACCGGATTAACAGCGCTTACGATTGGCGTTCTGTTTGCTCTTTCCATTTTCCTGTCTCCAATCTTCCTGGCGATTCCATCCTTTGCCACGGCTCCGGCTCTGATCATGGTTGGCTTCTATATGATGGGCGCGATTTTAAAGATTTCATTTGATGATATGGCAGAAGCAATTCCCGCCTACATCTGTATTATTGCGATGCCGTTTTTCTACAGCATTTCGGACGGTATCTTTATGGGCGTGATCTCTTATGTTATCCTTAACCTGACGGTAGGAAGAAAGAGGGGTAAGAAGGTCAGCGCCTTGATGATTGCATTGGCGATTATCTTTTTGGCGAAATATATTTTCGTATCATAGAAACCAAAATCATCTGTCATTGATCTTCGAACAGCAGCCCGATCAACCGGGCTGCTGTTTTTTGACTGGGAAAGGGAAAAAGAAAGCAATAGGGTGGAGAAGAAAAAACAAACACAATCGGGGGTATTACACAAAATGAGTAAAGATTGCAATAAAGTGTTGACATTGTCCGATTGGAGTGGTATTATAGATGCACTCACTAAGAAATTGATCAGCAACTTGCGAAAAAGTGATAATAAATTGAAAAAAGTTATTGACACAAGCGAGAAACTGTGATATTCTATATGAGTTGCTGCTGAGGAATCAACAGCAAGGGTTCGAAAAAAGTTTAAAAAAGA
>CAYLXH010000041.1:0-15535 GCA_964387535.1 uncultured Butyricicoccus sp. | reverse complement strand
TGGAGCCGGAGGTCCTGATTCTGGACGAGCCGACCGCGGGACTCGACCCGCGTGCTCACGACGAGATTCTGGAGCTGATCCGCCGCCTGCACCGCAAGCGCGGCACCACCATTATTCTGGTCACCCACTCCATGGAGGACGCCGCCCGCATGGCAGACCGCCTCTGTGTGATGAAGCAGGGGCATCTGTTCCTCACCGGCGCACCGGAGGAAATCTTCCGCCATGCCGAGGCGCTGGAGCGCAGCGGACTCGCTCTGCCGCTGGTGACGCAGATCATGCGCCGCCTGAATGAGCGCGGCATCACGGTCAATCCCGCCTGCTACACCATAGAGCAGGCGGCCCAGGCGCTCGTCGCCTATCGAAAGGGGGAGCCGCTGTGCTGAAAGACATCACGTTGGGACAGTATTTTCCCGGAACCAGCATCGTGCACCGTCTGGATCCGCGGCTCAAAATCGTGTTGATCGCGGTACTCATCGTCATGCTGTTTGTGACAAATACCGCAATTGCCTACTGTCTGCTCACCGCCTTCATCCTGCTGGCCATCCGGCTGTCCAAACTGTCTCTGCGCATGATTCTGCGCGGACTCAAACCGATTCTGGTCATTATCGTGCTGACCGGTGTGCTCAATCTGTTTTATACACCGGGCATTGAGATCTGGCGGCTGTTCGGTGTGCTCTCCATCACGCAGGAGGGTGTCCGCACCGCCATCATCATGGTCGTCCGCCTCGTGCTTCTCATCGCCGGCACCTCTATCCTGACCTACACGACCTCGCCAATTGCGCTGACCGATGCGCTGGAGCGCTTGTTTTCTCCGCTCAAGGCCATCCATGTGCCGGTACACGAGGTCGCTATGACCATGTCTATCGCACTGCGCTTTATTCCGACGCTCATCGAAGAGACCGATAAGATCATGAGCGCTCAGCGCGCCCGCGGCGCCGACTTCGACTCCGGCAATCTGCTGCAGCGCGGAAAAGCACTAATTCCCATTCTCATCCCGCTGTTCGTGTCTGCGTTTCGACGGGCCGATGAGCTGGCCACGGCGATGGAATGCCGGCTGTATCAGGGTGACCATCACCGCACCCGTCTGCGCCAGATGAAGCTGACGCCCATGGACGGGATCCTCACCGGAGTCTGCGTGCTGTTTTTTGCCCTGGTGCTGTATTTACAGCTGACAGCATAAGCCAATCCCCTCGTTCTGGTTCCGTTTTTGAGCAGATTTTGCTTTCTTTTCCTGAGAAACCACAAACTTTTCGTTCTCTGTTCATAATTTCGTAACCTTCTTTTGCTATACTTCATGAAAGGATGCGGCACGATTGAATATCGCTCTGATTCTCAGCTATGACGGCACCGCCTATCACGGCTGGCAAATACAAAAAAATGCGGTATCTGTGCAGGAAACCGTTACGCAGGCCATCCGCTCGGTTCTCGGGCAGGAGGTCACGCTGTCCGGTGTGGGACGAACCGATGCCGGTGTGCATGCGCGGCGCTATGTCGCCAATTTCCATGCAGACTGTGCCATTCCCATGGATCGGCTTCCGCTTGCGCTCAACGCACGCCTGCCAATGGACATCGCGGTGTCCGGTGCCGTTGTCGTGCCCGACCGGTTTGACGCCCGGTTTCAGTGCACCCGCAAGGAGTACACCTATCTGATCTGTCCCGGACGCATCCGTGATCCCTTTGAGGTGCACCGCAGCTACTTCTACCCCTATCCGTTGGATGTGGAGGCCATGGAGCGCGGCGCTCAGCATTTCGTCGGACGCAAGGACTTCGCCGCGGTCCGTTCGGTCGGCACTCCGGTCAAGTCCACCGTACGGGAAATTGTTTACTGTCACGCCGACACACTCGGCCCGCTGGTGCGGATCCGGGTCTGTGCCGACGGCTTTCTGTATAATATGGTTCGCGCCATCTCCGGAACCCTGCTCTATGTCGGACAGGGAAAGGTTGCACCCGACGAGGTGGCCGCCATTCTGGCCAGCGGTGACCGCGAACAGGCCGGTCCCACGCTGCCGCCCCACGGGCTGTTCATGAGCCGTCTGTGGTATGATACAACACCGGAACTCGATCGCTTTGATCTGTCCGGTGAACTCTTTCTGTCAGGAGGCGCACTATGAACCGAAAACGCCGTCCGCGCCCCCGCAGCCGGCGGGATTTCCTGCTGGCGCACAGCCCGGACCGCCGTCTCCGCCTGCTGTATCGCATCCGGCACTGGGTCGGCTGGATCTGTGTCATCGTCTCGGTGCTGTTCTTGCTGCTCAACCTACAGCTGCTGACACCCAACTCGATCAAGAGCATCCGCTCCTCGCTGAAGGCCGCCTCTTCGCAGTCCTCCAGCGACACCACGCTGATCGCATACCCGTCCAGCTCACCGGACGCCATTATTCCATTCGGCAGCTCACTGGCGATCTGTGACAACGGCACCCTCAGCATGGAGCTGCCCGGCAGCTACACCCAGATGGAGACCGATATGTCCTATGCAGACCCGGTGTTGCGCGCTTCCGATCGCTATCTTCTGACGTTTGACCGCGGCTCCAACCGGTTTACCGTCTCCAATACACTCAGTCAGCTGTTCATCCACTCCACCCGCTCCCCCATCAGCAATGCCGACATCGCCAACAACGGGAATGTTGCTGTCGTCACCGATGAGGCCGGATACAAGAGTGCAATCACGGTATACAACATTGACAACGAGCAGCTGTACAAATGGTCCTCTTCGGATTATTACATTATCGCTTCCGCGCTGTCGGCAGACGGTTCCCGTCTGGCTATCTTCTGCTTTCAACAGGATGGTCTCACACTGACCTCCAAGCTGTTCTTTACAGATATCAACGCCGATACCGCCCCGACGGACGGCATTGACATGGACGGCAGCCTGTGTACCGAATTGACCTTTCTCGGACGCAATACCGTGTGTGCCGTGTGTGACGACGGCACCTATGTGATCTCGCGGCGCGGTCACGTGCGCTACTCCCAGACCTACACCAGCGACGATCTCATCGCGTTTGATATGTCCGACAACAACTGCATTGCCCTGTGCACTACGTCGTATTCTCAGGAGGGGCGTGCCGAAATCGTCCTGATTAATTCGCGCGGTACCACCACCCGCAATCCGCTGGTTTTGCCTGCAAAACCGGATTCCATCAGCTATTATGACGGGCGCCTTGCCGTACTTTGCGGTGACACCGTCACATTCTATAATCGCAGCCTGCGTTCCATCGACGAGCAGACCGGCCTGTCCGGTGCCTCCGCCGTCTATATGCGCAGCGGAAACCTCTGTATCGCCAGCTTTTCCAGCTATGCCCGGGTGCTGACCATCGGTCAGCCGCTCCGCGATCTGAGTTCTCCCGCCACGGCTGAGTAACTTACTCCCTATAAAGCAACAGAAAGGATGTGCATTATGACAACAGTTGACTGGATTATTGTGGCGGTCATCGTTCTCTATCTTCTGATCGGTCTGCGCCGCGGCTTCATTATGATGCTGGTTCACTGTGTCGGCGGCATCGCTTCCCTGTTCGCCGCCTTCTATGTGGCATCGGCTCTGGCACCCACGGTCTCTTCCGTCACATTTGCCCCGATGCTGCGCAGCTCCATTGCTGCCTCAATTCAAACCAGTGATTCCGCCGCTGCCTGGGAGGCACAGTCGGAATATCTGCGTGGACTGCTGACCAAAGCCGGCTTCTCCGAAGACGCACTCGTCTCCGCCGAAAACCCGATCGACAGTCTCTCGGAAGCCATCGCCGTGGCCGTTGGGCAGGCCATTGCATACGTGATTCTGTTTTTAATCACATTTATCGTATGTAATATTCTGCTGCACATGGTCGGCAACGCGGTCAATCTGGTCTCCCATCTGCCGGTTCTGCACACTTGTAATGCACTGCTCGGCGGTATACTCGGCGCCCTCTGGGGACTGTTGCTCTGCGTGTGTACACTCTGGGCCTGTAAACTGTTTGTTCCCGCCATGTATACGGACTACGGACTTCTCCCCCCGTCGGAGATGAGCCAGTCCGTCATCGCCGGAACACTCGTCGGCTGGAACGATGGTATCTCGTTGTTTGATATGATTCCTGCAGAGTAGTGGTATGCTCACCCTCTGCAAATCGGATAGAAAGGATTTTCTGACCTATGCAAATGCCACTTTGTTCCCGCTGTCACAAAAATGTGGCGGTGGTATTTATTACGAAATTAGACGAAGGTCAGTCTTCGAATCAGGGCTACTGCCTGAAATGTGCCCGTGAAATCGGCTTAAAGCCCATTGACGGCATCATGCAGCAGATGGGCATCTCGGAAGACGATTTGGATCATCTCTCGGAGGAGATGGGCAACTTCAGCTCTATGCTGCCCGATATGTTCATCACACGTCCTCCGGAACAGTCCGAGGACGACGAGGATGACGACGGATCGGAAGACACGGATTTCAACCGCACACAGACCTTCCCGTTTATGGAGAAGCTGTTCTCCAATCAACAGGACGCGGACGACATCGTCCCGCTGAGTGAACACCCGCATCAGACCCATTCTGACGAAAAGAAAAAGGAGCATGACTCCAAAAAGGCCCACAAAAAGCGGAAAAATCTGACGGCGTACTGCACGGATCTGACCGCACGGGCGCGCAACGGCAAGCTGGATGCCATTATCGGACGCGAAGTCGAGACCGAACGCGTCATCCAGATTCTGAACCGCCGCCAGAAAAACAATCCCTGTCTGATCGGTGAGCCGGGCGTCGGCAAGACCGCTGTCGCAGAAGGACTCGCGCTGCGCATTGCCCGCGGCGACGTCCCCTACAAGCTGCAAAAAAAAGAAGTGCATCTGCTCGACCTGACCTCTCTGGTCGCCGGAACCCAGTTTCGCGGTCAGTTTGAAGGCCGAATGAAAGGACTGATTGACGAGATCAAATCACTCGGAAACATCATTCTTGTCATTGATGAGGTGCACAACATTGTGGGCGCCGGCGACGCCGAGGGCTCCATGAACGCTGCCAACATTCTCAAGCCGGCGCTGTCCCGCGGTGAGATTCAGGTCATCGGCGCGACAACCTACGCCGAATACCGCAAATACATCGAAAAGGACGCCGCACTGGAGCGCCGTTTCCAGCCGGTCACCATCGAAGAGCCGTCCATCGCGGATACCACGGAGATCCTCAAGGGAATTCGCGGCTATTATGAAACCTTCCATGGCGTTTCCATTTCGGATGACATCTGTCATCAGGCTGCCGTCCTGTCAGAACGCTACATCAACGACCGGTTCCTGCCGGATAAGGCGATTGATCTGATTGATGAGGCGTGCTCGCGGCTGAACCTGGACTCCCCGGTCACCGCACAGATTCCTGCGCTGAGTGACGAAATGGACGCCATTCACGCCGAGCAGGACGATCTGCTTCAAATAGAACAGAACAACGAGGTATACGAGCGCATGGCAACACTCAAGAGTCGTGAGCTGCAGGTACAAAACCAGCTCGACGAGCTGCGCCGCATTCCGGTGCCGGAGCTGACCTCCGAACACCTCGCCTCGGTCATCGAGCTGTGGACCGGTGTTCCGTCTTCCAAGGTCTGTGAGCAGGAGTTCTCCCGCCTGACCGGCATGGAGGAGCGTCTGCACCAGCGCGTCGTCGGGCAGAACAAGGCGGTCACCGCCGTGGCGCACGCCGTTCGCCGTTCGCGTGCCGGCATCAGCCCGAAGAAAAAGCCGGTCTCCTTCCTGTTCGTTGGTCCCACCGGCGTCGGCAAGACCGAGCTGGTTAAGGCTCTGGCCGAAGATCTGTTCGACACACCGGAATCGCTCATCCGCCTGGATATGTCGGAATATATGGAGAAACACACAGTGTCCCGTCTGATCGGTTCGCCTCCGGGCTACGTCGGCTTTGATGAGGCCGGACAGCTCACAGAAAAGATCCGCCGCCGCCCCTACTCCGTCGTCCTGTTCGACGAAATCGAAAAGGCGCACCCGGACGTCCTGAACATCCTGCTTCAGGTACTGGACGACGGCCGCATCACGGACGCACAGGGCCGCACGGTCTCCTTTGAGCACACAGTCATCATCATGACCTCCAATGCCGGCTCCGACCGCGCCGGCAGCGGTTCGGTCGGCTTTGGCAAGTCCATCTCCGAGCAGGACGAGAGCAAGTCCATGAAGGCGCTCAATGAGCTGATGCGTCCGGAATTCCTCAACCGCATCGACGAAATTATTCCGTTTGACCACCTGACCAAGGACGACTTCCGTCAGATCTCTGCCATTCTGCTCGGTCAGCTGCGCAGCGCGCTGGCAGAAAACGGCATCCGTCTCACCTGGGACGACAAGGCCGTCGACTGGCTCGTGGAGCAATCATTCTCGATCAAGTATGGTGCACGCAATCTGCGCCGCACGATCGAGAAAAAGGTCGAGGACGAACTGGCCAGCCGCATTATTTCCTCCTGGGAACACCCACTGACCGGCGCAAACCTCAGTGCGGATGTCAGCGGCATTGTAATCGACACCATCTAACTGTCATGACGCAAAGCCCTCTCTGTTTCGTGGCGAGAGGGCTTTGCTTTTGTCCCGAAACAACAGCCTGAAAGGAGTGTGCTCCATGAGCCGTGTACTGGTCGCCATGAGCGGCGGCGTGGATTCCAGCGTCACCGCCTATCTGCTCGGTCAGCAGGGCTATGACTGCATCGGCGCCACCATGCGCCTGTATGACAACGAAACCATCGGGGAGCCGCGGCAGTCCACCTGCTGCAGCATCGACGACGTATTTGACGCCCGCAGCGTGGCAAACCGCCTGGATATGGACTTCTTCGTCTTTAATTTTACGGAATCCTTTCAAAAGGATGTCATCTGCCGGTTTGTTCACGCCTATGAGACCGGCACAACCCCCAACCCGTGCATCGACTGCAACCGCTATCTGAAATTCGAGCGGTTTTATCGTCGCGCACGAGAGATGGAGTGCGACTACATCGCTACCGGTCACTACGCCCGCATCGACTACGACGTCGGCTCCGGCCGCTGGCTGCTCAAAAAGGCCGCAGACGACAGCAAGGATCAGAGCTATGTCCTCTACGCCATGACGCAGGAGCAGCTCGCTCACACCCTGTTCCCCCTCGGTGGCCTGCAAAAGACCGAAGTGCGCCAGATCGCCGAACAGCAGCAATTCGTCAACGCGCGCAAGCATGACAGCCAGGACATTTGTTTTGTGCCGGATGGCGATTACGCCGCCTTCCTGCGCCGCTTCACCGGCAAAGAGTATCCGCCCGGTGCGTTTCTGGATACCGACGGCAACGTCCTCGGCACTCACAAGGGCATTATCCACTACACCGTCGGACAGCGCCGCGGCCTGGGTGTGTCCTCCTCTGAGCGCTTGTATGTACAGAAAACCTCCGTTCCGGACAACACGGTCACACTGACGCCGCGCTCCGGATTATTCGCACCATCCTTGACCGCCAACCAACTCAATCTGATCTCCTGTGAGCATCTGGACGGTCCGGTGCGCGTTACCGCCCGGATCCGCTACCACCAGCAAGAACAGGGCGCCGTGGTCACCCAATTGAGCGACGACACCATCCGCGTGGACTTTGACCAGCCGCAACGCGCCATCTCTCCCGGCCAGGCCGTCGTGCTGTACCAGGGCGATGTCGTCGTTGGCGGCGCAACCATCCTGCGCGCCGAGTCCGACACGCTCACGCGCTGACCGTCAATCCGTTTATTTTGCTCCATGATGCAACGAACCCCCGTCCATTCGATAAGAATGGACGGGGGTTTTTCCCTATCTCGGTGGACGGTTCCGTTGTTCCTCTTGGGCCCTATTCCTCCGATTGGCGGCTCAACAGGAACCGTTTTTTGTATTTCAGCGTGGCATATTCGGACACCGCCTTCATAAAGAGGGCATCGTATGCACCCCCGACTGCTCCGACAACCGGAATTCCCTGCAAGAACTTCATATACAGCAGTTCGTTGGACAGCGCGCGACTCGTCCGGGCAATCTGTTCCGCAGACTGATAGTCGGCCGGCAGAGCCAGATCCTCAATGTATGCCTCTACCGCATCATCCACTTGCTTAAAATGTGCTCCGTATGAGACGGCCCCTTCAATAACAATAAGTATGAAATATCTTTCATAGTCCTTATTGTAATCAATCCCATAGCTCATTGCCGTCTCATATACGCTCTTGAGCAGCATTCCCGTGAATACGGGAATGTCCGGGATTCCGATGCCCAACAATCCCAAGCCAATGCCGGACACACCCGACAGCGCGAGGTTGACGGCATTGGCCTG
Organism: uncultured Butyricicoccus sp.; assembly: GCA_964387535.1. Lineage (GTDB taxonomy): Bacteria > Bacillota > Clostridia > Oscillospirales > Butyricicoccaceae > Butyricicoccus_A. The sequence goes on along the minus strand of CAYLXH010000041.1, from coordinate 7,295 downwards.
TGTGGCACGCTTGGAAAACGCATGAAGGGATTTCCGACTGCGATAGATTTCATCGGCACACTGGTTGAGCTGAAACTCCTTTTCTCTGGTTTCCTTGCGGCAGGTCTTTTCAATCATTCCCGTGCCCTTTTCAAACACCAACGCAAAGGCTTTTTCAAACGCCAAATCCAAGGTTTCCTGTAATTTGGGAGGAACCTTTTCCTCGAGCATCTGGTTGAGCGCAGATTCTTTTTTCTTTTGTTTCCGTTCCCGGAGACTGTTCTCCTTTTTGCACAGAGAATCCCACTCCCGCTGCAGCGGAGAACGCCGGTCAAACTGCGGTATCCTCATGATTTTCTCCTCCAATCCGGAAACGAGAAAACCACCATGCTTTGACACACAGTGGTTTTCCCGCAATACAACAACAAAAGCGGACAAGGGCTTCCACCGCCTAGGCCTCAGCGGAAAGAAACCGGACAGAGCCAACCTCTGTCGTCCGTTATTATTTTATCATTTCTTTTTTCAAAAATCAATCTAAAGTCAAAAAAAACGCAAAAGCACCGCTGCCTGATACCGGCAGCGGTGTTGTCCTCACAGATATTATTTGTAGAAATCCGGTTTCGGGCCCGTTGTAATCAACTCCACATCGCCGGACACCTGCGCATCCAACAGGGCTTCCATGACAACATTCGAGACATAGCCATCCCACGCATTCGGACCATTGACCTCTCCCTTGAGCGTCGAATTAATCCAATCCTGGATCTCATTGTCATAGGCATGCACAAAACGGCGTTTCCAGTCCTGTTCAATCGGAACCACCAGTCCACCCTTCTGCCGGTACGTCGGATAGGCCGGTCCCGGCAAATCAATAATCCCGTTTTCGCAGACAACCTGACAGTTGATGTCAAAGCCCAGGCCACTGTTCATAAATACTTCGACAATCGCAACACATCCGCTCTTGAAGCGCAGCATCAGTATCTGCGGATCGCGCAGCTGCGTGTGCGTGCGCGAGGTCTCCTTGGGAATAATGACCTGTGCCGACTCATATTCATCGTTCATCAGCCAACGCAGCGTGTCGATCTCATGAATCGAGGCATCGGTGATGACCATCTGATTGTCATAATCACGGCCTACGGAAACCGCCCAATGGGTGCAGCGAGAGTATAGGATTTCACCAAACTTTCCGTCCTCCAGCATTTGCTTCATCTGACGGAAGCCCCGGTCATACCGGCGCATAAATCCGACCTGTACCAGATGGCGTCCGGTGCGCATCTCTGCCTCGACAATCGCGCGGGATTCCGCAGCGCTGGTACTCAGCGGCTTCTCGGAAAAGATCGGCTTTTCCGCCTCAATGCACTGCATAATTGTCTCAAGATGTGCGACATCCGGACTGGTGCAGATTACCGCATCGACATCGTCATCATATACCAGATCCGCACTGTTATTGTAAATGCTGGCGCCGAGCGGTTCCCCGACCTTACGTGCGCCCTCGACAAAGACATCGGAAATCGCAACAACATCCGCCCCGGAGAATTTATTAGTAATTCTTGCGATGTGTTCCCGGCCGATTTCGCCGCAGCCCACAACGCCTACTCTCAGTTTTTCCATCCTGGCAACCTCCTGCTGTGAAGTAAAAACCCTCTGTGTTACAAATCGTAGGTACTCTTTTATTATACGGGTTTCCCAGCTTCATTGCAACAGCTCGACCGTTAAACTTTGTCATCAACCGGGGCAAATCCTAATAGATTCCACATAGGTTCAACAGAAAACCGCCGGTTGTTCACACAACCAACACACAGCACTGCTACACTGATTCTAGTTTGAAGAAGCACTTGCCAAAATGAGGAAATTCATGATCCTTCTTTCGTTCTTCTTCCGATCGACATCACGGCGGTCACCGATCGCTCCGCCCATTCAGGAGGAATCCGCATGATACAGGTCAGTCATCTTACCAAGCAATACGGCGCTGCCACCGCGATCCGCAACTTGTCCTTTTCCGTCAAAGAAGGGGAAATCGTCGGCTTTCTCGGGCCAAATGGCGCCGGAAAAAGCACAACAATGAATATCATCACCGGCTGTCTGGAAGCCACCGACGGAACCGTGACCATCGACGGGAAATCCACGCAGGAGCACCCCGAAGAGGTTCGTCGTCTGATCGGCTATCTTCCGGAGGTGCCGCCGCTGTATCCCGACATGACTGTGTCGGAATATCTCGATTTTGTATACCGTCTGAAAAAGTGTACGCTGGACAAACACGACCACATGGCGTCTGTACTGTCCCGCGCCGGACTGGAGGAGGTCACCGGGCGCCTGATCCGCAACCTCTCGAAAGGCTATCGGCAGCGGGTCGGACTGGCTCAGGCGTTGATCGGTGATCCCAAGGTACTCATTCTGGATGAACCTACCGTCGGGCTGGACCCCAAGCAGATCATTGAAATCCGCAGTATGATCCGCACGCTCGGCGCAAACCACACCGTGATCCTGTCCAGCCATATCCTTCCGGAGGTACAGGAAGTCTGTGACCGCGTCCTTGTCATCCATCAGGGGCAGATTGTCGCTGACGGTACCACTCATGAGCTGGCTCAACGCTTGACGCACGCTACCCAGCTGGAAATGATGATCGAAGGTGAGGCGGAACGGATTCTTCCCATTCTGCGTGCCGTTCCCGGTGTCGTAGACGCCGTTCTGACCCAAGAGGACGGGTTGAAATCCACCTACCGCATCGCAGCAGAGCCCGACTCTGACATCCGCCGCGATGTGTTCGATTGCCTGTCCCAAAACCAACTCGCCATTCTCTCCATGCGGCAGCTGGAAGCCAGCCTGGAGGATATTTTCCTGAAGTTGACCGACTCGGATGTCCCGGCAACGGATCCACCCGAGACGCCGGATTCCGGCAGCGCCGCTCCACATCCGCGACGCCATCTGTTTCAAAGGAGGAAATCCCGCAAATGAATACGATCCGTAAGCGCGATCTTCAGAGCTTTTTCCGCTCACCGCTGGGCTTTGTCTATATCGGAGTCTTTGCTCTGATCGCAAATCTGATTTTTTTTGCCTATTGTGTCCTCGGGTCCTCCAGCGATCTGACTTCCCCGTTTGCCTTTTTGCTCACCATCCTGCTGTTTATGACACCCATTCTCACAATGCGCCTGTTCAGCGAGGAATACCGCCAAGGTACCGACCGTCTGCTTCTCACGGCACCAGTACGGGTATGGGACATTGTCCTGGGTAAATTTCTCGCCGCCATGAGCGTTATACTATGCTGTCTGGCCGTCACACTGCCCTGGCTGGTCATTATCCTGTGCGGCGGCACGCTGGCCTGGCAGACCACCGTCGGCTGCTATCTTGCTTTGCTGTGCGCTGCGATGCTGTTTGTCTCTATCGGGCTGTTTTTGTCCTCCATCACGGAAAGTCAATTGATCGCTGCCGTTCTCTCATTTGCCTTGTTTCTCATGCTGTATCTGATTGATTCTCTCAGCAGCTCTGCCAGCGGCACTCTTGCCTCAGTACTCCATTGGTTTTCGGTGTTCACTCGCTATGACACATTCTTATCCGCCCAGTTTTCCTTCAGCAGCCTGATGTATTTCCTGTCGTTCACCGCATCATTCCTATTTTTCACCGCCCGTGTCCTCGAGCGGCGCAGACATTAATGGAGGGAAGTCATGATACAATATCTCTGCATCATTCTGTTTGTCGTCCTGCTCATAGCAGCACTGGCGGCCGCTGTCTTTCTCCGCTCCCGCCAAACCGTGTTCCCCCACGGCCTCATCGCATTGTTTGCGGCGATTCCCTCTGTGCTTCTGAGTGTCGACACCTTCTTACTCTGCTTTGTGTATGATACCGGTATCCTTCCGGTTCCCATCGTGCTGACCCTCTCTTTCCTGGTATGCTTCCTGCTGTATTATCGGGCCAACGCCCGCACCCCAGCCGGAACTCGCCGGGATATCCGGCATCGCCTTGCGCTGGGACACAACATCAAGCGCACCAAGCGGTTTATGTTGTCCTCGGGCTCCGTCGCGCTCGTCATCGCCGCCGTGATTTTACTCAATCTGATCTGTACCAACCTAAATGACCGCTTTGATCTCAACCTGGATTTAACTGCCAGCAAGATGTACAGCATTTCCCAAGACACATATGATGTTCTGGATTCCCTCGAGGATGACGTCACCATCACCATTCTGATGAGTGAAAATGACCTTTCCTCCAGCACCTACGGCAATTATGTCGACATCCTGCTTGACAAATACGACAACCGGACAGACCGGCTCAGCCTGTCTTATATTGACCCATATCAGAATCCCTCGGCAGTGGAAGAATTCAGCGAGCTGTCCAGCCGCGTCTCCGAGGGCAGCCTGATTGTTCAGTGCGGCAAGCAGTCACGCGTACTCAATCTGGTAGATTTCTATGACACGTCCTCCGACTCCTCCTCCGGCTACACCTCCGTTACCGGATTCTGCGGAGAAAGCACACTGACCTCCGCCCTGCTCGCGGTAACCAGCGAGGATACGCCGTATGCCTACATCCTGCGCGGGCATAACGAGAGTGTATCCAGCGAGTTCACCGGTCTGCTTGAGACCTCCGGATACTCCGTCGACGAACTCACGCTGGCCGAAGAGGATATTCCCGACAACTCCTCCGTACTCGTGCTCAGCCTGCCGCAGAAAGATTACACAGAGGATGAGCTCAACGCACTGGACGACTATGTGAAGTCCGGCGGTGACCTTCTGATTTTCGACGGCACCGAGAGCCCTACCGCTCTGGATCACCTGTACTCCTATCTCAGGGAGTGGGGCATTACGGTACAGTCAGATATGGTGCTTGACGCGGAATACAACATCAGTGACGCCCGCTACATCCTCGCTTCGCTCGAGGAAACGGAGTCCAACGAAGCCCTGTACACCACGTCTGACCAGGTCATCGTCACACCAGACGCCAAATCGCTGACGGTGCAGATTGACGATACGATCAATGACCGCACTGTAGAAACGCTGCTTTCCTCTCGAAATACGTCGTATTCCCGCCCAATCAAAGCAGAAACCACGTACGATTCTTACGAGAAACAGGACAGCGATACGGATGGTCCGTTTGCCCTCGCCGCGCTCGCTCAGTACACCGGAAATGAGGACGGTGGTCAGATTTTCGTCTGTTCCTCCGCCCTGATGATGACCGATCAGCTCATGCAGTCATCCAGCCTGCTCAACAAGAGCTTTTTGAGCAATACACTGTCCGTCATGCAGCCGGACACCACATTACTTTCCATCCCGTCCAAATCCATGGATGCAGAACCGCTGACGCTGAGCACAACCGCCACCTATCTCATCTTCTTACTGTTATTGTTTATTCCGGTATTCTTGTTCCTGTACGCCCTTGTGGTCTTTTTCCAGAGGAGGCATCTGTAATGACTCTGCCAAACAAGCGACTGCTCCTTCCTCTGCTCGCCGTAGCACTGCTCGGCGGCGTCTATGCGCTGCTCGTAACTCATCCCGCAACCGACGAGGACGATACCGAAACCGTCTCCCTCACGGACATGGACAGCGAGGAGATACGCAAAATTACGGTCTCTCTGCGTAACGGCAGCTCCTTTACCGTAAAAATCAAGACCGATGATTCCGGCACCGAATACACTGTGGTGGGCGACCGCTCCGGCTCCTATGACCAGAACTCCCTGTCCTCTCTGCTGTCCACGGCCTGTTCGGTATCCGGCACACTGATTGATCCCGTTTCCACCGATCTGGATCGTTATGGGCTGGATGAGGGCGCCAAACACGATGTCATCACGATCACCCAAAACGACGGTACGAAAAACACCCTGATCTTTGGTCTCACATCTGACACACTTGGCGGCACCTACTGTCTCACCCAGGATAGCTCCGACGTCTGTTTTGTATCCTCAAGCACGGTAGAGACGCTGTTGCAGGAGCGTGACTCCTATCTCTCTCTGTCTGTGCTCGGCTCCTACTACACGTTGTCCTCCTCGCTGACTGCCATGACCATTGAGACACAGCACGGCACCGCACTCTCCATCGAGCGGCGCAATACCGACGACATGGATTCCGATGTCTCCTCGGCATATTCCACGTTTCTCCTAACCGAACCCGAACGATGGGATGCCGACGATGACGCATTGAGCAGCGGCATCCTGTCCAACCTTCAGAGCGGACTGACCGCACAGTCGGTTGCCAAGAACCATGCCACGCAGTCTGACCGGAAACAATACGGCCTGGATGAGCCCCGTGCCCACATTGCACTTTCCTTTTCCAATGAAGACGTTACTCTGCTGATCGGCAACACGGAAGATGGTCTTGTCTATGTGATGACTCAGGGAGGCGATACGATCTACTGCTGTTCCGCGGAATACTTTGCCTTTCTTGATGATCTGGACTGGACGGAATACCGTTCTCCCTACCTTCTGGCCTTTGCCAAACGGGAACTCCAGCGTGCTCGCCTGACCTACAATGGTCATACATATACTGCATCCTTGACCTACGTTCCGGCAGAGGAACAGGAAGAAGAGGACACGGATACCATCACGGGGACACTGGATGGAGACACGATGGACTCCGACGCCATCAACCAGCTGTATCTCTCGCTCACCTCACTCCATGCGATATCCGTGTCAGAAGAATCCGTTTCTGGAGACGAACTTCTGTCGCTGACCGTTCGACTCACCGATGGAACTCGTCACACGCTCTCGATGAGTAAAGGCGGCTCACGGGAATATCTCGTCGATGTGGACGGAAGCGGTTATCGGTATACCATCTCTCAGAGCGACTTCCATTCCCTGCTCGAGAGCTTCGGTGCGGATTGAGACACACAGCAGGGGCAGTGCCTGACCGTACTGCCCCTGCTCTCTCGCCGGCGCACAACAATGGTATGCCTGGAAGATTGTCTTTGACTTTTCCGCTGGAACACCGTATAATAGCCTCAAACAACATGGGAGGAATGTATCATGCAGCTCTGGAGAATCCTATTGCTCGTCCTTCTGGTGGTGCTGCTCATTCCCACCGTGCGACTCATGAACCAGGTCAAACAGCTCGAATCCGATAAGCGCAAGGCCGTTCCGGACACCCTGACAGCCAAAAAACAGCAGTTGAAATGGATGCAGCGACTGCTGATTGCCGTGTTTATCGTAACGTTGGTCGCAACGATGATTACGGTCTATCTCCCCCTGTTCCAAAGCAAACTCGGTTCATAATAAAAGTTTTAAAAAATGCTTGACAACCTATTACTCCATTGATATAATATATAAGCATTGTGAAAAACATGCGGGTGTAGTTCAATGGTAGAATGTCAGCCTTCCAAGCTGAACACGTGGGTTC
>CAYLXH010000040.1:0-15573 GCA_964387535.1 uncultured Butyricicoccus sp. | reverse complement strand
TTTTATAATTAACCATTCAATCATTCAGACTCCATGACATCATCTGTTCGGCATTAGAAAACTGCAATTTTGATGTCAGGGAACCAGTGGATATAAGTCCTTCTATACTGTGATGATACGCATTTGCGAACGTACCGTTGACAATATTACTATCATATTCTTTCGTTTAGCACTAGTAGTATAAAAAGTTAGTTTAATCTATAACCGGATTCTATTGTAGCTCCAAGAAATAAATTCCGCACTAAACTCATCAAATAATCCTTGTTAATTTCTACTATTGATGAATGAGGTTGCTCAGAAAGCAAATATGCCGTTCCATCTGTAATGCTTTGGCGTATGGTATAAACAACGGGCTAATTCATTTTCTAAAAGATTACCAAAGCTATTTGTTATCTATTCCGCTCACTCAATTTCCAAAACAGTCGAGTGTGCTAAACTGCTGTTAGGCTATGACATCCAATCCAGTAACTCAATTTTTTTACCTGTTTTCCGCTTGGGCAGATATGTTCTCTCGCATACTTCCGAACAGGTGAGTTGGTGATTTGGATGTCCGCCAATACTACCGAAAATAGCGGAAATAAGCGGTTTTTCACACTTTATTCCTCAATCCTTGACATCAATACTACCGTCTCCACATGGGATGTTCGCGGGAATAAATCAAACACTTTATATTTCTTCACGCAATACCCTTTTTCGGAGAATTTCTTGACATCTCGTGCGAGTGTGGCGGGATCGCAGGATACATATACAATATGAGGGGGAGACATGCGAATAACTGCGTCAATTGTTGTGTCGTCCAGCCCTTTTCGTGGCGGATCAACAACAATGACATCAGGAGTCAGTCCGCGCTCTGCGAGCATTTGTGCAGTCTGTCCGGCATCACCGCAGAAAAATTCTGCGTTGGAGATGCGATTGAGTGTTGCATTTTGTTTTGCATTTTCTACTGCCTGCGGAACAATTTCTGCGCCGATAACGGACTTGGCTTGATGGGCCAGCGCTAATGTAATGGTTCCTACTCCGCAATAAAGATCCAATGCGGTTTGTGTATTATCCAGATTGGCATAAGAGAGGACACAGTCGTATAAACGCTCTGCCTGGGCACGGTTGACCTGATAGAATGAGGCAGGAGAGATACGAAAACGATTCCTACACAGGATATCTTCCATAAAACCGGTACCCCACAGTGTGTTATAACGAGGTCCTAAGATCGTGTTGCCTGGTTTGTTGTTGACATTTACCATAACGCTGCACAGACCGGGAACCGTGCGGCGAGCAGCTGCAATCAGGGCATCTGCATGGGGAATTTTTGCGCTTCGGGCGATCAAGCACAGGAGGACCTGACCGGTAGCAAATCCGGTTCGGATAAAAATATGACGGATCAGGCCCGTTCCGGTTTTCTCATCATACGGAAGAATGTTGTATTCTGTCATCCAGTTGCGTACACTGGCAGTCAGTAGATTGGCCAGTTCTGTTTGAATCAGACAAGAATCCGTGGGAATAATATCATGGCTGCGCACACGGTAAAAACCAGTGACAATACCATCCTCTGAACGTCCAACAGGATACTGAGCCTTGTTGCGATAACGGGTAATTTGTTCTGCCGGGCAAATGCCTTCCGGTTCTAAGTCTATGCCGCCAATTCGGTGCATGGCGTCGGAAACTTTTTTCTTTTTTGCCCGCAATTCTTCCTCATAGCTGATATGCCAGAAACAACAGCCTCCACATTTGGATGCCTGTGGGCATTCTGGTTCAATACGGTGACGGGAAGGAATAAAGACGCGTTCAATTTTCCCATATGCGTGATTTTTCGTGATTTTTAAAATACGAATATCACAGTGGTCGCCAACAGCACCGCCGGGGACAAAAACTACCATATTATGAATGCGGGCAACAGAAGCGCCATCGCTGGTATAGCCGATAATTTCTGCGCGATATATTTTATTTTTCTCCATAGAAAAGCCTCCTTGCTGTGCGATGCGTTTAGGTTATTATATCATGGTTGACGGGGTGTGAAAATGGAAAGTTGTGAATGTGTGAAGAGACAGTATGGAAAACCGTACCGATTGTGGAAAATTATTTGAAGTCCAATTTGTTTTTGGGCGAACAGAAAAGGAATCTCAACGGGGAAAACCGAGAGATTCCTTTTGGTGTTTTTGTATGATGTTATCCGAGCATAGGAACTAACGTCAGGAAGAAGCCAGCGGCGACAGCGGAACCGATGACGCCCGCAACATTCGGGCCCATAGCATGCATGAGCAGGAAGTTGGATGGATTTTCTTTCTGACCGACCTGCTGGGCAACACGGGCAGCCATCGGGACAGCAGAAACACCTGCAGCACCGATGAGTGGATTGACTTTTCCTTTGGTGACCCAACACATAATGTTTCCGAAGATGACGCCGCCAAAGGTGGACAGAGCAAAGGCAACCAGACCCATTGCCACAATCATAATGGTATTCCAGGTCAGGAAGGTTTCTGCTGCTGCAGTCGCGCCAACAGACGTACCCAACAGAATCGAAAGCGTGTTGACCATTGCATTTTGTGCCGTATCAGACAGACGATCCGTTACACCGGACTCCTTAAACAGGTTTCCGAGCATCAGCATGCCAATCAGTGGAGCCGTATCCGGCAGAAGCAGAATAACGACCGTGGCTACGGCAATTGGGAAGATAATTTTTTCTGTCTTGGAGACCTCACGAAGCTGTGTCATTTTGATGGCACGATTCTTCTTTGAGGTAAATGCCTTCATAATGGGAGGCTGGATCATTGGAATCAGTGCCATGTAAGAATAAGCTGCAATGGCAATGGCCGACAGATATTCTGGTGCCAGCTGAGAGGTTACCATAATAGCAGTTGGGCCGTCAGCTCCTCCGATGATACCGATCGCAGCAGCAACAGTGACTGGGAAACCACACAGCAGCATAGAGCCCAGAAATGCAGTGAAAATGCCAAACTGGGCTGCCGCGCCGAGAATCAGGGAAGAGGGGCGGGCGATCAGTGGGCCGAAATCCGTCATTGCACCGACACCAAGGAAAATAAGCGGTGGATAGATGTCGAATTCTACGCCTTTGTAAAAATAGTACAGCAGACCGCCTTCTTCCATGATACCGGAATTCGGCAGATTGGCCAGCAACATACCAAAAGCAATCGGAACGAGCAGCAGCGGTTCGAATTTTTTAGCGATGCCCAAGTATAAGAGGACAAATGCAATCAGAATCATTGCCAATGACTTCCAACCATCCAGGCCGGTGGTGAACAGCGCTGCATAACCGGATTCGCTCAAAACTCCGGAAATAACTTCAGAGATAGAAAACATATGTGAATCCCTCCCGCTTACTGAACAGTTGCGAGAACAGCACCGGTGTCCACAGAAGCACCCTGTGTGGTGCATACAGAAGTGACGGTACCATCCTTGCCGGCAAAGATCTCATTTTCCATCTTCATTGCTTCGAGAATAAATAAAACATCACCGCTGTGTACCGCTTGACCAACCTGACAACGGATTTCCAGGATCTTACCAGGCATAGGAGCACTGACAGGATCGCCGGAACCTGCCGGGGCAGCGGCAGCCGGAGCAGTCTCCTGAGGAGCAGCAGGAGTAGCTGCCGGGGCAGCGACAACCTGGGGAGCTGGTGCGGTTCCGATATACGTTGCAGAAGCATTTCCGCACTCTACCTCTACTTCATACTGTTTATCATTGATGGTTACAATATATTTACTCATAGTGTTCCGTCCCTTCTTTACAAAGCCGCGATGCGCCGGAACTGAAGTTTGTCCAGCGGAATGTCGGTTTCTTCACTGATAATTGCCATAATACAAGCTGCAGTCTCTTCGTCACAGTCAATCAGCTGCAGTTTGCCATCCCACGGTTTCGCGGGAGTGGTATCGAGTTTCTCTGCAGAGGCAGGGACGGGGGCTACAGCAGGGGTGTTGTGGCCTTCCAGCTTCATAACAACAGCGGAAATAATTTTGATGACAAGAATCAGGAAGAGAAGCATTGCGAAGACGGTACAGAAACCGACTAATGCGATGAGAAGAGATTCGCCAACGCCTAATATCATAATGATTCCTCCTTAGTCTTCGATCTTTTGTACCGCATATGTCACTTTGATCCCTTTATGTTCTTCGCGGTAGCGGAAAAATGCTTCTGCCTGCTGCGGGAATGCAACATAGGACAGAACGTCCTCCTCGCTGACTTCTTCCGGCTTGCAGCCAATAATCTCTGCAGCCTTGTTGCGCGCTTCCGGAAGCTCATTGGGAACATGAATGCGCTCCGTCATCGGCTTTTCATCACCCAAAGCCATCTTGACGATTTCCTGATTGATTTCACCCGGTGCGCGTCCATACTCACCGCGGAGGTATGCAATGATCTCTTTCGGGAAATTCTTGTAGCGTTCGCCTACAATCACGTTGACCGTTGCCTGGGAGCCGACCATCTGGCTCAAAGGAGTAACAAGCGGTGGATATCCCAGGTCTTTACGAACATTCGGGATCTCAGCCAGAACCTCATCGAACTTATCCATGGCGTGCATATCGGTCAGGTTGGCAATCAGATTGGACAGCATGCCGCCTGGAACCTGATAAATCAGGCCGTCGGCATTGGTTGCCATGACATAGGGGTTAATCTGTCCGTTATCGAGAAACTTTTGCTTGACGGGAGCAAAATGGGTCTTAATTGCGGTCAGTTTGTCTTCCTTCAAGCCGGACTCATATCCGAACTGCTTCAGCGCATAATTCATGGATTCCGTACACGGCTGAGAAGTGCCGCTGGCAAACGGGGAAATAGCACAGTCAATCACGTCAGCACCGGCTTCCACTGCCTTGAGCAGTGTCATAGAGCCGAGCCCGGTAGTATCATGAGTATGGACAACGACTTTCAGACTGCAGTTTTCCTTGAGTGCCTTGACCAGGTCGTAGGCTTCCTTTGGGGAGAGCAAGGCTGCCATGTCCTTAATGCAGAGAGATTGACAACCCATGCGTTCCAAGGCCTTTGCCTGTTCCACGTATTTTTCCAGTGTATGAACTGGACTTTTGGTGTAGCACATAACACCCTGCGCTTCGGCACCGGCCTTGAGGCATTCATCGACAGCAACTTCAATATTGCGCAGATCGTTTAGTGCGTCAAAAATACGGATAATATCAATTCCATTTTCTACGGATTTTCTAACAAAACCTCGTACCGCTTCATCAGAATAGTGGCGGTACCCGAGGATATTTTGACCGCGCAGCAGCATTTGCAGCTTTGTGTTTGGCATGTGCTTGCGAATGGTACGCAGACGCTCCCATGGATCTTCGTTCAGATAACGAAGGCAGGAATCAAAGGTTGCACCGCCCCAGCACTCTACAGAATAGTAACCGGCCTGATCCATCGTATCCAAAATATCTACAAAATCTTCAATTGGAATACGGGTTGCGCACAGAGACTGGTTTGCGTCGCGAAGAACGGTCTCTGTAATATTTATTGTTTTTGGCACAGTATATCAGCTCCTTACTTTGATACAGTGTGCAGATAGCGACGATGTAATGGAGAAAGGGATGGTCGTTATCTGCGCCACATAATTCCATACCCGATTATTATACACCAGACGAAAGGCACAATGCAATGAAAAAACAAAAAAAGTTTTCTTGCATAAAAAGTTCGTATACATTTGGATATTAGGAAAAAATGCGAATAAAACGACGGAGAAAATGCATAAAAATAGATTTTTTACAATTTGCATTTTATAAAATTGCAATAATTGTGACGAGAAGATGGAAAAGTCAGAATATCTCCGGCGGACAGATACTGCACTTGTCCAGACGTTTCCCGGTGCAGAATTTCATAGGAAGGGAAGCCGGTGCAGTGGCAGGTATAGTACTGCGAGGGACGTTTGGAAAGCTCGGCAGCAATCGATTGGACGGTAGCTTTGGATTCATGGATATGTTTGGACGGCTGACATAGATGAAAGCCGGAGATCACATGAGTCATGGGACGACCGGCAATGTGCTCAGCACGTTCCAGAATGTTGACGATTCCGTTGTGTGCGCAGCCGGCAATCAGAATACAATATTCCCCTTCCTGAAGCAGCAGGCATTGTTCGTGTGAAAAGTCATCTGGTTGGGTGACACCGTTTGGGCCCTGCATGAGCAGAACACGGTTGGATTCAGCGAAAAACCGGCGTTCGACGATGCCGGAAAACAGCTTCGCCGTGTCGTTGATGCGATGTGTCGTGCCGGTTACATGGATTTGTGGATGCTCTCGCAGGGAAGGATCGATTCCAATGGAACGGGTGCCGCTGAAGTAGGGACGAAACGCAGAATTTCGGATGTATACCGGGGCGGTGTGGTTGACAGAAAGAAATGCAGACAATCCGCCGCCGTGGTCGTAGTGTCCATGGGAGAGCACAGCAAAGTCTACCGCAGTCAGATCAATTCCCAGCGTTTTGGCGTTGCGGATGATGCTGTTATTTGGACCAAAATCGAAAAGAATATTGTATTGTTCCGTTTCGAGATAGAGACTGAGACCGTGGGAGGTTATGAGATCGGAACGGGCAGAGGTGTTTTCCATGAGGGAAATAATTTTCATTCAAACACTCCTTTTGCGACAAACGGACTGCCGCAGTGCGGCAGTCCGGGATCATGGACAGATAATAGTTATTGCTCTGCGCAGCGGCAGCCCTGCTTCATGTTGCGGACATACTGTGCAACGGGTTCGACACAGTCTTTTCCGTACTTGGCGACCAATTTTACGATGGCGGAGCCGACGATAGCGCCATCAGAGACACGCGACATGGCCTCCGCCTGCTCTGGTGTAGAGATACCAAAGCCAACGGCACAGGGAATGTCACGCACTTCCTTGACGAGGCGCACCATAGCCCCGATGTCCGTGGTAATTTCACTGCGTACCCCGGTGACACCAAGCGAAGAGACACAGTAAACAAAACCGTCTGCTTCTCCGGCAATCATACGAATGCGGTCGTGAGAGGTCGGCGCAATCATGCTGATGAGATGAATTCCATACTGCCTGCAGAGAGGATGGAATTCGTTTTTTTCCTCAAAAGGAACATCCGGCAAAATCAAGCCCTGAATGCCCACTTCGGAGGCGGTTTTGACAAAGCGTTCGGCGCCATATGAATATACGACATTGGCATAGGTCATGAAGACCATAGGAATGGTTACTGTTTTTCGAACGCGGCGAACCAAATCGAATACTTTGTCTGTGGTGCAGCCGGCATTCAGTGCGCGAAGGTTACCGTCCTGAATAACCGGACCTTCTGCGGTCGGGTCAGAAAACGGAATACCCAGTTCGATGAGATCGGCGCCGGCCGCTGCGATGGCCGGGATCAGACGCTCGGTTGTTTCAAGATCCGGATCTCCACAGGTCAAAAACGGAATAAAGGCTTTTCCGTGTTGAAATGCATCGGAAATTTCTATGTTATTCATGAATATCCTCCCCTCGATAACGAGCCATTGCGGCAACATCCTTGTCGCCTCGTCCGGATAGATTGATGACCATGATCTGATCGTTTGCCATGGTGGGAGCCAATTTCATGGCATGAGCCACGGCATGTGCGGACTCAATGGCGGGAATGATGCCTTCGGTGCGCGAGAGGTATTCGAAGGCATCCACGGCTTCATCGTCCGTGATCGCGACGTATTCTGCCCGCTTGGAATCAAACAGCATTGCGTGTTCCGGACCGATGCCAGGATAGTCAAGACCGGCAGAAATGGAATATACCGGTGCAATCTGGCCGTACTCATCCTGACAGAAATACGATTTCATGCCATGGAAAATACCAAGGCGGCCGGTGGAAAGGGTTGCGGCAGTCTCAAAGGTATCAATTCCTCGGCCTGCGGCTTCACATCCGATGAGACGAACCGAAGGGTCGTCAATAAAATGATAAAATGCGCCGATAGCATTGGACCCGCCGCCAACACAGGCGAGGACGGCATCCGGCAGACGGCCTTCGCGTTCCAGCAGTTCTTGTTTGATTTCTTTGGAAATGACGGATTGGAAGTCGCGGACAATGGTTGGGAACGGATGCGGTCCCATGACAGAACCCAAAACATAATGCGTGTCGTCGATGCGGGAGACCCATTCGCGGAACGTTTCCGAAACGGCATCTTTCAGCGTAGCAGTCCCGGCGTCGACCGGATGAACTTTGGCGCCGAGCAGACGCATACGGTATACATTCAGCGCCTGACGTTCACAGTCCAGACGACCCATGTAGACTTCGCAGTCCATGCCAAGCAGAGCGGCGGCTGTTGCGGTGGCAACACCATGCTGTCCGGCACCGGTTTCGGCGATCACACGGGTCTTACCCATTCGTTTCGCGAGCAGGCACTGTCCGAGTGCATTGTTGATTTTGTGAGAACCGGTATGATTCAGATCCTCGCGCTTGAGGTAGATTTTTGCGCCGCCGAGGTCATTTGTCATCTTTTCGGCGTAATACAACAGGGAAGGACGACCGATATAGTTTTTCATCAGAGCATCCAGCTCTGCGTTGAAATCAGGATCTTTTTTGTATTGGTGATAGGCTTCTTCCAATTCAATGACGGCGTTCATCAGTGTTTCCGGGATGTACTGACCGCCATGAATTCCAAATCTTCCGTTGGACATTAGGGTAAACTCCTTGCTATTTCGATTAGAGTCCGGATCTTGCCCGGATCTTTTTGTTTGTTGGTTTCCGCACCGCTGGAGATGTCCACAGCGAACGGATGCATTGCGGCGGCATCCTTCAGGTTACTGATGGAGAGTCCGCCGGCCAGGATAAACGGACGTCCGATGTCACGAATCAACGTCCAGTCAAAAGCCTCTCCGGTGCCGGTGCCGTTGTCCAGCACGATGAGATCGGCGGGACTGCAGCGCGCTTGCTCCAGATCCTCACGGGATCGGATACAAAACGCTTTCCAGACCGGCTTTCCGGTGCGCTGCTGCAGGGCGAGGATGTACTCAGCGTCTTCTTGTCCGTGCAGCTGGATGATGTCTACGATGCCATCGTCCAGCAAATCGGCATTAAATTGTAGGGATTGATTCACTGTGACGCCGACAGCGGGGATAGATGGCAGCAAGTGTTCCGTCAGCTCATAAACTCGCTGGGGAGAAATGCTGCGGTGACTTTTCGGGAAATTGATGACAAATCCGACGTAATCGGGCTGAAATTCGTTGACAGCGCGGATGTCCTGTGCGCGTGTAAGGCCGCAAACTTTAATTTTCATGTGCAGCCTCCCGCATCTGTGCCAGCAGGGCAGATTTATCTCTCGCACGCATGAGTACTTCGCCCATAAGGACAGCATCTGCACCGATTGTCTGGAGTGCGGCGACATCCTCCGCGCATGTCACACCGGATTCCGCGACATACAGGCAGTCGGCGGGAATTCGGTCGCGAAGGCGGGCGGCATTTGAGAAGTCTACGGAGAAATTCTTGAGATTGCGGTTGTTCACCCCGATGATTTTCGCACCAGCATCCACCGCCGATTGAATTTCCGCTTCGTCGTGCGCTTCGACCAGGGCTGACATACCAAGCTCTTCGCAAATGGCCAGATAGCGCGCGATGGTTTTTGTGTCCAGAATCGCACAAATGAGCAAGACGGCGTCTGCCCCCATGCGTTTTGCTTGATAGATCTGGTATTCATCTACGGTAAAATCTTTGCGGAGCATTGGGACAGAAACTTGTTCGCGGATATCGGTAAAAATCTGATTGCTTCCCAGAAACCATTTTGGTTCCGTCAGACAGGAGATGCAATCCGCGCCGGCCCGTTCGTATTCGCGAGCAATGTCCAGATAGGGAAACTCCTCCGAAATAATGCCTTTGGAGGGGGAAGCCTTTTTGACTTCGCAGATAAAGGACAGACCTTTACGGCGAAGCGTCTGCTCAAAGCAGAAGGGTGGACGGATTGGAGCAGTGCCGCGGGCACAGGAGACGCACAGCATCTCTTCCTGCCGATCCTGCTCGACGCGTTGGCGTGAGTAAGCGGCGAGTTCATCCAGAATCATATCAGCGTCCTCCGTTGCTTGCGTTTGCCAGTTCCGTCACCTTCGCGGCGGCCTTACCCGAATCAATCAATGCAGCGGCCAGCGCAATACCGTCTGCAATGGAATCTGCTTTTCCGGCAATGTATAAGGCGGAGCCAGCGTTCATCAAAACAATATTTCGTTTGGGACCGTATTCTTTTCCGGTGAGAATGTCCATGGTGATCTGAGCGTTTTCTTTCGCCGTGCCGCCCACGATGTCAGATTTCTGACCGCGGGACAATCCAAAGTCTTCCGGCTGAATGGTGTATGTCCTGTAATCACCATTTCCAAAATCACAGATAGTGGTTGGCGCACTGATTGAAATTTCGTCCAGCTTATCCTGACCATATACGACCAGGCCGCGTTTGACACCCAGATTGGTCAAAACGTGCGCCATCGGCTCCACAAGGTATTCATCGTATACGCCGAGCAGCTGGTATTTGGGGTTGGCTGGATTCGTGATAGGTCCCAGAATGTTAAAGACAGTGCGGAAGCCCAGCTCTTTGCGGATGGCACCGACATATTTCATTGATGTGTGATATTTCTGTGCAAACATGAAGCATGCACCGACATCATGGAGCAGACGGACACAATCTTCCGGTTCCTGCTGGATGTTGATGCCGAGCGCTTCCAGACAGTCCGCCGCGCCACTCTGGGAGGAAGCAGCACGGTTTCCGTGCTTTGCAACCTTAACACCTCCGGCTGCAAGGATGAACAGGGATGTTGTGGAAATATTGAAGCTGTGTGCGCCGTCTCCGCCGGTGCCGACGATCTCAAGGCATTCTACGTCGCCGGTATCAACAGAAATTGCATGGGTGCGCATTGCGGCGGCACAACCGGAGATCTCATCAATGGTTTCCGCCGTTGCACTCTTCGTCGACAAAGCCGCAAGGAATGCAGCGTTCTGGGTGGGGGTGGATTGTCCACTCATGATTTCATTCATAACCTGATAGGCTTCTTCGTATGAAAGATCTTTTCGCATGACGATCTTTGAGATGGCTTCTTTAATCATTGCAGTTCTCCTTTTCTGTGATAGTATTCAAAAATAGATATTACATTGTGATGGAAAGAAAGTTCTCCATCATCCTTCGTCCGTCTGGGGTCAGAATGGATTCGGGATGGAACTGAAGCCCAAACAGTTTCTTTTCCAGATTCATGACTGCCATGACTTCTCCGTTGGCATCCGTGGAAACAATGGTGAGCTCGTGGGGAAGGTTGACACCGACAAGCGAATGATAACGGGCAACTTTGATTTTTTCTGGAAGACCGGAAAAAAGCGGACAGGAAAGATCTAACGTGACCTCGCTTTGCTTGCCGTGCATCAGCTTTTTTGCGTGTGTGATGGTACCACCAAAAACCTCGCAGATAGCCTGATGGCCCAGACAAACGCCGAGTATCGGAATTTTGCCTGCAAACTCTCGGATCACGTCTTCGCAGATGCCGGCATCGCGCGGGTGACCGGGACCGGGAGAGAGCAAAATATGGGATGGATGGAGCTTGCGGATTTCTTCCAGGGTGATGCAGTCATTACGGACGACTTTGATGTCCGGCTGAATGCTTCCGGCAAGCTGATAGACATTATAGGAAAAACTGTCGTAGTTATCAATGAGTAAAAGCATGGAATCCTCCCCTTTTCAGTCCGCGTCGACTTCCGCCGCGCGCTCAATGGCACTGATGACCGCACCGGCCTTATTTTGCGACTCCAGATATTCATTTTCCGGTATGGAGTCGGCAACGATGCCGCCGCCTGCCTGAACGCTGACGATGCCATTTTTCTTGACCGCCATGCGAATGGCAATGCAGACATCCAGATTTCCGGTGAAATCAACATATCCGAGTGCGCCGCCATACACGCCGCGCCCGCACGGTTCCAACTCTTCGATGATTTCACAGGCGCGAATTTTGGGAGCACCAGACAGTGTTCCGGCCGGGAGAAGGGTGGCGATGGCATCAAAGGCGTCGTAATCCGGAAGAATATTGCCTTCGACCATGGAACAGATGTGCATAATGCGGGAATAGCGATGAATCATCATGTATTCCGTGACTTCAACGGAATTGTAGTGTGATAGCTTACCGATGTCGTTGCGGCCGAGATCGACGAGCATGTTGTGCTCGGACAGTTCCTTTTCATCGCGCAGAAGATCCGCTTCCAGAGCACGGTCTTCCTCATCTGTTTTCCCGCGGGGACGGGAACCGGCAACAGGGAATGTGACCAGACGACCATTTTGGAGCTTGACCAGTGTTTCCGGAGACGTTGACATGATTTCGATGTCATCGCAGTGCAGGTATACCATATAAGGAGACGGATTGGTGGTGCGGAGCACGCGATATGCGTTTAACAGACTGTTTTCGTATCGTGTCTGCCAGCGGCGGGACAGGACTGCCTGGAAAATATCGCCGTCCACAATGTACTGTTTGGTTTTATTGACAATATCACAGTACTCGTCCTTTGTCATATTGCATTGGAAATCCGGCTTACAGGAAATCGTTTCCTTGGGCAGCGGCATGGGATCACGGATAAGTGCTACGATTTTCTCGAGTTCTGCACAGGCAACGCCGTAGTTTTCCAAAAGGTTGTCGGTTTCCACATTGACAAGAATGGAAATTTTCTGATACAAGTGGTCATACGCGATGACATTGTGAAACAGCATCAGGTCAAAATCATCGGCATCGCTTTCGCTGAGTTTCAGCGTAGGTTCGGCATATCCGATCATACGATAGGAATAGTAGCCGACCAGACCACCAGTAAAGGAGGGGAATCCCTCAATTTTGGGAGCTTTGTATTTGCTCATGCAATCCCGAAGGAGCTGGTACGGATTGTCCGTTGTCACTGTTTTGACGGTCCCGTCCGCGTATTCTGTCGTGACGATATGGTCGCGGCAGACGATATGGAGGACGGGATCATATCCGAGAAAGGAATAGCGAGCCCATTTTTCTCCGCCTTCAATACTTTCCAGCAGGAAATAACGGTTGGAAACCTGCGCAATTTTGCGAAGTAGCGTAATGGGAGTTGTGATGTCGGCATAGATTTCACGGCACAGAGGAACAATGGAGTAGTCCTTTGCATATCCCTGAATCTCAGCGGTGGATGGTTTCAGCATAAGTGTTCTTCCTTTCCGTGTGGAAACGAGTGGGCGGACAATAAAAAAAGCTTTTGTCCCTTTCTAACAGGGACAAAAGCTGATTGCTTCTGCGGTGCCACCCAATTTGCCGGTTTCCGGCCACTCTCCACACACAAGCATGTGTGCCTCCTGGATAACGGTGGAGGAATGCCGTCGGTGCCTACTGCTCCAAAGAGGTTCGGACCGCCCTCACGAGTCCATTCAACCAGATAGATTTCACTGTGATTTCACCGCCCACAGCTCTCTGAGCAAATCTATGCATCTGATTTACTTCTCTCGTTCATAGGTTTCTATCCTTATTGGTTTTTATCTTACTCCAGAGCGTCATCCCTGTCAAGTAAAAATTTGAAATTTATCGAAAAGGACAGAAGGGGGATTTGAATCAGGAGCACTGATGAAAATACGATCAGGAGGAAGAAACGGAGATTTTTGAAAGGTGTTCAAAAACTGTGAAAATTGATAATTTCTTTACAAAAATGAGTGAAAAGACTGAACAAGACATTAAAAAATGTCATTATGTTGAAAAAATAGTTGAAAAATCATTCGGTTGTGCTATAATATCAGAGTTATATTCTGTGCATCTCACAGTGCCGCCTCAAATGATGCGTGCGCTCCGATAGGCGTGCGATGCACTGCCTTCCCAAGACGGCATGGCAGCGCTGCGGATGAGGGTGGATGTATCAGGATATGAACGTGTTTGTCCGGGCTGTTGAGCACGCGGATTTACATGGTTATTGTCAACATGAAGAAGAGAAAGGTGGCTTACTGAAGCATGAATCTGAAGCTTGACACGCTGATAGAGAGTATGGAGCAGTACCTCAAGAGTGACCGAAGAAAGGATCTGAATGAGGCCAATGCACAGGATATTCACCATGCCCTGTCCAAGTCTATTATGGCTCGCATTGCGGATGATTGGAAAAACAGCATTGAGCTGCATAATGAAGCACGACATGCGTATTATATGTCGGCGGAATTTCTGATCGGTCGTGCAATTTACAACAATTTGCTGTGTCTCGGCATTTATGATGATGTGGAGAAAATCTTTAAGAGTCATGGACTGAATCTGAGCATGATGGAAGAGGTTGAGGACGCTTCGTTGGGAAATGGCGGTCTTGGACGTCTGGCAGCTTGCTTTTTGGACTCGGCAGCTGCACAGGATCTTCCGCTGGACGGTTATGGTATCCGCTACGGCTATGGTCTGTTTAAGCAGTATATCCAGAATGGATTCCAGATGGAGACAGCGGATGACTGGACCCGTTTTGGCGATCCGTGGAGCATTCGCTGTGATTCCGAGGCGGTAGAGGTAAAATTTGCGGATCAGACCATCCGTGCAATTCCCTATGACATTCCGATCATCGGATATAAGACCAAAAATATCGGTACGCTTCGTCTGTGGCAGGCAGAGTCGCTGTACTCGTTCGATTTTAATGAATTTAATGCACAGCATTATGACGCATCGGTGCGTGAGAAGAACCGTGCGGAGGATATTTCCCGTGTCCTGTATCCGAATGATTCTACGGACGAGGGCAAGAAGCTGCGCTTGAAGCAGCAGTACTTCTTCTGCTCCGCTTCGTTGCAGGATATCATCCGTAAGTACAAGAAGATCCACGGCAGTGATTTCAGCCGATTTGCAGACTTTAATGCGATCCAGCTAAATGACACCCATCCGGTTATCTCGATTCCAGAGCTGGTTCGCCTGCTGACCACCTATGAAGGTGTGGACTTCAATACAGCGGTTCGGATTGCACAGAAGACATTTGCGTATACCAACCATACCGTTTTGCCGGAAGCACTGGAGAAGTGGAGCAAGCACCTGCTGATTGCGGTGATCCCGGACGTTTACGCGATTATTGAGCGGATTAACAATATGTTCATCGACGAGCTGTATCATCAGAACTGCTCTGCTGATTTTATCCAGAGCGTTCAGATTATCAAGCACGATCAGGTTCATATGGCAAATCTTGCTATGTATGGTTCCAGCTATGTCAATGGTGTTGCAGCGATCCATACGGAGATATTAAAGAGAGATACGCTGCATAGCTTCTATGAAATCTGGCCGGAGCGTTTCCAGAATAAGACGAACGGTGTCACGCCGCGCCGCTGGCTGGCGATGAACAACCGTGAATTAGCTGCGCTGCTGACGCGCCTGCTTGGCTCGGATGCTTGGGTAACGGATCTGTCTCAGCTGAAGAAGCTGGAAAAGTATGCGGATGATAAGAAAATTCTGGATGAGTTCCTGGAGATTAAGCATCAGAAGAAGCGTCAGTTGGCGTTGTTCATGCTGAAGCATGATGGCACGGCGCCGATTAAGGGATCGATTTATGATATTCAGATCAAGCGCCTGCATGAGTACAAGCGTCAGCTGTTGAATGCGCTGTCGATTCTGTATATTTATTTTGGCCTCAAAGACGGTTCTATTCAGGACTTCTATCCGACGACCTTTATCTTTGGCGCCAAG
>CAYLXH010000039.1:0-15848 GCA_964387535.1 uncultured Butyricicoccus sp. | reverse complement strand
AGACCAAGTGCTTTGCATTTTTGGCTGGCCACGAGTCGTTTGCTGCTGCAGAAGGTGCGATTGGCCTGGCCCGTTCGGCGAATAAGGCTCGCCAGGAACCGCTGCGGGTTATTCTCAACGGTCTGGGCAAGGATGCCGCACAGATTATCTCCCGAATCAATGGCTTTACGTATGTGCAGACCAAGTTTGATTATTTCACCGGAGAACTGACGATTGTAAAGGAAATCGCTTACTCTGATGGGGAGCGTTCGAAGGTTCGCTGCTTCGGTGCAGACGATGTTCGCGAGGGCGTTGCGATCATGCATCATGAGGGTGTTGACGTTTCCATCACTGGCAACTCCACAAACCCGACGCGCTTCCAGCATCCGGTTGCGGGTACCTACAAGAAAGAGTGCCAGCTGACTGGCAAGAAGTACTTCTCTGTTGCTTCAGGCGGCGGCACGGGTCGCACGCTGCACCCGGATAATATGGGTGCAGGTCCGGCTTCCTATGGTATGACGGATACGATGGGCCGCATGCATTCGGATGCACAGTTTGCAGGATCTTCTTCGGTACCGGCTCATGTAGAGATGATGGGCTTCCTCGGCATGGGCAACAACCCGATGGTCGGCGCTTCCGTTGCTGTTGCAGTTGACGTAAACGCTGCTCTGAATGGCTAATTTTTGATAAAATAGCTGAAAAATAAAACGTTTCCCTCTTCTGTCGATTTGACGGAAGAGGGATTTTTTTGCGCAAATTTAGCCGCGCCCCCGTCGCGCCCACCTCACTTGAAAATGTGGACGCAGAAGAATGTGGACTTCCAAAATAGAGGAAGAACCCACAGGAGGATAAAATATGAATAATTACATTCCACTTTTTACAATTAAAGAAGTTGCTGAAATTTTACATGTGCACCGAAATTGTGTATATGACCTGATTCACAATGGTCTTTTACCTGCACTGAAATTAGGTAGTCTGAAAGTCCGAAAGGATGCGCTTGAGCAGTTTTTGGAGCATTATGAGGGCTATGACCTGACGAACATGCAAGACATCGTGTCCCTCGATTGTGTGAGCGTTTCATCGGTATAACATCAGATAACGGAAAGGAAAATGATCATATGGGCGAAGTACATGTAAGACAACGCCGTCGAAAAAAGTGTCAGCGAAAGACACGAACAGACCAAAATTACAGGAGTTATTAGACTTTGTGCGGGAGGGTGACACAATTCACATACATGACTTTTCACGGCTGGCACGAAGCACAAAAGATTTGCTTGATATAGTGGAACAGTGAAATGCCAAAGGTGTGACACTGGTCAGCAATAAAAAATGTCGATACTAGGTACACCAACAGGATACGATGAACCGCAGAGTTCAGATTCTCTCGTGGTTTTTTGAAAAACGAAGAAAAATTCGAGAGATTACATCAAAAAATGCACATTCCATATCGCATGGAATGTGCATTTTTCGTCCCATTTGTTCAGTTTTTTTCGTGTTTTTTACATGAAAGGTGAGAAAAACACTGCTCACGAATGCGTCTATTATACCACAACAAGAAATATCCGGGAACTACAACAAGCACCGGAACGGTGCGCTGACATACAGCTTGCTGTATGTCTTTAGGGGCTTGGGGAGCTTTCTCCAACAAGCATAACGAGAGGCTGGCATCATGCCGGCCTCTCGTTGCTATAAGGGTTTGTATCAACATTTGCCCTGCTTGCCAAACACTTCGTATCCTGCGGAGACTCAACAAAAGTCTCAAAATTATCCGTTTACCACGGGATTTCGCAGAGTTCCCAACTCTAAGTACCATCACAATACCATATGCAGTGCCAAAAATCAACAGAAAATCTGGTAAATAATTTATTTTTCTGGTCTGTTCGTCGTTGATTTTCTGTTTGAGGCCTTGACAATGCAGGCTCTTGGCGGTACACGGAATTCTTTCAACATAATCGCCGTCAAAAATCTCGTCAGAAGGATGTCAGCGCAAAAATCGGCGTTAGAATATTCATACTCAAATAAACTCAGGAGGAAATTTCATGGCAAAAAAAGGCGAAAACATTTATAAAAGGAAAGACGGGCGGTGGGAGGCAAGATATATGAAAGGTCGTTCCACCGATGGAAAGGCACTGTATGGCTACTGTTATGGAAAGACATATCGGGAGGCAAAAGCGAAAGTTGCAGAAGCAAAGGTGCTGTCTGTCCCCACAGTATTCTCTCCAGGTAAAAATGCCCGTAGATGCTTTTCCAGCTATTGTGATGAATGGCTGAAACTCAATCGAAGCAGAGTAAAGGAATCCACCTATGTCAAGTATCTCTCCATGCTGGAAAAGCACGTAAAGCCCAAGCTGGGCGGTTATTATCCCGAGTCTCTTTCTTCTGTTTTAATTGAACAGTTTTCTTACGAGCTGCTCTGCAAGGAATCGCTTTCATCGAAATCGGTGCGAGATATCTTAACGATGCTGCATTCCGTTCTGAAATATGTTGCGCGTCAGGTTCCGGCTATACCGAAACTTGAAATTGTGTATCCAAAGGACACGAAAAAAGAGATGCGCGTTTTAACAATGGAGGAACAGACCCGCCTTATCAAGTATTTGCTTGATGGTATGGACGAAAGCAAGTTTGGCACCTTACTAGCCCTGATGACGGGAATGCGGATCGGAGAAATCTGCGCACTCCGATGGACAGATGTTGATCTCGACAAGAAAGTCATTCACGTCCGTTATACCATGCAGCGAATCAAAGATACCAGCGCCGAGGGATTGGCAAAAACAAAAGTAATTATTACAGAACCGAAAAGTGAAAAATCTATTCGCGCCATCCCATTGACTGATTATGCGACGGAGCTTTGCAGACATTGGAAAGCAAAGTGTTCCGCCGCGTATCTTTTAACGGGGAAAGAAGATCGGTTTATGGAACCGCGCTGCCTCCAAAACAGGATGAAGCAGTATACACGGGAATGTGACCTTGAAGGTGTGCATTTTCATACCTTGCGCCACACATTTGCGACCAGATGTGTGGAAGTGGATTTTGAAATAAAATCTCTCTCTGAAGTTCTGGGCCATTCCAGCCCAACCGTGACCCTGGAACGGTATGTCCATTCCTCAATGGAGTTGAAACGCAGCAACATGAATAAGTTGTCGTGCTTCGATTTCTGCTGAAAGACCGTCAAAATCTCCGTCTGAAACCCGGGAAAGCCTTGTGCTATCGGGACTTTTCCAGGGTTCAACTGCAGAGTTGGGAACTCTGCGAAATATCCAGTGAGTTCAATACATTCCGGTTCGAAGTATGAATGCAATGTCCGGACTAAGCATTCGCTCCTGTCGCGTCTTACCTGAATAGGAAGAATAGTGATTCGCAGATTGAAGGAGGGACTTGCCGTTGACTGATAAAGCATTACCGCAACTGAGCAGAAACGCGCTTTTAGAGATGCTTCTGGAACAGTGCAGGGAAAATGACAAACTTCGTCTTGAAAATGAACGACTGCGGCAGTAACTTTCTGCACGTCAGATAAAAATTGATCAAGCCGGCTCCATAGCAGAGGCTTCATTGCAAATCAACCAGGTTTTTGAGTCAGCTCCAGCAGCGGCTGAACAGTATCTGAAGAACATCGGAACACTCAGCAATGGGCAGGAACAGGTTTGCAGGCAGATGGAAGAAGGAAGTACCAGAAAGGCGAATGCCCGTCTCACAGAGACGAAAAGCAAATGTGCTAAAGATGACCAAAGAAGCGGAAGATGCCGCTGATCGTATCTGGAGAGAAGCTCAAGCCAAAATCCAGAAACTCATTGATGATCAATCTGGGCTTCGGGAGGTTTCGACGGTTTTTGCAAGAGGAAGCAATGAATTATGAGAAAGAAAAAAGCATTGAATACTCCTAACATAGAACAATTGGAAAGGGAACTCAAGCGGGTTAAATACAAACGCCGGTATCGGTTCGTGTTGAGAAGTACCATCTATACATTGATTACCGTAACAGCGGTAGCCGTGCTCGTAGCAACTTTGTGGCTTCCGGTTCTGCAAATATACGGAAACTCCATGTCTCCAACGTTGCAGAATGGAGATATTGTTTTCTCTGTTAAGACATCAGATTTTCAACATGGAGATGTGATCTCGTTCTATTACAACAACAAAATCTTGGTCAAGCGCGTTATCGCCTGTCCCAGCGAATGGGTCGATATCGACAAAGATGAAAATGTTTTTGTGAATAATGTGTTGCTGAGCGAACCTTATCTTCCGGAAAAGGCGTTGGGAGACTGCAACATTGAACTGCCATATCAAGTACCTGACGGAAAATACTTTGTTATGGGAGATCACCGTTCCACAGCTGTGGATTCCCGCAGTACCGCAGTGGGCTGTGTAGCCCAAGAGCAAATTGTAGGAAAAATACTGTTCCGCGTTTGGCCATTGAATCGCTTTGGCCCAGTGGAGTAAGCCGAAGGGGGGACGTTAAATGCAGAATAGAATAGTGCCGCAGGCAGATGCCTACGCCAAGAAACGCAAGCGCCGAAAGGTATGGCAGAAAATCGTCGGCAGCTGGGCTTGTGTAATGATATTTGTTACTAACTATATGTTAAGCCTGCCTGCAATTGCTATGGAGCAAACAACCTGGTGCAGCATCGAAGAACATAAGCATAGCGATGACTGTGATGAATTGCAGCTGGTTTGCGGATATGGTGAGTCACATGATGGTGGCCATGTACATACAGATGATTGCTACGATGATCCGCAGATACTTGTCTGTAACCAGGAGGAGTCTGCGGGTCATATCGACTTCGTTGATATGGATCAGGATACCATATCAGACTATGTTGGCAGCGTTGCAAGAGTGTCGGATGAAGTAGAAGATCCGCAGCCGGAGTCCAGCTTTTCTCTGACAGCAGATGCGGATAAGGAGGTGTTGGTTCATTTGTCTGGCCCGGAGAGTTCGCTTCCATTCCCGCCAGGTGAAATCAGCGTAACCGCAGAAGTCATCGTGAATGAGAATGCCGCCGCTCTGGTGGATGCCGCCGTTGCGGACACGGAACTGGAAAGTGGCCAGCTCTATCTGCTCGATGTACGTCTGTGGCATGATGGCGAGGAAATTGAGCCGGTCGGCCCCGTGGTGCTGACCTTTGAGGGAGTGACCTCGCCAGGAGAGAATGACATTGCGGGCGTATTCCATGTGGACGAAGAAAAAGAGCAGGCCACAGATATGAACGCTGAACTGACGGAGGATGGCAGCGTTGTGGTGGACACGGACCACTTCTCTCTGTACGCCATCATGGTTGCCAGCGAAGCGGGCGGGACGTTCAGCATCGACTGGACCTTCTCAGCAACATGGGATGACACGAATTCTACCGTCGCCTCTGTTTCCTTTACTGCTTCGAATTCATCACAGGATAATGTTCTTTATCGCGTGGAATACAGCGACGATGGCGGAGAAACATGGACTACTGCGGCCAGCGCACCAAGTAAAGTACAGAAAAACACACCCGTATCAATGGAATCTGCCGATTTGTTTTCAGATGCTCCTATAGACCGCATCTGCCGGGTGTACGGCAGAAACAGTGATACAAAGTACGGCTACACTGCCTCCGTCTCCCTGTACGACATCCTGGACTCCGTGAAAACCGGTTTCTCCGCTTGGCTGGAGAACAGCTATGTGCAGGATTTCGGAGGTACGGCCCTTCCTACTACAACAGAGGAACTATATCAAGCCTTTGCAGTTTATTATGCGCTGCCGACTCTCACGATTGAAACCCGTATGGATGGCAACACGATGTATGTGGATGCTCTGACAGACGGAACCGGAACCTATACTTATGCCTGGGAATACCTGGACGAGGACGGAAACTGGGCTTCTCTCTGCGAGGATACTACTGCTTCGATCAATGCCAGCACCATCGATCTGCTTCAGGATGGCGGCAAAGAGATACGATGCAGCCAGTATGAAGGGGATCAGATCAAATCAACCAGCAACACATTGTTTGTTAATCCCAAACGACAGCTATATGACAACGCAATCGCTGAAATCAATAGTGGACTGAATCTGGGTGATCTGGAAATTAATGGAATACAGTTCACGGACTATTTCTATTATGGCAATGTCGCCAAGGACAGCCGCGTACCCTTCTCCGACGCGCAGAGCTATGCGGATTACCTTGCCAAGCTCTATTTGGATACCGGCGGCGGGGAAGCTGGGCTGGCCGCTGTGGAGTCAGAGTGGAACAAATATTTGTATGACCTCTACGATCCATCCAAAGATGCCGGTACCAAGATGAATATCAACGGGGGCTATCCCGGCAACGGTTTTACCTACGGCGATATTGGACTGGGATGGGCAAAGGATAAGGCGACCTCGTTTCATGGTGCGCTGTCCCCTGTAATAGAGCCGTTGAATTACGACTTTCTGGAGGACGGTGTTGATTACAGCAACTTTGTTTCACACCTGGATAAAACGGCGATTGCGGTAGCACCTGGCGACGAAAACACAGAGCGAAAATACGATATCGATATCACGGCTGACGCTCAGGCCAAGGCCCGCGGCCCAGTGGCCATGGTCCTGCAGGTTCAGACTTCCTGGCAGATGTTTGATCTGAAGCACGCCAATGCGGTTGGAGGTCAGGGCTATACCCAAGTCGGTGCTCTTGCGAAGAATACAGAACTGGCAACTCTGTACGATATCAAGCAGGCGTTGCTGCGATTTGTGGATTACATGGAAAGCTACTATCCGGGAAACAATCTGGTGCTTGGCATCACGGAAGTGCAGCACGCCGGAAGCCAGACTATGCTCAGCGGCACAGACGAAAGCGGCAAGGCACTCTATGTGACCAACAACTACGATATTCTGCGTGAGTCTATTCGAAACTGGGACAGCTTCGGCAACTGTGAGCATGTGCACTACGATACTGACGCTCTGGTCGGTGCGGTGACCAATTTGGACAGCAATCTGGCAAACTGGAATGATTTCTACGGGCAGAATATTCAATATGACGACATCCAGAAGATCGCTGTTATCATCGGCGGTCCTACGGAAAATACCAACAGCACCAATGGCTATGGCTGTACTTTGCCCTGGGCGACATTCCAGAAAGAAGGATTGAACTCGGTTTACGGCATCCGTACCAATAACGGCACGCCCACCAACGCTGCCGGCGTTCTCTCGTGGCTGGACAACACCGCCAACAACACCGGCGCGGCGTTCAATGACGGAACCGGCACGACCTTTACCGAAAAGTATGTGGCCACCACCGAGGACGCGGTGTTCAACTACTTGGTGCAGATCGCAGAAAGTGAGATGCAGAAGAAGGGAATCGACATCAAGGCCGAGGACAAGTATGTGGAGAATGTCGAGGTCGACGACACCATCTCCGCTGAGTTCGTTCTGGACACCTCGGAGCCCATCACCGCAACGGTTTACAACAAAGACGGCAGCGTGGACACGCAGAAAACCATTCCGCTTGATGACCCGGATTTGTCAATCACGGTGAATTCAGACGGAACCACAACAATCGGTTATTCCTTTGGTACGGTCTACAACACGAAGAAATGCGTTCTTCACTTCCGAGTTCAGGCCAAGAACGACTACATCGGCAGCAATAATGTCTACTCCAACGAGGGAAGGCCGGATCTGAACTACACCCACAAGAAACTGGACCATCTAGGAAATCCAACCGGAGACGAGGACACCTACCAAGTCCGGTGCTTTGATACGCCGCAGGTCAATGTTCCCATCCGATTCACCACGGTGGACGGCGATACTGCCAGCATTATCGTTGGCGAGCACGTTGATTTGGCCGACCTGAGCACAGCCATCGCACAAAACGCCGAGGACCTGGTGGACAACTATGGCCAGATCAACGGCACCCTCTCCTACACATGGGTACTCCCGGATGGGAGCGAGATCGATGCAGGAAGCGTCAACGTGTCAAAGGGCAGCATCGGGGAGCAGTCGTTTCCAAGTAGAAGCTCTGTTTTCGAGGGAACGGCCGCGGGACAGTACACCGGAACCCTGAAGGTCACATTCACACCCGAAACTGTGGACAGCGGCAACCGAAACTTCTCAAACGAGCTTACTGCAGAATCGGTTCATTCATTGACCAAGCCCGGGAAAGTTTGGATTAATGTGGTTGCGGACGGTTCGACAGAGCGGTTCTTCGTGCGCAAGGAATGGGTGGGAGATCCCCCAGAGGGGACGGAATCGGTATCATTCCGCGTTCTGGCAAACGGCATAGCAGTTACGGATGAAGACGGAAATCAATTGGAATATACACTTTCTGAGGAGAACGGCTGGGAAACCGAGGTTTCCGGTCTGCCGTCAGTGAAGGACGGCGTGATCCAGAATTACACGGTAGAGGAGATTGACCGGCCGTCGGGCTATCTGGCGACTTACAGCTCGGAAACCCGCATGGAGGAGGATTGGGCCGCAAACGTGACCCTATCCTTCACGCCGAGCAGGGATCAGGATAATGTGATTTTGGAAATCACATATACCTACAACGGCGAGACGCGAACCTATACGGTCCCAGAGAAAACGAAGTATAAGAAAGATGTAGTCTATACGTTTGCGGTGGAGGATCTGCCGCTGGATGAAAACGGAAAGCCGTATCCGTGTGCGATCACAAGCATCATCAATAAGAACAAAGGCGATGCTCTTGCCGTTTCTGCCAGCAGCGCAGCCGCAGAAAAATATCTGCGAAGCTTGCTCGACACTGAGGTCAAAGTCATCACCAACACGCCAGCCTATGAGCTGCCCAGCACTGGCGGCATAGGCACCATTTTGTATGCCGCAGGAGGACTGCTTCTGACAATCAGTTCTGCGTTCTCTCTGTTGTATAGCTATATAAAGCGCAGGAAGGAGGATCTGAGTTGCCTTTGATGCGCCAGCAAAGTCCTTGTTCCACAAATTCAAACCAAAGAAAGGATCTAAACATGAAACACGCAAAAAAACTTGCCAGCCTCCTGCTGGCCATGGTCATGGTTCTCAGCCTGACCATCACAGCCTTTGCGGCTGATGACGATGGTTCCATCACTATCAGCAACGCCACCGTAGGCGAAAGTTACTCTGTTTATAAGGTATTTGACCTGACCTATGAAGGCGAAGCTGTAGCATACTCCTACACGAAAACAGGGGACAGCGATGAGCTGTACACCGCGCTGACAGGTGAGGACAGCCCCTTCACCCTGACTCCCTCCACCACGCCGAATGTTTACAACGTCTCTCTGAAAGATAGAAAGACTGCTGCCGATGTCAGCGAATTTCTGAAGAACAACGAGGAGAAGCTGACAAAGACTGCCGGACCTGTGGAAGCTACCACCAACGAGGTCAAGTTTGAAGACCTTCCCTACGGCTACTACTACATCACCAGCACTCTGGGCACTGTCGTGACCATTGACAGCGCAAAGAAGGACGTCACCGTTATCGACAAGAACCAGACCCCTGGCTGGGATCCCGAGGATCCTCAGGATCCTGACGAGAGCGGCGAGCAGGGCAAGTTCGTAGCAACTTCCGAAAACGGCGACTTTGCCAAGACCAGCACCGCTGCTATCGGCGATACCGCTTACTTCAAGATCAACGCCTATGCGCCCAAGTACGCCGGCGATAAGCTGGTTGCCACCTACAAATTCGTTGATACTCTTGCTGACGGCTTCACCTATAACAACGATCTGAAGGTTATGTTGGGCGAAAACGAACTGAGAGAGGGTATCGACTACACTGTTTCCGTTGATGGTCAGGAGATCACTGTCGTGGTCAATGCCGGTACCATCGAAAACTATCCTGCTGAGGCTCACCTGTCTATTACCTATTCCGCAACTGTGGACGAAGGTGCTGTGTATGACAACACCAACACTGTCTCCATGAGCTGGACCGTCTATCCCAACGATGATAATGGCGATCCCGATCCTGATCAGCCCCCCTATGATCCCAACGATCCCGAGCATCCCAGCGAGGATCCGAAAGACCCTGAAAATCCTGGCGAAAGCAAGACCGACACCTATGTGTTCGGCTTCAACGTTCAGAAGTATAAGGAATCCGTAGCCGATGAGAACAAGCTGGACGGCGCCAAGTTCAAGCTGTATGACGCTCAGAACGATGGCAATGAGATTCCGCTTGTGAAGATTTCAGACGGAATGTATCGTGTGGCTTCGGCCGAGGAAAGAGCCGCTGTTGACTTTGTCTCCGCTGAAATTGAGGCCGGCGCTGCCCAGATCTTCGGTCTGGATGCAAAGACCTACTATCTCGAAGAGACCGTTGCTCCTGCTGGCTACAACATTCTGACCGAGCGTATCCCGGTAGAGATTAAGAAGGACAATGTCGATGACAACGGTATCCTGTACAGAACCATCGATGTCATCAACAATGCCGGCGCGCTGCTGCCCTCCACCGGCGGCATTGGCACCACCATCTTCTATGCTGTCGGCTCCGTCATGGTGCTGGCTGCCGTGGTGCTGCTGGCCTCCAAGAAGCGCATGGGCAAAGCCGAGCGCTGATTCCGGGAAAACAAATCTAACATAAGTTAAATCAGCTGCTGATCCCGGGAGGGATTCCCTCCCGGGGCTTCAGCAGAGAGGAGAGTCCTATGAAAAAACATATATCCACCTTGCTCCTGATTGTAGTCTTTCTCATAGGATTGTCCCTTCTGCTGTATCCTACGCTGAGCGATTACTGGAACTCTTTTCATCAATCACGGGCAATTACCAGTTATGCGGAACAGGTATCCAATTTGAGTCAGGATGAGTACCAAAAACTTTGGGCGGACGCGACCCAATATAATGCCGCCTTATCAGAACGCAGCAATAATTTTACCTTAACCGAAGAACAAAAAAAGCAGTATGAACAGTTGCTGAACCTTGGTGGGACTGAAGAAATGGGCTATATCGAGATTCCGTCCATCAAGGTGGCGTTGCCCATTTACCACGGAACAGAGGATACGGTTCTCCAGCACGCAATCGGCCATCTGGAATGGTCCAGTTTGCCAGTAGGCGGAAAAGACTCCCACTGTGTTCTATCTGGGCATCGTGGTCTGCCGTCAGCCAAACTGTTTACCAATATCGACAAACTGGAAGAGGGCGATACCTTTATTCTACGTGTACTGAATGAGGTTTTGACCTATGAGGTGGATCAAATTCTGATTGTGGAGCCGCAGGATGTGGATGCATTGCAGATTGTCGATGGTCGAGACTATTGTACGCTGATGACCTGTACGCCCTATGGTGTCAATACCCACCGACTCCTGGTACGGGGACATCGAGTCGAAAATACGGAGGAAGGTCACACAGTTTATGTAACAGCCGACGCTATGCAGATTGAGCCGTTGTTGGTGGCTCCTGCAATTGCGATTCCCATTTTACTTGTGCTGCTGGTTGTCCTTCTGATTCCCAAACGCAGCAAAAAGAAATCCGGAGGTGACAACGATGAAGATAGATAAACGTCTGCCAGCCCTGATCCTCTGCATCCTGATGGTCAGTGTTCTGTTGCCAGTACAGGCATATGCCGCGGGTAGAATTGACTTGGAGCATGAAGTCGGACTAAGTATTTCTTATCAAGATGACAATAAGCCCCTGGCTGGCGCTGAATTCCAAATCTATTTGGTGGCAACCGTAGATCAATACGGAGAACTGACAGCGACAGAGGATTTTGCCCAATTCAACGTCAAGATCAAAGGCAGAGATGATGATGCATGGCGCACATTGGCATCCACTCTGGAGGGATATGTGCTGCGGGAGAAGATTTCTCCCACGGATAGCGGAACAAGCAATAACAAGGGCGTGGTTTCTTTTCCAACTACCGGAAAGGACCTGAAAATGGGGCTTTATCTTGTTTTGGGGCAGCGGCATACACAGAATGGCTACCGATATGATCCCGTACCCTTTATGGTTATGCTGCCGGGATTAGATGAGGAAAACAATGACTGGCTTTATGATGTGACCGTCAATGCAAAGTTCGATTCATCCCAAATCCCTGATAACCCAGATGATAATACGATCAACCGGAAGGTGTTGAAGGTCTGGGCGGATGATGGACATGAAAAAGATCGTCCGAAAGAGGTAATTATTCAGCTTCTTCGTGACGGCAAGGTGTATGATACCGTAACCCTGAACGCGGCAAACAACTGGCGGTACACCTGGAAGGGATTGGATGACCGCTATACGTGGATCATTGTGGAGAAAGAATTAGAGGGTTATACCGTGGAGGTCGCGCGGGAAGGCATCACATTTGTGGTGACAAATACCCATGATTCCACTCCCACCACGCCTGACCACCCCACTACTCCCAGTAAGCCAACACTGCCTCGAACGGGTCAGTTGTGGTGGCCGGTGCCGGTACTGATTGCTGTTGGACTGTTGTTTATTGTCATCGGTTTGATTCGCCGCAGGGGTATGACGGATGAGAATGGAAAAAAAGAACAGTAAAAACCAAAACGGTTTACTGATGATTGCGATTGGGATGCTGCTGATTGCAGTAGCCCTTTTTATAACAGCGTTCAATCTGTACGATGAACTGCGGGCAGAGAAAGTATCCAGAAAGACTGTAAATTACATTGAAGAATACCTGCTCACCGAAACAGAAGGTCTGGACCATTTACTGCGTGACGATCGGACAGTTATCCCTGACTATGTTTTAGCGCCCAATATGGAAATGCCAGTGAAAACCATCAACGGGATTGATTTTATTGGTGTTTTACGAATCCCAGCCTTAGAGCTGGAACTGTCGGTTATCAGCCAGTGGAGCTATCCCAACCTGAAAACAGCTGCCTGCCGATACAGCGGGTCGGCGTATCGGAACAATCTAATTATCTGCGGCCATAACTACAATTCTCATTTCGGCAACCTGAAAAATCTGAGTGAGGGTGATCTTGCCACCTTCACAGATATGGACGGAAATGTATTCACCTATAAAATGGTGGAACGGGAGACATTGCTGCCAACCTCTGTTGAAGCGATGGAAAGTGGGGATTGGGATTTGACCTTGTTCACTTGTACCGTGGGAGGGCAAAGCCGTGTGACGATCCGCTTTGAGATGGAGGAAGAATAATATGAATGGGAAATATCTTCTAATTCTGGAAGATGCTTGTGTTTGCTGTGGAGCGCCGATCTGTGAGGGTCGGCAAGTCTGCTTGGAATGCGAAAAAAAATTTGGAAAGGATGGAGTGATCATACCTCGCAGAGAAAAAAGCGAGGCTGGAAGGGATGGTGCTCAAAGGTCCATGGAGGAAAGAAAGCGGCCAATCATTGAGACTGGTTTTCGTATTGGAAAACTGACAGTCGGAAAGCCTACCGATCAGAGAAAAATGGATGCACCATCTGGAACGGTGTCTGCGGCTGCGGCGGATCGATCACGCTGGATAACCCGTATCCTTCAGAGAGGTACGGTTCGGGACTATGGCTGTGAGGCAAAGGTGAAGCCGGACCAGTAGGACGTAGTAGGTCAGAGATTTGGGCGCCTGGTATATCTGGAGCCAAGTTCCCAGCGGGACAAGCGGGGGGGACACAATGGCTGTGTCAATGCGACTGTAAGTTCTGATCAAACGATCATCAGAAATTGTTTTTTCGGATGTAATCTGGGGGCAATCTGATTACATTCGATTCCTGTAGCACAGATGTGAATACATAGTTTCGCGGGTAATCTCGCCTGTAACGTTCCGAATTGTCGGATCAAACAGCGAGGTTACCCGCGATTGCATTTTTACGATATGATGAAGGAGATGAGTCATATAAAATATTAGGTTTTTCTGTAGATTTCATGGTCATTCATTTTTTTGCCTCCTGTCTCAGAAAAACATACGCCTATATCCCATATTAAAAGTGGACATCAGGGCAGTACAAGATCAAATGAAAGATTTGGTCTGCTTTTCGACAGCATAAAAGGGCGAACTGCACTGTGCAGTTCGCCCTTTCTGATATTTATCGCATGATTGCTTTTCGTGGAACACTTACGCGCCCAAAACAAGCGGCGAGAATACGAAGTATACCGTAAGGATGCAGATGATAACGAGACCTGCTGCTACATAGCGATACTTCCACGGAGTCAGATCGACAGCCTTGACGTCCACCTGATCCCATCTCTCTGCGCCTCTGTTCTTGTTCATGGTGTTGACAATGTACAGATAGATGAACTCAATTGCACACAGCACAGCAACAGCATACAGATAGTGGAATGTGTTCGAGAGAACGATCATGTAGAAACCATACGTGATGTAATGGAAAATCATGACGATTCTTGCCGAATTTTTCGGCAGGTAGTGGAAGATAAATCCGCCAAATACGACAACCATAACCGGCATACCAATCAGGCTGACCAGCGAATCCAGGAAAGTCTTAATACCAGCCGGGAAGAAGTAAACCATCGGGCCAACGATCGTCGTCAGGACAGCGAATATAATGCCGGCGTACTTGCCAACTTTGACCATTTTCTCCTGTGAAGCTTCCTTGTTGATGAATTCTTTGTAGATATCCATGGTGAACATGGTGTTGATAGAGTTCAGAACGGAGTTAAAGGAGGACAAGATTGCGCCGAACATAACAGCGGCAAAGAAGCCCATAATCGGTTCAGGAACAACCTGCGAAATCAGCTGCGGATATGCTTCGTCCATCAGGGTAACCTGGTCGCCCTGGACTTCGAAGATTGCATACGCAATAACGCCCGGCAGGCAGAGGTACATGAAGCCAATGATCTTCAGGAATGCACAATATAGTGCGCCCTTCTGTGCTTCCTTCAGGTTCTCAGCGGCGAGTACACGCTGGATAAACGACTGATGCGTACACCAAGCCTGGAACTCGAGGAAAATCAGGCCGGTAATAACCGTCGGCCACGGAACGGATGGCGGCAGAGCATCTGCCGGAGCGATGCAGTTCAGCTTTTCCGGATAAGTTTCAGCCAGATACTTGAAGCCATCAATGATGCCGCCGCCGCTGGAGATATCGCCGAGCACATGGAGTGCAAGGAACGGGATCATCAGACCGCCGATCAGCAGGCCGACACCATTCACCGTATCCGAAACAGCAACGGCTTTCAGACCGCCGAAGATTGCATAGATTGAACCGATCAGACTGATAATAATACAAAGTACAACAACCGACTGGAATTTGGTCAGTCCCAGCAAGCGGGATACACCGAAGATGTTCTCAAATACCAGAGAGCCGGAGTACAGGATAACTGGAATCTGAATAACCAGATACATGAAAATATAGGCAACACTGAACCACAGCTTGGAAGTGCGATCATACCGGATGCCGATCAACTCCGGAATTGTGGCGATACCGCTCTTCAAATAACGCGGCGCACCAAACAGAGCCAGTGCCAGAAGTCCAACTGAGGCAACAACTTCAAATGCGAGCGGGCTCATGCCAATGCTCCAAGTCTGACCATTTGAACCGACCAGCTGCTCTGCCGACAGGTTTGTCAACAGCAGTGAGCCGGCAATGACGAAGCCCGGGAGTCCACGTCCGGCAAGAAAGTAGCCTTCCGTCGTGGTCTGGTCATCACCCTTCGTCTTTACATAGGAAACAACTGCAACTAAAATCGTAAAGAAGACAAATGTAATTAGTGTCCAAAGCAAGGGAAAACACCTCGTTTCAAATTTTCTCTCTATTTCTCTCTATTTCTCTATATTTCTGTTCTTTTATTCTTTTTAATCGGATGCTATAATCCGTGGGTTCTTCTTTTTCTTCTGTGATACAGCGGAGTGTTCCGGACTCCACTGTATCATTCGTATATAAGAAGAAAGAGTATTAGCGGCTGATTGTCTGCTGCAGCGCGTCAATGGATGTGAGCACGCCAGCTTCTGTAGACATGGTGAAATCCTCCATCTCCAGGGAGACATCACCGTTGTAGCCCATCATGCGGACAACCGAGAAGAATTCCTTCCACCACTGCAGATCCTTGC
>CAYLXH010000038.1:0-15957 GCA_964387535.1 uncultured Butyricicoccus sp. | reverse complement strand
TCAGCCACTTGCGGACAACCTTCTTGCACAGCTTGTCTACAATCTCACTGATCTCGCCGGCGCGCTCTGCTGCGACTTCCTCTCCCAACATCTCGTCGATCTCCGCACGGACAACCTGCATTCTCGCGTCGCGAACCGTCTTGTCGTCAGTATCAAAGGCAGCCTCCACCTTTGCGCGGGCAAATGCTTCAATGTTATCAAACAGATCATGATCGACATCATGATGCTCATACTCAAACTTCGGCTTGCCAATCTCTGCCTGAATGCTCTTGATGAATGCACACATCTTCTTGATTTCCTCGTGTGCCACCATCAGCGCATGGAACATATCGTCCTCCGGAACCTCCTTGGCTCCTGCCTCGATCATGACGATTTTTTCCTCCGTGCCGCATACTGTGACGTCCATCTGGCTGCGCTCACGCTGCTCCAGCGTCGGATTCAGGACAACCTCACCGTCTACAATGCCGACATCGACACCGGCAACCGTGTGGTCAAACGGAATGTCGGAAATTGCCACCGCAATAGAAGCACCGTTCAGTCCGGTGACCTGCGGGGAGTTGTCATAGTCGTTACCCATCACCGTGCACACGATGGATACGTCATTGCGCAGATCTTTCGGGAACAGAGGACGCATCGGGCGGTCAATCTGGCGGGATGCAATCGTTGCCTGCTCACTCGCCTTGCCCTCGCGGCGCATAAATGATCCCGGAATGCGGCCTACCGCATACAGCTTCTCTTCAAAGTCCACCGAGAGCGGGAAAAAATCAATGCCATCGCGCGGCTTGGGGGATGCCGTCGCCGTACACAGAACGACAGTGTCTCCATAGCGCACCAGGGCGGATCCGTTGGCCAACTGCGCCATCTTGCCAGTCTCAACCGTCAGCTTACGGCCGGCAAACGTCGTCTCAAACACGCGATATTCGTCAAACGACTTCTTGGTAATCGTAGTCATACGAACTGTCTCCTTTACATCATCATTTTTATTGCATGACGGGAAAGCAGCGCAGACCTTCAAGCACTTGAACCGCAGTCCAAACGGCCGTTCCGGCTGCCGTTCAACTGCTCAAGGCTGTGCTTTCTCGTCGGGTTTCAGAAAAAGGGGGCATTTGTGCCCCCTTCGTTCCTGTTTCTTACTTTCTGATGCCGAGCTTCTTAATGATGGCTCTGTAACGCTCAATGTCCTTCTTCTGCAGGTATGCCAGCAGGGCACGGCGCTTACCTACCATCTTCAGCAGGCCGCGGCGGGAGTGGTTGTCATGCTTGTGCTCCTTCAGATGCTCCGTCAGCTGCTTGATGCGCTCAGTCAGGATGGCAATCTGTACCTCCGGAGAACCGGTATCGGTCTCGTGCAGGCGGTTGGTCTCAATTACTTCAGTCTTCTGTTCCTTACGGATCATGGTAGTACACCTCTAGATAAATAATATTTGCTGCACCCAACACGCCGGGCTGCGGCACAGGTGTCGGACACGGTCAAACATGCCCTGAATCCGACAGCTAAGCGAGGGGTCTCTGCAACTATCAAATGATAGCATATCCACGAATTTTTGTAAATAGTCTTTTGGCCGAAAACTCATTTTTTTCTGCTCTTTCTTGCACCAATTTTACAGCAACAGTTTGTCCAATGGAAGTCCTGTTTTTTCACTTATTTTTATGAAATCCACGCATCTTTTTTCTTGCAATATTTTAATTCAATTCCTTCATTTTCTTCGTATTTTTCCCCGAATTATCACATTTTTTGCATAATTGACTCGGTTCGTTTTTCATATTGTTAAGTTTTGCACAATCATTCTGTCATTTTTCACTTTTATTTTAAACAATCTGTCCATTTCCCGCCATTTTCTCTCTGTGCTATACTGAGTTCAGTCGATCAGAGCGGTTGTTCTGATCACCCTTTTTTCTATACTATATTTGATAAAAAGCACATGACTGTGGCCTGACAACCGTCTTGGGCCTGGGTGTCATGTGCTTTCTTTTTTCGGATATTTCTTTTCCGCACACCAAAGAACAACGCGAGCCGGTTCCGCCGAACTGACTCGCGTTTGTTGATTCACTCGCTGCTTCCCCCGCAGTCGAAGCGTCCCCCTGCAAGAAAGTGCGTTGCGTAGTAGCTGCTATTCAGACTTTTCTGTGCCACTCCATTTTTTGCATTGGCTGCCAAAACTATCTGATCGTCTCCGATATATACGCCGTTGTAGCTCGGTGTC
Organism: uncultured Butyricicoccus sp.; assembly: GCA_964387535.1. Taxonomy (GTDB): domain Bacteria; phylum Bacillota; class Clostridia; order Oscillospirales; family Butyricicoccaceae; genus Butyricicoccus_A. The sequence goes on along the minus strand of CAYLXH010000038.1, from coordinate 13,753 downwards.
TTTCCCCCATCACTGCGGAAGAACACCAGGTCACCGGCCTTCAGTCCGGAACGTTTAATTTTGACCGCCGCACTGTACTGCTCCTTCGTGGAACGCGGGATGCTCTTGCCGTACCTGGAATAAATAAATTGGCAAAAGCCGGACGAATCGAATGCATTTGGGCCGGCTGCTCCCCATTGATACGGTTTTCCAACCTCCAATTTTGTGACGCCGGCCACCGACTTCTGGAAATAGTCATCTTCTACCATAACCGCTTTCTTTTTGACATATCCCGTCTTGCCGTTCAGCTTTACTTTATAGTAATACTTCGTGCTTCGAAGCACCTTCCGGCTGGTTCCTTCCTTGACTGTGGCGATCTGTCCACTGGACGCTTTTGCCCGCTGATACAGCGCGGTGTCTGTCTTTGCGGTAATGTTTACCGCACAGGCAGAAATCGCAACCACAGCCATCATAAGTCCTGCCATTATGATCACTCGTGCCTGCTTCATGGTTCTGCTTCTCATCGTCAATTCCCCCTGCATTACAATGTAGAATTCACTGTTTGGAGAGATTCCGTCGGCGGACAGAATCCCCTGCATCAGTTCCACAAAATGTCCAAAATCACTCAATTTTGTGTCTTTGGTGCACTTTCCTGTTCAGCAAAGCCAGTATAGTCTCTTCCATTTTATTTGTCAATGTAAATAAGAAAATTTTACCATTCTGTTTCCAAACTGTACATATCCTGTAATACCCTTGTCATTGTTCTGATACAAAAGAATGCCGATTCCTCCAGGAATCGGCATTCAATCACTTAATTTTCTATCCCAATTACTTGACGATTTCCTTGGCCGCCGCTACATACTTGGCAACCTTGGCATCCGCCTCAGCCTTGTCCGCACCGTTTGCCATGATGTAGACCTTAACCTTCGGTTCCGTGCCGGATGGGCGGATGATAAAGCTCGTGCCATCCGACAGGTCGTAGTACAGCACGTTCTGCCCCTTCAGCTCCACGTCCTTGGTTTCTCCGCTCGCCAGCTCCGTCTGGATACCCGGCAGCAGGTCGCGTACATCCTTGACCGCTGTGCCGCCGACTTCCTTCATTGGCTGCTCACGCAGTTCCTTCATCAGTTCTGCCATGCGCTGTAAGCCGGATACACCCGGCATGACAATCGAGAGCGTCTCTTCAACATAGTAGCCGTACCGCTCATACATGCTCTGCATGGCATCGTACAAGGTCATTCCCTTTGTGCGATAGTAGGCCGCCATCTCAGCCACCAGCATCGAAGCAATCACCGCATCCTTATCGCGCGCGTGGTCACCGCAGAGATAGCCATAGGACTCCTCAAAGGCAAACAGATACTCGTGTGAGCCCGTGCTCTCAAATTCCTTGATCTTCTCTGCCAGGAACTTAAAGCCGGTGAAGGTATCAAAACAGTCCACGCCGTTTTCCTGTGCTACCTTGCGCGCCATCTCAGTCGAGACAACCGACTTAAGTACCGCCGGATGCTCCGGCATCGTGTTGGTCAGTTTCTTTGCCGTGATGACATAATCAATCAGGAGCACGCCAACCTGGTTTCCGGACAGCGTGACATAGTCTCCCTCTCGGTTTCTCAAAACAATGCCGCAGCGGTCCGCATCCGGATCCGTACCGATAATCAGATCGACACCCAGCTTCTTTGCCATCTCAATGGCAATCGTAAAGCCCTCCTTATTCTCCGGGTTCGGAGACTTAACCGTCGGGAAATTGCCGTCAATCACCATCTGCTCCGGAACACAGATCACATTCTTATAGCCAATTCTCTTGAGGATTTCCGGAACCAGCTTATAGCCCGCGCCATGAAAAGGCGTATAAATAATCTTGAACTCGTCGGCAACCTGGTCAATCGCATCCGGATTGATGCACATCTTCTGTACCTGGCGGAGATACAGCTCATCGCTCTCCGGTCCCAGAATCTTAATCAATCCCTCTGCCTTGGCCTGCTCATAATCCATAATCTGTACTTCCGTAAACAGATCCAGTGCATCCATTTCCTTGGCAACGACATCTGCGTGTGCCGGCGGGAGCTGAGCGCCATCCTCCCAGTATACCTTATAGCCGTTGTATTCCTTTGGATTGTGTGATGCAGTAATCATAACACCAGCCAGCGTGCCATAGGTACGAACCGTAAACGACAGCACCGGTACCGGACGGAGGGATTCGTATTCCAGAACCTGAATGCCGTTTGCTGCCAGAATGCTCGCCGCCAGGTGGGAGAACTCGTCCGACTGGATACGGCTGTCACACGCAATCGCCACACCGCGCTGCATTGCCCTCGGACCATAGCTCTTAATCAGATTCGCCAATCCCTGTGTCGCCGCACCAACGGTAAACCGGTTCATGCGGTACAGACCAACGCCTAAAATTCCACGCAGACCAGCCGTACCAAACGACAGCGGCGCAAAAAAACGATCCTGAATCGCTTTTTCATCATTCGCAATTGCAGCAAGTTCGGCCCGCTCCTCCTCATTCAGCACAGGAGAATCCATCCACTTGCGGTATTCTTCCATATAGCCCATTGTAAACACCTCTCACTTTATAGTATCATTTCTCTTCTCGCGATACCATTGCAGTCTATTTTTGCAGACAGTACCACAGACTGTATAAATTATACAACATCTTTGGGTAAATGGAAAGTCAATTTGATGAAAATTACTGCGGAATTTTTGTCACTTTTATACAGTTTTACTTAATGACATTTTCCCTTTACAAAGCATCATTCGTTGACGTTCGACAGTTTTTTGTTCTAATTAGCAATATATACAGATCGTTGATCGTCTGCCTTCCCGTCCTTCACGAGCAGTCCGAATCATACCTTTCCCAAGAAACAGGAATGCACTTCGCTATTCCGTGTCGGAGCGATTTGCTTTTTACAAATTTCTGTTCATTTCTCTTAATTTTATGTATTTTTTCATCATTTTAGTGATTTCTGTTGTGAAAACAGCTGATATTTTCGATTTGTCGTCCATCTTTTTCATAGTATCTTCCATTGCTTTCCACATACACTTCCGACTATACTATCTACGTAATCAACAAAAAGAACGATTATGATGAAAAACGCAACTCTGAAAAGGAGGAAATACTGTTATGAATACGATGACTTCCGGCCTGCCACGTGAAATTCTCAACGCAGACAGTTATGGCCCTATTTTCATGTACTCTACCCACCGCGATCTTGCCTGCGCACCACGCCACATCATCCGCATGACGGAGCCGGTTAACCCCGTTTTGCTCCAAAAGGCTGCAGAGCTTGCCCTCATTCGTTTTCCGCAGATGCGAGTCGGCCTCTCCCGCGACGACGACGCGTATCGCTATTATTTCATTGAACGTCCTCCGGTTGTTCTCCCATTTTTTGATATTTCCCCGTACTACATCGGCTCGGAGGACAACAACGGATATCTGTTTACCATCGGTTGGAAGGACTCGACGATCTACATGGAATATCAGCACTCCTTGTGTGACGGACACGGCTTTGATCAGTTCATCCGCTCGGTTCTGTTTGAATACCTGACCCTGTGCGGAAAGCCGGTGGAGAACGACGGAAGCATCCGCACACGCGACACCCGCTTCTCCCTCTCGGAATGCGAGGACGGCTACCCGATGCTGGATCGCGCGGAGCCGTCGGAAGAAGGCCATTATACGGTGGAAAAGTCCTTTCACGTCCCGATCGAGGACAACGACTGCGACCGCAATGAACGCATGACCGAGCTGACCTTCCCCTATGCCGCGCTGCGCGAATGGACACATGCGCACGGCGCAACGCCCATCAGCCTGCTGTACACTGCGCTGTCGTTTGCGCTATACCGCACCTACTACACCGAGCAGGATGCCGGCACGCCGGTTGTCGCGGAGATCCCGATGGATCTGCGCCAGATCATCCCGTCCGACACCACCCACTTCTTCGTCTCGCTGCTCGACCTTCCGTTTGAGTACGACTGGTTCTCGCTGTCCTTTGAGGAGGCCTGTCACAAGGTGCGCGCGATGTTCGACACACAGCGCGCCCCGCGCCACTCCGCGTTCTGGGCTCAGGCCGGCAGCCGCCGTGTATCCGAGGGTCACGCCGCCGACAGCACCATCGACGAAAAGGAAACGATGATGCGCAAGATGGGCCATGACTATCTCCGCCGCGACAGCTTCATCCTCACCAACATCGGCAGCTTCAACATCCCGGTATGTATGCAGGAGTACATCGCGGACTACGGCGCGATTCTGCCGTGCGCCTGCCAGCCGCTTGGCGTCCTGGTCAGCTCGTACCGCGGTATCATGAAGGTTTCACTGTCGCAGCGCGATCACTCCCCGGCGTTCGCGGATGCCTTTGCCACCGAGCTGGAGCGGTGCGGCATCCCGGTCCGTCAGATGAGCTACGAATACCATCCGACGCGTTACGAGGGAAGCCGCCTCTGCCGTCGTCCGAGCGTGCGCACCGTCAAGAAGATCAGCAAGCGCTCCTCCAAGACAATCACGACACTGCTGACCAAACCGACGTCGCGCGGCAATCGCTCCAGGACGCACAGTCGCTCGGCAAAGTAAGCGAATATTGCACAGGGACACATCCATTGGGATGTGTCCCTGTTTGGCATCTAACGATAAAAAATCCCTCCCCGGAATGCCCCGGGAAGGGATGCTTCGTATGCTGCGTTACTTCTGGATCAGGCGAACCATCGTGATATTCTCATTGTTCTTGAGAATTTCAAGAATGCGGTCTGTGACATCCTGCATGGTTTCCACAATTGTGTACGCATAATTTCCGCGGGAACGGCTGCCAAAATTCTCAATATTCGCACCGTGCGCAGACAGCAGGGTGGACAGGTTGGCGATCATATTCGGTACATTGCGGTGCATAATGCACAGACGGTTCTTGGACTCAAACGGAACCTTCAGGTTCGGGAAATTCACCGAATTGCGAATCGTGCCGCTCTCCAGATAATCCTTGAGCTCCTGCGCAGCCATCGCCGCACAGTTTTCCTCGGACTCCGGTGTCGAAGCACCCAGATGCGGGAAGCAATATGCATTCGGCGCTGCCAGCATTTCCTCACTGGCAAAATCCGTCATGTAGCAGGCAATTTTTCCCGACTCCAAGCCGGCAATGACCGCTGCTTCATCACACAATCCGCCGCGTGCAAAGTTCAGGATCCGGACACCGTCCTTCATCTTGGCAATGCCTTCCTCACCAATAATGCCGCGCGTGGCATCCATCAGCGGGACATGAACGGTGATATAATCCGCCTTCGCAAAGATCTCATCCAGATCCTTTGTGTAGCTGACCTCACGGCGAATCTGCAGCGCAGAGTCGACCGAAAGATACGGGTCATATCCGATGACATTCATGCCCAGCGAAACCGCCGTATTGGCAACACGCAGACCGATTGCACCCAGTCCGACAACGCCCAGCGTCTTGCCGTAGATTTCCGGTCCGGCGAACTTGGACTTGCCTTTTTCCGCCATCGCACCGATCTGATCCCCGTTGCCGGCCAGTGTCTTGACCCACTCATTGCCGTCAATAATCTTGCGGGACGACATCAGCAGAGCACACAGCACCAATTCCTTGACCGCATTGGCATTGGCTCCCGGCGTGTTAAACACAACAATGCCTCGTTCGGAACATTTATCCAGCGGAATATTATTCACACCGGCGCCCGCCCGTGCAATACACTTCAGGCTCTCCGGAAATTCCACATCGTGCAGTTTTGCCGAGCGAACCAGAATCGCATCATAATCCACAGCATCCTCGCTGCAGGCATAGGTTTCCGGGTTGAGCTTGCTCAAGCCGACCTCAGAAATCTTGTTATACAGTTTTACCTGATACATAATTCGATACTCCCTTATTCCCGAAAGAGAGTCGGCGGCAAACGGAATGCTTTCCATTCCGACCCTGTTTTGCCGCCGCTCTCTATTTCTTTACTTGTTGTTCTTTTCGAAGGTTTCCATGAACTTCAGCAGATGCTCCACGCCTTCCATCGGCATTGCATTATAGATCGAAGCTCGCATGCCGCCAACCAGTCGGTGTCCCTTCAGATTGCTCATGCCGGCCTTCACGGATTCCGCCACGAATTTCTTATCCAGCTCGGCATCGCCCGTTCGGAAGCAGACATTCATCCGGGAACGGGAATCCTTTTGCGCCGTGCTCTGGAACAGCTTGGACTGATCCAGATAATCATACAGCAGATTTGCACGCTTGACTGCCAGCTCATCCATCGCTGCCACGCCGCCCATCTGCTCCACCCATTCTACCATGAGCTTAAACATGTAGATGGAATACGTCGGCGGGGTGTTGTACATGCTGTTCTTATCCGCCATCAGCTGATAATCCAGCAGAACCGGCATATTCTCCCGATAATGACCCATCAGATCCTCCCGGATGATGACAACCGCCATGCCCGCCGGGCCCATATTCTTCTGCGCACCGGCATAAATCAGGCCATACTTTGTCACATCAATCGGCTTGGACATAATATTGGAGGACATATCTGCAACCACCGGAACTGAGCCTGTCTCCGGGACATAATTCCACTCCGTGCCAAAAATCGTGTTGTTGGCACACAGATAGAAGTAATCCGCAGCCGGATCCAGCTCCAGCTGCTCCTGCGTCGGAATCCAGGTGAAATTATCCGCCTCCGACGTTGCTGCAACATGGATTTCTCCAAACTTCTTGGCTTCTTTATACGCATTGCGGGCAAAATTTCCGGTAATTGCATAATCTGCCCTGCCCGTAACCATCAAATTCAGCGGAATCGCAGAAAACTGCATCGTCGCACCGCCCTGCATGAACAGAATCTTATAGTTATCCGGGATGTTCATAACGCGGCGAAGTGCGTCCTGGGCACCGTTGATAATATCATCGTAATACTTTGAGCGGTGACTCATCTCCATGACGGACATACCGGAGCCTTCGTAGTTGAGCATCTGTGCTGCCGCCTTCTCTAAAACCGGAACCGGCATCATGGAAGGCCCTGCAGAAAAGTTATAAATTCTACCATCAGCCATTGTGTGTTACCTGCCTTTCAAGTGTTACATACCTTGCATTCGTTGGTATTTCCAAAATACATATACTCTATTTAACCGCTAATGCGATGCAATTGTCAAGATGAAATCATTCATTTCATGCATTGTCATAATTTAGCTTGCTAAACCATTCTTTTTTTTGTCGTTTTTGAATCCCGTATTTTGCATTCTTTCACCTAGTTGCCTGACCTGCGGCAAAATGATATACTGATTTCAAAAATACCCGTTCAATCGGAGGTGAGATTTTGCCGCTTCTTCCCTATCTTTCCCGCGTTCCGTTTTGCGCCGGAACCGGGATCTGCCGTTTTTCTGATCTGTCGATGACAGACGACGCCCGTCGTGCTGCAAATTCTTATTGCCCCAATCCACGCTCAGTGGCTGTTTTTCTGTTTCCCTATCTCGTGCACGACGACTGCCCCCGCAACCTCTCTCTCTACGCCTGCGGACTGGATTACCACACCGTGATTGCGGACTCTCTGGCGCCGCTGTGTGATCAGCTGCGGCAGGATTTTCCTCATCACACCTTTGTCCCTCTTGCCGATGCCTCTCCCCTCCCTGAAGTCCAGGCCGCCTGGATCTCCGGTGCCGGAATTTTGGGCAGCAACGGCCTGATCTTTGACCGCACCTACGGCAGCTTCGTGTTCATCGGAACCATTCTGACCGATCTGGACTGCACTCCGACCGCATCCTCTCAGGAGCGCTGTCCGAACTGCGGCGCCTGCCGCCGCGCCTGTCCCACCGGCGCACTGCAGGACAACGGATCGCTGCGCTGTGCCGACTGCCTCTCCGATCTGACACAAAGCAACCGTACTCTGACCGAACAGCAAACTCGCGTACTCTCTGTGCATCCGCTGATCTGGGGCTGTGACACCTGTTCGCTCGTCTGCCCTCTCAACCGCGATGTTCCGGAAACTCCCAATCCAGCATTCCGAGAAAACCGACTGACCGCGCTTCGCCCCGAAGATCTGGATGGGCTGACGCGCAAACAGTTTCTCGCACGCTATCCCCTCCGCGCCTTTACCTGGCGCGGACCAAACCCGCTGCGACGCAACCTGCAATCCAAAGTATAAAAAACCAACACCTCCGAACCAGATGTTGTTCGGAGGTGTCTTTCTAATTATGTACTTGTCAAATATCGTTTCACGACAGAACCATTCGATGCCTTCATTTTTATCCTCCACTTCTCAGAATTCTCTCCTCGAATCGTCAGGATGCCATCCGACATCGACATGGAATTAACCCAGAAATACGGGTCTCCCAAATCGGTTTTCCATTTCACGGTACCGTTTTGTGAAATGCGGTATACCTCTGTGCTGTAATATCCCATTGCATACAATGCACCAGACTTGCTGACCAGCATGACCGGGCTGCCACAGCTACATCCGCTCGGCAAAACGTTTTTCTTAACCAACACCCGACCGCTCTGTTTTCCCAGGCGCACATACTTTCTTCCCTCCAGTACATAAACGTACTTGCCGCGCGTCTTCATCCTCACCGCGCTCAGTTCAGTTGGTTCATATTTTGCCGATTTGTACGTCCATACAGTTTTTCCGCTGCTCGTCCGTCCCCGGATCACCGCGTACTGATAGTCTCTTGTGTAATACTCTTTGCACGTTACCTTGCTGACATGCGCAGCGGATGCACTCACCATCACACTCAGCACACAGAGTATCATCAGCACGGCGATGCGAAACTGTTTGTTCTGTTTCATCCTGCTCTCCTCCTTGCTGTCTGGTCCTCGTCATCCGAATTGGTTATCGGGATGTTTTTATTATATAATTTTCTACGCAAATGCGCAAGAAAACCCCGCACTCTTTTTTGTCGTTATTGTGCCCCCTGCCTGCTTTTATCCCCTCTTTTTAGCAAAAATTGTGGTTGAGCATTCAAACCCTTTCGTGGTATACTAGATCTTAATGACAATATACTGATCTGCACGATTCACAGGAGGAATCATACTGTGTTTGAATTTGTTACCGATAAAACTCTGGCCGAATACGAAGCGTTCAACGAAGGGCATCCTTACGGCCATTTCATGCAGTCCCGCAAATGGGGCAACCTCAAGGATGCCTGGAAATGGGAAGCGGTCATCGTCCGCGACGACAACGGCGCCATCTGTGGCTCCCTCGCAGTCCTGATCCGCAATCTGCCGCACATGCCCTGGACACTGATGTACGGCTGCCGCGGCCCGGTCTGCGATCCGCATGACAAGCAGACACTGAGCGAACTGATCGCCGGTGCGCGTGTTCTGGCCAAGAAGCATAACTCCTATGTTCTCAAGCTCGATCCGGATGTCAGCATCGAGGACGAGGAATTCATCGAAAATCTGGAACATCTCGGCTTCCGCAACGCATCCGGTGACAGCAAGAACTTTGAGGGCATTCAGCCGAACTTCGTATTCCGCCTGAACGTCGAGGACATGCACAACGAAACCGCCATCACCGCTCCGGCAGACGGCGAGCCATTTGCCGTCACAGTAGACGATACGCAGGGCGAAGCGGCAATTATGCATTTTAAGACCGACACGCGCACCAAAGTCCGCAAGGCCATCAAAAAGGGAGTCAAGGTCAAGCTGGTTGGTCACGAAATGATGCCGGTCTTTGCCAGCATCATGCTGGAAACCGGTCTGCGTGACGGCTTTGTCACCCGGCCGCAGGCATATTTTGATAAGCTGATGGATTGTCTCGGAGACAACGCCCGCCTGTACATGGCGTTTTATGAGGACAAGCCCATTGCCGGTACCCTCGCCGTCTACTACGGCGACAAGGTCTGGTATCTGTACGGCGCATCCGCCAATGGCACTAAGGAGTTTGACGTTCGCAAGCTCATGCCGAATTATCTGCTGCAGTGGCTGATGATCCAGTGGGCGCTGGAAAAAAACTGCCGTATTTACGATTTCCGCGGTGTCTCCGGTGACTTGACGCCGGACAACCCGCTGTATGGCCTGTATCGGTTTAAAAAGGATTTTAACGGTGATCTGGTGCAGTTCGTCGGAGAATACGATCTCGTATTCAAGCCGCTGATCAATTTCGGCGTCAATCATGGTGAATCCCTCTATCGCACCATGCGCCGCAAGCGCTTTCTCAAGAAAAACAAGGAGTTGGATACCTCCAAGCCAAAGAACCTGACCGGCGATCACCGCGGGGAGCAGGCTTCTCAAACGGCTTCTGCCAAGGAAACAACATGAAGAAATTTGTCATCGAGACAGAAAAGCTGGAACAAAATGTCCGTATCATCCGCGACCGCGCCGGAGTTCCGGTCATCGCGGTATTAAAAGCCGACGGCTACGGCTTTGGCCTGCTTCCCATGGCAAGTGTCCTCTCGGACAATGGCATCACCATGTTTGCCGTAACCGAGCCGGAGGATGCTCTGCTGCTCCGGGAAAACGGGTTTACCTCCCAACTCATCCTCGTCATGCGCTCTACCGCCATGCAGGATGAAGCCGACCTCATCCTTCGCGCCAACGCTACGGCGACAATCGGCTCTCCGGAGGCCGCCGCCGCTCTGTCTGCGGCTGCCCAGCGCCGCGGTGCCGTCGCCAAAGCACATATCAAGCTGGATACCGGCATGGGTCGTTATGGCTTCCTGCCTTCCCAATACGACCACATCAAAACGGTGTACACCCGTTTGCCCAATGTCACGGTAACCGGTATCTATACCCATTTCCACTCGGCGTTTGCGGACGGGGATGCGACGCACCGTCAGTGCGAACAGCTCCTGTCCATCACCAATCGGCTGCAGGAGGAGGGAATCGAACCGGGCCTGCGCCACGCGGCCAACTCCTCCGGTTTATTTAACTACGATGATCTGACGCTGGATGCCGTGCGCATTGGCTCTGCCTTTACCGGACGCATCCACGCCAAGCAGCCCTCCGGACTGCACCGTCTGGGCTATCTCGAGAGCCGGGTCATTGAAATCCGCGAGGTTCCGGCCAAGCATCCCGTGGGCTACGGCGCCGGATACATCACGAAAAAGCCGACCAAAATCGCTGTCGTTCCCGTCGGGTATACGGATGGCTTCCAGGTGGAAAAAAAGAAGGATCTCTACCGTTTTCGTGACGTCATCCGCTATATTGTCGGTGAAATTCGCACATTTTTCGGCAAGAGCAGCATCACCGTCACGGTCGGCGGCAAGCAGGCCCGTGTCCTCGGTCACGTCGGTCTGTGTCATGTCTCGCTGGATGTGACGGGTATAGACGTCTCCCTTGGCACCCCTGCCGTTCTGGACGTCAACCCACTGTACATCAGCCCGCTTGTGGAGAAAGAATATGTCTGACGCAGCATTATATCAAGCACTTCGTCAACGGGCGGCCACCAAAGCCGCCCGTTTTCATATGCCGGGTCACAAGGGCCGTCCCGCCTATCCCCTGCCTTCCAATCTGTTCTCCATTGATTACACCGAGATCGACGGTACCGGTAATCTGTATGAAGGAGATGAACCAATCCGCTCTGCGGAACAGCGCGCAGCACATGTACTGGGCGCTTCGGACTGTCTCTTTCTGACCGGCGGCTCCACGCTGGCGCTGCAAACCGCACTCGCCGCAGTGGTTCCGGCAGGCGGCTCTCTGGTGGTGGATCGAAACTGCCACAAAGCCGTCACACACACCATGGCTCTGCTCGACCTGACCCCACACTTTGTCTTTCCGGAACCGTTGCCCTCCGGCATCCCCGGTCGCATTGATCCGGATGACGCCGCCCGGCAGCTGGACGCACACCCGGAGTCCTGCGCTCTTTTGGTCACCAGTCCGAATTATTATGGCGTTCTTCAGGACATTCCGGCGCTCGCTGCCGTCTGCCACCGACGCGGCAAGCCGCTTATCGTGGATGCCGCACACGGAGCACATCTCAAGGCGGTCTGCGGCCAGTCGGTCATTGAACAGGGAGCAGACCTGGCTGCGGTCAGCACACATAAAACGCTGCCCGCACTCGGGCAAAGTGCCGTGCTGCTGTCCTCCGGCCACATCCCTTTTTCCACACTGCTGCAGACCGCGCCGCTGTTCGGCACTTCCAGCCCTTCGTACGTGCTGTTGTCCTCCATTGATCTCGCCTGCTCCTGGCTGGACGGCGAGGGGACCTCGCTGTACCGCCAATGTGCCAAAACCGTGCACCGTCTCCGGCAGGAAATCTCGGATACCACACCGTTTTCCGTTTTGTCCGATGACACCATCCCGCTTGATCCCTGCCGTCTCACACTGCTGTGCCACGATACCAACGTCACCGGGCACCAGCTCAACACAACTCTGTCCCGTGAATTCGGAATTGACATGGAGATGGCCGACCACAACCACGCCGTTTTCATCTGCACAGGCATGGATCGTCCTCGCGACTACTCCCGCCTGATGGGAGCGCTGCGCTCTCCGCGCTTTGCGCCCGCGCCATCCCATTCGCGTCCCTGTTCTCCGCTTCCGCCGCCGGAACGCGTCTGCTCCGTGCGGCAGGCACAGTTTTCCCCCTGCTCTGCTCTTCCGCTCACACACGCTGCCGGAAAGATTTGCGCCCGCGCTGTTACCCCCTATCCGCCCGGCGTTCCGGTTATCTATCCTGGAGAGCGCATCACACAACTTCACATTGAATTTCTACAACGTGAGTGCTATACTACAAGCAGTAACGTTATTGTTATCGAAGAAGGACTCTACACGGAAAGGCAGGATCTGACGGATGCTATCCTTTGACCAACTGCGCGGGAACCATGATCTAAAGCAATCTCTTCGTCGTGCACTGGCATCCCGTTTTCCTCAATCCATCCTGCTGACTGGTCCGACTGGCATCGGCAAGCTCACGCTTGCCCGCATCCTCGCTGCGGCACTGCTCTGCTCTTCACAATCCGCTCCATGCGGTCATTGCAGTGCATGCCATAAAGTGGAACAGGATATTCATCCCGATGTCACGCTGATTGATTTGGCCGATGCAGAAATCAAAATAGATACTGCACGCGCGATACGCACCGACTGCTCCGTGGTACCAAACGAGAGCAGCCGCCGCGTCGTTCTGATTCGCCATACACAAAATATGAACGTGTCAGCGCAAAATGCACTGCTCAAAATCCTGGAGGAGCCGCCCCCTTACGCGTTTTTTATTCTCATGACCGAAAACGCCAGCGCGATTCTTCCCACGATTCTATCGCGCTGTACTCAATTTGCGCTTTCACCGCTCTCGATTTCCGATCTTACCGCACTGCTACGGGAGCAGTATCCCGACCGTTCTGACGCGGATATTCAGTCCTCTGCTGCCGCTGCGCAGGGGATCGCCGGCAGCGCAGCCGAGCTGCTGTCCGGAGAAATCGGAGATGCCGTGCAACTGGCTGCTCCGCTTCTTCGCGCACTTTCATCCCGTGATGAGCTGACGCTGCTCCGCGCCGCATCGTCCTGCGCCTCACTCAATCGCAGACAATTTGCACATGTACTGGCGACGCTGTCCGTCGGGCTCCGTGACGCAGTCTTTGCGGCACAGGGACTTCCCGGCGTCCTGCTTCCGGCACTGCACGGTGAATCACAGCAGCTCGCCTCCCACGCAACAGTGCAGCAGCTTCTTGCTCTCTACGACTGGATGCAGGAGCTCCTTGTGCGCACCGACCGAAATCAGAGTATGGCTCTGCTGACCGGCTGCCTGGCGGCACGAAGCTATGAACTGCTCACGGAATTCTGAGCTGCCTTTCTTCTCTACTATTTTTAACCATCCCCACAGGAGGATATTATTTTGGCTGAAATTGTTGGCATCCGATTTAAAAAAGTCGGAAAAG
>CAYLXH010000037.1:0-16027 GCA_964387535.1 uncultured Butyricicoccus sp. | reverse complement strand
CAGCTGTGTGCCATTCATGCCAATGGACAGGAGATCGCATGCGAACAGGTTATCGCAGCGATTGGACACAGCGCACGGGATACTTTTGTGCATTTGCACGAGTGCGGCATCGTATTGCAGCCAAAACCCTTTTCTGTCGGGGCGCGCATTGAACATTTGCAATCGGACATTGATCGAGCCCGATATGGAAAAGCGGCAGGTCATCCATTGCTTCCACCGGCGGAGTATACGCTGTCTCACCGTCAAAATGGACGGGCGTGCTATTCGTTTTGTATGTGCCCAGGTGGATATGTTGTTGCAGCGCAGAGTGAAGAGCGTACTGTTGTCACCAATGGCATGAGTTATCATGCACGAAATGGGCGCAATGCGAATGCAGCAATTGTGGTATCGGTGGGCCCGGAGGATTTTGATGGGACGTCGGTCTTTGCCGGAATGGAGTTCCAGAGACGTATTGAACAGGCAGCGTATCAATCGACAGGAAGCTATCATGCGCCATGCCAGAAGGTTGGTGATTTTCTGGAGGGACGTGCGAGCAAAGGACCTGGTCGAATCACACCGACATATCCAATGGGGGTGGAATACACTTCGTTGGAAGGGGTGCTCCCGGAGTTTGTTTTACACGAGATGCGGGATGGATTGCGTATATTTGGACGCAAAATTCGAGGATATGACGCACCGGATGCGTTGCTAACTGGCCCGGAAACGCGTACGTCGTCTCCGATCCGTATTGTTCGCGGGGAAGACCGGTATAGTATCGGTTTGCCTGGCTTTATTCCGTGTGGAGAAGGCGCTGGCTATGCAGGCGGTATTATGAGTGCTGCGGTGGATGGACTGACCTGTGCATTGGGATTATTAACGAAGTATCGTCCGTTGGACGAATGATGGGAGGAATGGAAATGCAGCAGAAAGCAATTGTGACACAGCTGCTTCCGCATAATATGGCTCGGCTTCAGATCAAGCGACAGACTGCATGTGGACATGATTGCAGCCAATGCGGCGGATGTGGAGAGATGTATACAAAGCCGATTTTTGTTGAAGTAAAAAATTCCATTCGGGCCGAAGTAGGCGATTTGGTTTTGGTGGAAGGAAGCACAAAGAATGTGCTGGGCATTGCGGCGATTGTTTATCTTATTCCATTTGTTTTGTTTTTCCTGTTTTATGGAGTCGCGGCATCGCTGCATTCGGGTATTCCGGGTGTGTTTGGCGTGGCTGGACTGGCGTTGGGAATTGGGCTGGCAAAGGTATATGACAATTATCGGAAGACGCATGCGGACCCGGTCTATGTTATGACCCATGTGCCCCCGAGCGCGATGTAATGTGTTTGTAAATAATTTGAGAAAAACGAAAGAAATCCATTGTTTTATAATTGGAATTCTTTAAAATAACAGAAGAGGTGACTAATGTTTGGCTTTATCCGGCCAATGCGCAGAGAATTGAAGGTGCGAGAGTGGGAACGGTTTCAGTCTGTGTACTGTGGACTGTGCCACTGCATTCGCAGCCGCTATGGTATGATGCAGACGGCACTGCTCAGCTATGATTGCACCTATCTGGCAGTGGTACTGGATGCGGAAATGCCGGGACGGCCTGTCTGCCGACGGCGGTGTATGACACATCCTTTCCGAAAGCGGGAATGTGCGGAAGAGAGCGAAGGCATCCGTCATGCTGCTGCGGTCAGTGTGATTTTAAATTGGCATAAAGTGCAGGATTCTGTCGCGGATGAACGAGGTTGGAAACGGCTGGCGGCTCGGGTCTTGCGGCTATTGCTGCGTCGCGGATACCACAAAGCGAGTCGAGACAACCCAGAGTTTGACCAGGCGGCGGGACAGTTGCTGCGTGAGCTGGATGCGGTACAGCAGAACAATACCGCGTCGCTGGATGTTCCAGCGGATCTGTTTGCGCAGATTTTGAGGAAAGCCATTCCGATAGAGGACAATGATCAGAGCCGAGTGCTGGGAGAAATGTTCTATCATACCGGTCGGTGGATTTATCTGCTGGATGCCTGCCATGATCTTGCGGATGATTTTGAGACAGGAAGCTACAATCCGGTTCGCCTTCGATATCAGCTTTCCGAACCGGATTTGATGGCGGTGCGCGATGGATTGGAGCACACTCTGATGCAGTCGCTGGCTGCATCTTATCATGCATACATCTTGCTGGATCTTCAAAAGGACAGCGGAATCATAGAGAATATTTTGTGTCAGGGCATGCCGGAAGTAACCCGGCAGGTGCTCAACGGCACGTTTGACAATAATGGAGGAAGAAACAGGCATGGATCCATATAAAATTCTTGGTATCTCATCGAATGCGACGGATGATGAGGTGAAAAGTGCATATCGTGAGCTGGCGCGAAAATATCATCCGGATAATTATGTAAACAACCCGCTGGCTGATCTGGCGCAGGAAAAGATGCAGCAAGTCAATGACGCCTATGATGCGATTATGAAGCAGCGAAAGTCGGGCGGTTCGGCAGGAGGCAGTTACCAGCAGCAAAGCGGCGGATACCAGAGTGGTGGATATGGATATGCTGGCGGCAACGCTTACCAAGGCGCCAATGCCGGATTGTATAATCAGGTACGTAATGCAATCAATGTCGGCAATGTTGGAATGGCGGAAGAACTGCTCAACCGCTGTTCGGAACGAGATGCGGAGTGGCATTTTCTTCGTTCCAATATTTGCTACCGCAAGGGCTGGTTTGATGAGGCATTGCAGGAGATCAATTTGGCGTGCAGCATGGAACCAAATAATTTCCAGTATCAGCGGATGAAACAGACATTAAACCAAACGGCGCAATACGGAGGGTATCGTCCGACGCAGAATTCGGACGCGTTGGACTGCTGTGGTCAGCTGTTGTGCCTGAATTGTCTGTGCGATTGCATGGGTGCCGGCTGCTGAGTGTTGGAAGGAATTGAGGGATTGCTGTGAACGCAAAGACGAAATCAATTGCTGTGGGCGGAGTGATGACGGCTCTGACGCTGGCCTTGTTGTTGGTCGCATCGATTTCCCCTGCCGGACGGCTGGGATTGACGGCACTGGCCGGTGTAGCCAGTGCGGTTACGATTGCACGATGTGGATTGGGTGTTGGGGCAATCAGTTGGATTGCGGCGTCGGTTCTGGGACTGCTGCTGCTTCCGATGAAGGGGTGCGCGGTGTTGTACGCTGCCTTTTTTGGACCATACACACTGCTGAAAAATTGTATTGAGCGCTTGCATCGCAGCGCAGTGGAATGGGCGCTGAAAGCGGGATTTTGTTTGTTGATTGCATCCGCGCTCTTCTATCTGTCTGCCGAAGTACTAGGTTTATTTCCTGGCGTGCTGGTTTCTCATTTGGGCATCTTTCTGCCGGTTGTTTTGGCTGTGTTTGTTGCCTATGATGTGGTATTTTCGAAATTGATTTATGTGATCCTCTCCCGTCTCCCATTGTGAGATGGGAGTTCCTTTTCATGGCGGTCAGAAAAGAACAGGGAAACCGCTTTTTCGATTTTCCAAACCTTGACGAATCACGATGTGGATTGGTATAATAATATGAACACCCTTTGGCAAGGAAGCTGACACGGAAAGGGTTTTCGATTATTTACCAATTGGAGGGAATAACTTGAAGAGCATGACTGGATACGGCAGAGCCCGAATGACAATTCATGATCGGGATATTACTGTCGAGCTTCGCTCTGTCAATCACCGCTATCTGGATGTCAATGTTAAGGCACCGCGTATGTATGGCTTTCTGGATGAAGCGGCAAAGAGCGCGGTCGGTACATTGATTGCGCGCGGGAAGGTTGATGTTTTTATCGGAATTGATGCCAGTGCGGCTGGAGATGAGACAATTGTACTGAATAGAAAAATTCTGGAAAGTTATCTGGAGGCGCTGCACACAATTCGGGATCAGTATGGACTGAAAGACGATGTCACCGTCATGAACATTGCTAAGATGCCAGATGTGTTTACGGCGGAAAAAGAAGAGGCCGATGCCGAGGAGATCAAAGCCGATGTGCTGCAGGTCTTGACGACGGCGGCAGAAGATTTTTGTGCAATGCGGGAACGGGAAGGTGCGAAACTGCGGGAGGATATTCTTCAGCGTGGAACGACCATTCTTCACCTCGTGTCCGAAGTGGAACAGCGGTCGCCGCGGGCAGTGGCGGAATATCGGGAAAAGCTGGAGACGCGCATGAAGGACGTTCTTGCCGATACTACCATTGATCCGCAGCGTATTCTGACCGAAGCGGCAATCTATGCAGATCGTACTGCGGTGGATGAAGAAACCGTTCGACTGCGCAGTCATATCCAACAGATGGAGTTGATGGCCGACAGTGGAAAGCCGGTTGGACGTAAGCTGGATTTTCTAATTCAGGAGATGAATCGAGAGGCCAACACGATTGGTTCCAAGGCGAATGACATGGATCTGGCTCAAATTGTAGTGGATCTTAAGTCAGAGATCGAAAAGATTCGGGAGCAAGTTCAGAATATTGAGTGAGGAGCGATCGGTTTGAAGCTCATAAATATTGGATTCGGCAATTTGGTCTCTGCCGATCGCCTGATTGCGGTGGTGGCGCCAGAGTCTGCTCCGGTAAAGCGAATGGTACAGGAGGCGAAGGAGCGCAAAATGGTGATTGACGGCACCTATGGACGGCGTACGCGTGCCGTTTTGGTGATGGACAGTGATCATTTGGTGCTTTCTGCAATTTCTCCGGAAGCGATTGCGGGACGGACGGAGAGCCGGGAGGAGACAGACGAGGTGGCAAGGCATGATTAAACAGCGAGGAACCATGTTTGTCTTGACGGGGCCGTCGGGCGTCGGAAAGGGAACATTGTTAAACAAAGTATTGCCGGAGCAAAGGAATCTTTTTCTCTCTGTTTCGGCGACAACGCGGACTCCGCGGCCAGGTGAAAAGGATGGCATCAGCTATTTTTTTCTGACGCGAGAACAGTTTAAAGACAAAATTGCACGGGGAGAATTTCTGGAGTATGCGGAGTTCAGTGGAAATTGGTATGGGACACCGCTTGGACCGATTCAAAAGCGTCTGGCTCAAGGTGAGGACGTAATTTTGGAGATTGAGGTGCAGGGAGCCATGCAGATTCGTGAAAAGGTTCCGGAAGCAGCGATGATTTTTGTGGCACCGCCGGACTTTTCGACGTTGGAGTCTCGCCTGCGCGGACGACAGACAGAAGATGAGGAGACAGTGCAGAAGCGGCTGGATACGGCAAAATGGGAGCTACAGCAGATCCCTCATTTTGATTACCTCGTGGAAAATGATAGCTTAGAACAGGCGAAGGCACAGCTGGAAATGATTTTACACGCGGAGCGTTGCCGGACGACACATCGAAGATTTGAAGGATAACAAACGGAAAAGGGCATGGGAGAATCATGCCCGATCAGGATAATAAGGAGAGTAGTTGTTATGTTAAAACCGTCTATGCAGGACTTGATGAATCGGGTAAACAATCGATACTTGCTGGTCAATCTTGTAGCACAGCGCGCCCGTGATATTACGCTGGAGGCTGAGGCGGAACAAGAAAAGATTCCGGAGAAGCCGGTGAAGCTGGCAATTGACGAAATTGCTGAGGGAAAAATTGCTTATCGTGAGGGACCGAAGCCGGAACCGGCAGCGGAAATGGCAGAGATATTGGCTTCGGTAGAAACCCCTTCTGCGGAGGACGATATCACAGCAGCGGACGACATTTTGGAGGAGCTGTAAGCGGATGGTTTTTTCCGGAAAGACAGTTGTGCTGGGCGTTACCGGTGGGATTGCTGCCTATAAAGCATGTGACCTCGTCAGCCGCCTGAGAAAAAAGAATATCACTGTTCACGTGATCATGACACGGCATGCCTGTGAGTTCGTTCAGCCGCTGACGTTGGAAGTACTGTCGGGTGCTCGTGTCGTTTGTGATCAGTTTGACCGTGATTTTCCGTGGGAAGTGGAACATATTGCCCTGGCAAAAGCGGCGGATATATTCGCGGTTGTGCCAGCGACGGCGAATATTCTGGCAAAAGCAGCGCACGGTCTCGCAGATGACATGCTGTCCACGACGTTGCTGGCAACGCGGGCGCCGTGTTTGTTTGCACCTGCGATGAATACAGCAATGTATGAGAATCCTGCGACGCAGGAAAATATTGCCACTCTGAAAGGGCGGGGAGCACAGTTTGTTGAGCCGGCATCCGGGCATTTGGCCTGTGGCGACACAGGGCGAGGAAAGCTTGCGGATGTCGCGGTGATTGAAGAAGCGATTTTGTCGGCGTTGACGCCGAAGGATCTGCTAGGCCGGACGGTGACGGTAACAGCCGGGCCGACACGGGAGGCAATGGATCCGGTACGGTTCTTGTCGAATCATTCGACAGGCAAGATGGGATATGCGATTGCACAGTGCGCACGGCGACGCGGTGCACAAGTGAATTTGATTTCCGGACCGGTCTCGCTCGCCGCCCCGGAAGGCGTTCACATGATTCCGGTGGTATCTGCTTGCGATATGCGCGAGGCTGTGCTGTCGGTACTTCCGGAATCGGATTTGATGATCAAAGCGGCTGCCGTCGGCGATTACCGTCCGAGTAATTATCAAGACGATAAGATTAAAAAGAAACAGGATGACATGCATATTTCGTTGACGCGGAATCCGGACATTTTAGCGGAAATTGGGACACTGCGCCGGCCGGATCAGGTGATTTGTGGATTTTCGATGGAGACACGCGATCTGTTGGAGAATTCTGCGAAGAAGCTGAATGCGAAGAATTGTGATGTCATTGTGGCAAATAATTTAAAAACAGACGGTGCAGGATTTGCTGGCGATACCAATGTAGTGACACTGTTGTATCGTGACGGTCGCGTGGAGCCGTTGGAGCTGATGGACAAGACAGAGGTTGCAGATGTTTTGCTGGATCGGCTGGCAGCACTCCACACGGCAAAACAGCTGTGATGCGTCCGGTTTGCCGCGCGGCGGTCAGCGCGGCAAATTTTACGTTTGACCGATTATATGATTATTTCATCCCGGAAACATTGGCGCAGCAGCTGGTGCCGGGGATGCGCATTCTTGTCCCATTCGGGCGAGGAAACCGTACGGTGGAGGCGTTTGCCGTACAATTGAGTGAGGCGGAGGAGTCGGAGCCGCTCAAGGAGATCGTATCTGTTTTAGATGCAGAACCGGTGTTGAATGATCATTTGATTCATTTGGCAGCGTGGATGTGTTCCTCCCTGTTCTGCACGTTTTTTGACTGTGTAAAGGTTATGCTCCCGGCGGGACTTTGGTTTCGTCACGAAGAATGGTATACGAAAACCGGTCAGGTGTCAGAGGAACAGCTTGTACAGATGGCGGAACGCTACCCGTTTCTTTCCCTGTTTGTGGGAAATAACAAAAAGCATGCGGGACGGGAGCTGGAGGCTGCATGTGGTGGTGTCCGTCCGGTCAAGGCGTTGCATGCGCTGTGCCGACAAGGAATTTTATCCTGTACGACCTCATTTTCACGAAAGATTCGCGATAAGACCGTTACGATGATCGGTTTGAACATGCCGGAAGATCAGGCGGCCCGCCGTGCAGAACGGGGACGCAGTCCGGTGCGTCTGGATATTGTTCAGTGTTTGTCGGGAGGGCAGGATTATAATCGTCAGGATTTGATGTACCAAACCGGTGCGAGTGCCTCGGTGATTGCAACGATGGTCAAACAGGGAATTCTCCGTCAGTGGGAAGAAGAAGCGTTCCGCATGCCGGAACTATCTGAATGTACACCGATGGAGCTGGAGCCATTGACGCGTTCTCAGCAGGAGGCGTATCAACGCATTCAGCCGCTGCTGTCTTCGGGACATCCGGAAGCGGCGCTGCTGTTTGGTGTGACCGGGAGCGGAAAAACGCAGGTTTATCTCCATCTGATCCGGCAGGCGCTGGAAGAGGAAAAGGGCGCGATTGTGTTGGTGCCGGAGATCGGATTGACGCCGCAAATGATCCGACAGTTTGTTGGCTGTTTTGGTGACTGTGTGGCGGTGATGCATTCGGCGTTGTCGGTTGGTGAACGCTATGACAGTTGGAAGCGTATTTCAAGCGGAGCAGCGCGCGTTGTCATAGGAACCCGATCAGCGGTGTTTGCCCCGGTACAGAATCTGGGACTGTTGATTGTGGATGAGGAGCAGGATGACGCGTACAAATCTGATCAGTCTCCTCGGTATCATGCGCGGGATATTGCAAAATACCGTGTGATGCAGGAAAATGCGCTATTGGTTCTGGGATCTGCGACGCCAGCGATTGAGACGTTTTATGGGGCGGAGACCGGGAGGTATCCCATGGTCACGTTGCGAGAACGTTATGCGGGAACACAGCTTCCTCATGTGACGATTGCAGACATGAGGGAAAGTGCGAAGCAGGGGTATTTTGGCTCGATTGGGCCGATACTCCATGAGGCGATTGCACAGACACTGCAGGACAATCACCAAGCGATTTTATTCCTCAATCGGCGCGGCGCGGCGCGGCAGGTGACGTGTACGGGCTGCGGTTGGACACCAGAATGCCCGTCGTGTAGTGTATCCATGACATATCATTCGGCGAACGGCCGTATCATGTGTCATTACTGTGGCAGTTCCAAACCATTGCCGCGTGTCTGTCCGGTGTGTGGAAGCAGTCATCTGAAAACAGAGGGCGCCGGGACACAGCGCGTGGAGCAGGAGCTGCATGAACGCTTTCCGGCGGCGCGTGTGCTGCGCATGGATGCAGACACCACGAGTGCAAAGAATGCACATGAAAAGATTTTGAGCCGTTTTGGCGCCGAAGAGGCGGACATTTTGCTCGGGACACAGATGGTGACTAAGGGGTTAGACTTTGACAATGTCGCTCTCGTTGGCGTCGTGGATGCGGATCAATCGCTGTTTGCTCCAGATTATCGTGCGAGGGAGCGAACGTTTTCGCTGCTCACGCAGGTTATCGGCCGCGCCGGACGGCGCGCGATACAGGGCCGTGCGGTGATTCAAACTTGTGTTCCGCAGCATGAAGTGATTTTGAATGCGGCGCGTCAGGATTATGAGCAGTTTTATGAGCGGGAGATTGAGCTGAGGCAGGCGCTGCAGTGCCCGCCGGCGGCACAGATTGTCACGCTGACTGCGTCTTCAGAAATCGAGCGGGATGTTCTGGAGGCACTGGTCTATGTAAAACAGCGCATGGAAAATCTGATGCGGAATCAGTTTTCAGATTTTCAATATCCGGTGCTGGGGCCTGCTCCTGCGCGTGTTCTGCGTGTTATGAACCGCTATCGCTACCATCTGACGATCCGATGTCCGGATGGAAAACGGCGGAGAGTATTGCTCAGCGGTATCCTGCGGGAAGTTGCATCTGACAGCCGGTTTCGATCCGTGGCGTTGTTTGCCGATGTCAATCCGTTGGATATGTGAGCGAACAATACATGCAGTCGGAATGTGGGAAAGACCACAAGGGTTATAATTTATTGTGATATTTGGGAGGAAAGAATCATGATTCGAGATATTGTTAAGCATCCAGATCCGGTATTATACAAGAAATGCCATACTGTTACGAAATTTGACAGTAAGCTGGGTCAGTTGTTGGATGATATGGCGGAAACCATGATAGCTGCCCATGGCGTTGGACTGGCAGGCCCGCAGGTTGGCCTCGTGCGCCGCGTCTGCGTGGTGTTGGACACGACAGATAATGATACGGTGATTGAGATGGTCAATCCCGAAGTGATTCAGACGTCGGGAGAACAGACCGGACTGGAAGGGTGCCTGAGCTTCCCGGGAGAGTTTGGAGAGGTCACTCGCGGCCAGACCTGTACCGTTCGTGCACAGGATCGTAAAGGAGAGTACTTTACCATTACCCGCGATGCACTGACGGCACGTGCGTTTCAGCATGAGATCGACCATCTGGACGGTCATGTATTTAAGGAAAAGGCGGCCGCAATGTATTCCGAAGACGATGTCGAGCGGGTAGAATAAGAGAGGTACTTCCATATGAGAATGGTTTATATGGGGACGCCGGACTTTGCGGTTGCTGCGCTGGAGCGTATTTTAGCGGATGGCCATGAAGTAGTGGGAGTTTTTACTCAGCCGGATAAACCGCAGGGAAGAAAGATGACACTGACTCCGCCGGCGGTGAAGGTTGTGGCCCAGCAACGGGGGATTCCTGTGTATCAGCCCGAGAGCTTTCGTGACGAAAGTCAGTTGGCATTGCTGCAGGAGCTCGATCCGGAGGTCATTGTTGTGGCAGCATATGGAAAACTTCTGCCAAGCTATGTGCTGGATCTGCCCAAGTATGGCTGTATCAATATCCATGGCTCGTTGCTTCCAAAATATCGTGGAGCTGCACCGATTCAGTGGGCGGTCATCAATGGGGAAGCTTACGCTGGCGTCACTACGATGCAAATGGGTGTGGGACTGGATACCGGAGACATGCTGCTCAAGGCGCAGGTCGAAGTTGGAGAGAATGAGACGGCAGGAGAATTGTTTGACCGGCTGGCAGCTCTGGGAGCGGACTTGATTTCGGAAACGCTACGCCGTTTGCCGGAGGGAATCGTGGCGATTCCGCAGAAGGAAGAGGAATCCTGCTATGCTTCTATGCTAAAAAAGGATATGTCTGTGATTGATTGGGCAAAATCAGCACAGGATGTGCATAATTTAATTCGAGGACTGGATCCGTGGCCGGTTGCAATGACAATGTTGGCCGGAAAGCGTCTTAAGCTGTTTCAAAGCCGCATGACGGACGGACACAGTGAGGCCACTCCGGGAACAGTAGTTATGGCAGAGGAGAAAAAAGGGCTACAGATTTGCTGCGGAGATGGGCGGATCCTGGAAATCACAGAGGTTCAGCTGGTAGGGAAAAAGCGGATGGGAGCATGTGACTTCCTACGGGGACACCCGATCCCGGCGGGAACGGTTTTGGGAATGGAGTAAGTTCAGGAAAATACAAGGGAGGTCCAGACAATGCCTTATGGGTATGGATATGGGTACTACGGCTATTCTTCAGAATATGTCATATATACTGTGCTCATGGTGGTATGCTTTGTGTTTGCCATGTGGGCACAGGCTTCGGTGAAGTCGTCGTTTGGAAGGTATTCCAACGTGCGCACCCGCCGTGGGTTGACCGGTCAGCAGGCTGCAGAATGCGTGCTGCGGGCAAATGGGGTGAGTGGCATCCGATTTGCACGAATTTCCGGCCATCTGACGGATAATTTTAATCCGCAAACTGGTGTAATCAGCTTGTCAGACAGTGTATATGCGTCCACCTCGGTTGCCGCTGTTGGCGTTGCCGCTCATGAGGCGGGGCACGCTGTACAGCACGCAGTGGGATATGGGCCCATTCGTTTGCGTATGGCGATTATTCCGCTTTGTTCGTTTGGTTCCCGCGCGTCCTGGCCTCTGCTGGTATTGGGACTGGTGCTGGGGTATTCGCCTCTGGTTGGGCTGGGAGTGCTCGCGTTTTCGTTGGCGACGCTGTTTCAGCTGGTCACGCTGCCGGTAGAACTGGATGCGTCGCGCCGGGCGCTGGCTGCCCTGCGGGACGGTGGACTTCTGATGGAGGATGAGTTGCCAATGGCGCGCAAAACGCTACGCGCAGCGGCGATGACATATGTGGCGGCGCTGGCGACCAGTATTGTGCAGCTGTTGCGATTGCTGGCGATTTTTGGTGCCCGGAATGGAGGTCGTCGTGACTGATCGACTGGTACGGCGGGCAGGTTCGGCTCGAGAGGCTGCTGCCCGGGCGCTGTTTGCCATTGAGGAGAATGGAGCGTGGAGCGCACCGGCGATACAAAAATATGCGGCCGGATTATCGAGGAGGGATGCAGCACTGGTGACTACACTTGTCGGAGGAGTGCTTCAGCATCGATCCATGTGTGACTTTTACCTGTCGCATTATTCTGCGATTCGGTTAAAAAAGATTCAGCCGCGTGTGCTGACGATTCTTCGGCTGGCGGTCTATCAGATGGTTTGGCTTGACCGGATTCCTGATTCCGCTGCGGTTAATGAAAGCGTACAGCTGATTAAAACGTTATGTCATGCAGGAGCACGAACCGCAGGGTATGCCAACGGTGTTTTGCGGACGATTTCCCGCAATCGGGATGTTCTGCCACGCCCAAACTGCGAGACAAAAGAAGAGTACTATTCGCTGTTTTACAGTATGCCCTGTTGGTTGACCCGACTTTATATTGAACAATTTGGTGAGAAAGAGACGAGGCAGCTGTTGGAGTCCAGCAATGAGCCGGCGCCGACGGTTCTTCGCGTGAATACGCGGAAGGCGGATACGGAGAGTGTGCTGCAGGAGCTGCAGGAGCAGGGAGTTGCTGTGAGGCGGCATGAGAGCATCCCCAATTGTCTGTTGGTGTGCGGCACCGGGGCTGTGGAAACGTTAGCATGCTTTGCAGAAGGTCGTGTTACCGTGCAGGATGGCGCGAGCCAGATGAGCATTTATGCGCTGGATCCTCAGCCGGGCAGCATTGTTTTGGACTGCTGTGCGGCGCCGGGCGGAAAAAGTTTTTTTGCGTCCGAGCGTATGAATGGCACCGGTCGTGTCATATCCTGTGATATTTTTGAGCACAAGTGCAGAAAAATTGAACAGGGCGCACGGCGCTTGGGATGTGAGAACGTGACCGCTTGCATACAGGATGCTGCGGAGTTCCGGCCGGAATGGGAAGGAATGGCGGATTATGTTCTGTGCGATGTTCCGTGCTCTGGCATGGGGATTATCCGGAAGAAACCGGAAATTCGTTATAAAAATCCGGAAGAACTGGAACAGCTTCCGGCCATTCAGCGGAAGATTTTAGCAAATTGCAGCCGTTATGTACGAAGCGGAGGAGTGCTTGTTTATTCCACCTGTACCCTGCTTCGACGGGAGAACGAGGAGATTGTAACTGAATTTTTGCGTACCCATGGCAATTTTGAGCAAGTGCCGTGTTCGCTTCCGGTCTGCGGATCATGTGATAGCGGCATGGTGACATTGTTTCCACACCGCCATGCGACAGATGGTTTTTTTGTTGCAAAATTTCGCAAAATAGATTAGTATTAAACTGTACATCTGAAAAGAACAGCAAGATGAGGAAAGGCTGACACATGACAAAACCTGAGATTAAAACTAGGACATTACCCGAGCTGAAGCAGGAGCTTCTGGAGATGGGGGAAAAGCCTTTTCGTGCACAACAGATCTTCCGGTGGCTGCATACTGGTGTTTCTGATTTTGATGAGATGACGAATCTCTCCAAACAGCTGAGAGAAAGATTGAAGGAACGGTACTGCCTGACAGCACCGTGCATTGTCCGGAAACAGGTTTCAGCACTGGATGGAACCGTTAAGTACCTCTGGGAGCTGCAGGACGGAAACTGTGTGGAGAGTGTGTTCATGCGCTATAAACATGGAAATTCGGCCTGTGTATCCAGTCAGGTAGGCTGCCGGATGGGTTGTAAATTTTGCGCATCCGGTATTGGCGGCTTGGTTCGCAATCTATCTGCTGGAGAGATTCTCGATCAGATCCTGTTTATGCAGAAAGATACGGGGGAACGGATTTCCAATATTGTTTTGATGGGAACCGGAGAGCCGCTGGATAATTATGACAATGTGCTTCGCTTCCTTCGATTAGTGGGCGCAGAGGAGGGATTAAACATCGGACAGCGGCATATATCGCTTTCTACGTCCGGGCTGGCGGATCAGATTGATCGTCTTGCAGAGGAAAAATTGCAGATTACGCTGTCGGTTTCCCTGCATTCTCCGGACAATGACTCGCGCAGCAACATGATGCCGGTCAATCGTTCTTATCCGGTGGAACGTCTCATGCAGTCGTGCCGGAATTATTTTGATAAAACCGGACGGCGCATTTCGTATGAATATACGATGATTGACGGAGTCAGTGACCGTCTGTGGCAGGCCAAACAGCTTGCTGCGCTGCTCAAAGGACGTCCGGCCCATGTCAATCTGATCCCGCTGAACACCGTGACAGAAAGCGGACTGCGACCGTCTAGCAAAGAACATGTCAGTGCGTTTCAGAGACAATTAGAATCGAACGGCATCACGGCGACAGTGCGACGCACACTGGGACCGGATATTGACGCTTCGTGTGGACAGCTACGGCGCAGATATATTGATCAATCGTTCGGGAAAGAGTGATGAGATGAACGTATACGGAAAGACAGATAAAGGTCTGGTTCGCTCAAATAACCAGGATACCTTTCGTGCAGAGGTAAATGAGAACGGCTGCGCCTATCTTGTCCTGTGCGATGGTATGGGTGGTGCCCGGGCCGGAAACATTGCCAGTGAAAAGGCGGCAGAAGTATTCTTGAATGAGCTTCGCCGCGGCTGTAAATCGGATGATGACACCGATGAGTTGGCTGGTGTTATTTTGGAAGGCATTCTGCGAACGAACACCGAAGTGTTTACTCTGGCGGAAAGTGCACCAGAGTATGCCGGCATGGGCACGACGTTGGTAGGCGGTGTTGCGATTGGCAGTCGAGTCGTCCTTGGAAATGTCGGAGATTCGCGTGCCTATCTGATTGACAATGGACGGATTGGACAGATGACGGATGATCATTCGCTTGTGGCGGAGATGGTACGCTCTGGTCGTCTTACAGAGGAAGAAGCCAGGACATATCCGGGCCGCAATTTGATTACGCGTGCTGTCGGTGTCGAGGAAAGCGTGGAACCAGATCTGTTTGAGATTACAGTAGAGGATGGACAAATTCTCTTGCTGTGTTCGGATGGATTGAGCGGAATGCTTTCGGATGCAGAGATTGCCAGAATTGTAACGGATGCGGATAGTCCGGAGGACGCCTGCGATACATTGATTCAGCGTGCATGTGATGCTGGTGGAAATGACAACATCACGGTCGTTTTATATATAAAGTAGGAGAGAAACTATGTCTGATAAATATTTGGGAAAGACATTGGGAGGCCGCTATGAGGTGCGCGAAATTATCGGCACCGGCGGAATGGCGGTCGTTTATAAAGCATATTGTACCGTGCTGCATCGCTTTGTCGCGATTAAGGTACTCAAAGATGAATTTGCTTCGGATGAGGAGTTTCGGAAACGTTTCTATAACGAGGCACAGGCTGTAGCGAAGCTATCTCACAGCAATATTGTTTCTATCTATGATGTCTCACGGGGAGAATCCGGGGCCGAATACATTGTGATGGAGCTGTGCGAGGGCGTCACTCTGAAGGATTATCTTCGGAAAAAGCACCATTTATCGTGGCAGGAGACGGTCTATTTTGCGCAGCAGGTGGCGCGTGCGCTGGATCATGCACACAGTCGCGGTATTATTCACCAGGACATCAAGCCACAGAATATTATGCTGCTGCGTGACGGCACCGCGAAGGTGATGGACTTTGGAATTGCCAGCTTTG
Source organism: uncultured Butyricicoccus sp. (assembly GCA_964387535.1). Lineage (GTDB taxonomy): Bacteria > Bacillota > Clostridia > Oscillospirales > Butyricicoccaceae > Butyricicoccus_A. Next base: position 726 of record CAYLXH010000037.1, on the reverse strand, counting down.
CCAACAGCCAGGAAACGCGCAAAGTATCGGAGGCAATTGGATCGGTACACTACATTTCGCCAGAACAGGCGAAAGGAATTAAGGTAGATTATAGGACCGATTTGTATTCGCTTGGCGTCGTTATGTATGAGATGCTGACCGGTACGCTGCCGTTTCGCGGTGAGACGGCAGTTGCCGTCGTGATGCAGCACATTAACACGGTGCCGCCAAAGCCGAGCGAACTGGTACCGGATATTCCGCCGGCGATGGATGAAATTGTCATGCATGCGATGTGTGCCAATGAAGCGCAGCGGTACGGCTCCGCGATGGAGTTGAACAATGACTTGGAACGGGTTCGCAGCAATCCCAATCTGTATTTGAATTATACAAACCGTGCAACAGAGGATGAATTTGGGGCAACGAGAGCGATTCGTTATGATGATATGGATGAGAATGCAACGCAGCTGATCCGTGATATTCCGAGTGATGCAGAGCCGGAGCGTGGGCGCAGCGATTCTTATCCGGATTATGACTCATATGATCCGTATGACGACTATGACTATGGACGCTCTGGAGGACGCAAAAAGCGCGGCGGGAAGGTATTGATTGGCGCAGTTGTCGTCGTTTTGCTTGCAGTGATCGCTTTTTCGGTGAAGAGCCTTCTTGGCGGATCGAGTGACCAGATCGAAGTGCCCGGCTTTGTCGGTCTTATCTATGAAGATGATATTGCAGACAACGAAGAGTATG
>CAYLXH010000036.1:0-16144 GCA_964387535.1 uncultured Butyricicoccus sp. | reverse complement strand
GGGAAGATAGGTCGATGCCTACATCAAAGACAGGTCAATTGACCTGTCTTTTTTTGCGTTGCTATGCTTTTTCTCACTTGCAACATAAAAAAGACGTTGGCGGCACAGGATACTCTGTTCCGCCAACGTCTTTCGTATAGAGATATAAAAATAAATGTTGCAATAGTTATTATAATGCTTTGATCTCACGGTAAAGACATAGAAATGCATTCTCATAGTATTCGTAGAGTTTTCCGTCTTCGCCTTTTCCCACGATATTGCGGCCATCATCAAAGCCTTCAATAGCACCGTCTACAATCCGTTTCATTTTTTTCATTTTTTCCGGATCATCTTCCAGTCCTTCTGTTTTTTCAATGACGTAGAGCTTTGCATTGAAATCGGGAGTGTATGGAACAAATTCTTCACTGATTCGTTCAAATTTCATGGAAATATCCTCTCTTTTCTTTTGGTGTTTTTATTCGGTCCAGAGCTTCTTTCTGGGGTGTTTTTGCTCCCATACGTCCCAGGGAACCAGATGGTCGCCGCGGACGATCCAGGCCTCTTTGGCAAGCCGGGCCAGTGGAGTATCGGATAAAGAGTCCGAATAAAAGGAGTCAATCGTTGCATCTTTTCCGAACACTTCAAAAAATCGCCGCACTTTTTCCGTTCCCCAACAATTTTTTCCTCGATACATACCGGTGTATGGGTCAACTTGTGAAGCCATGAGGGTAGAGATGCCAAGTGTTCGACAAATCGGTTGCAGCAAAAACTCCGGCGATGCTGAGATAATAACATCATCGCTGCGGTGAAGTTTTTCGATGTACCACGGTTTAATATTGGCAATATGAGTTTTCCAGAACTGTTCTACGACATCAGGAGTTTCGCCGATACAACGCAAAAACTTATACATTTGTTCTTTACAGTAAGTTTTACTCTGCATATGAGCAAAGTATTTGATAAATTGAACAGCGGTGTTGGGAAGTGTAATGGCCATAACTGGGTGATGGATCAGACAATATTGGAAGAAGTCGACCGTGCTGTCTCCATGATAGATTGTCTGATCAAAATCATATACGTTCATATCAATATCCTGTTGGATCAGTTACCGCGTTTGTCGCCGTAGAAGAACAGAGCGATAGTTCCGGGACCGGCGTGAGCACCGATTACCGTGTCCAAAATATGAATTGCTACATTGTGGATATTCATATTCTTGCGGAGGTAGGTGCGCAGATATTCGGCATCTTCGAGACAATCTCCATGACTGATGCAGACCTGATACCGATTGATTTTTTCCTGATCAATATGCTTCTGTAATTGATGGCCAAGTTCTTCGAGTGATTTTTTGCGGCCTCTTATTTTTTTATCCGGTATTAATCGTCCATCTTCATCAACATACATGACTGGTTTGATCCCGACTAGAGATCCCATCAGAGCAGCTGATTTGGAAACACGACCGCCGCGGTGAAGATAGAACAGGTCATCCACTGTGAACCAATGGATAATATGTCCTCGGATATCCTGTAAATGTGCCACGAGTTGTTCTGCCGGCATATGTTCTTTTTTACATTGGACTGCTTCGCGAACCAGCATGGTCTGTCCGCCTGATGCAGCCTTGCTGTCGATGCAATAGATTACGTTATCCGGATAGAGCTCTTGGAGTTCCTTTTTGGCAATGCAGGCAGAATGATAACTGCCGCTCAGCGCAGAAGAGAAACCAACGTAGACGATGTCTTTCCCTTGCTTCAAAATGCGTTCAAACACGGTACTAAAGTGTCCGACCGTACCTTGTGATGTGGTAACATTTTTTCCGTCACGCAGATGCTGATAAAATTCACTCAGAGGAATGGTTTTTCCGAAATCATCATCAATTGTTTCATATCCTTCTAGAGTAAAGCTAAGGGGAACCCAGGGAACCTCATTGTCCAGAAGCCATGATTCCTCGAGATCTAGAACAGAATCCGTAACGATTACATAATCCTTCATCTATTTTGCCTCCTTAGAAGGGACAATTTCAATCCAATAATTATCCGGATCATTGATGAAATAAATTCCCATTGCAGGGTTTTCAAAGCATACACAGTTCATTTGCTTGTGCTTAGCCAAAGCTGCGTCAAAGTCATCCACTTGCAGTGCCAGATGAAATTCATTTTCCCCCAGATTATATGGTTGAGGATGGTCGCGCAGCCAGGTGAGCTCCAGTTTATGCGTTGTAGTGCCATCGCCAAGGTAGACAAGGATAAAGCTACCATCTGGAGCGGAGATGCGGCGGGTTTCGGTCAGTCCCAATGCCTCTTGATAAAAGCGGAGAGAGACGTCGAGATTCTTCACGTTAAAATTATTATGTGCAAACGTAAATTTCATTTAATTTCCTCCAGAAAACCAGTATTGGAAACTACATTTCATTATACTGGAATACTAAGAAAATTTCCATCATTTTTAAACGAAAAAAGAAAGAAATGTGGGAAAATTATGGCAGCAGGTGTTTTGTAGTCCTTTGTATGGAGTGGAATTTTGTGCTGCTCCTGCTTATTAGATGATGTTCTACGAATGGATTGACAGCGAACAGCGGTTCATTTATAGTATAATTGTCCATAGAAATTCATGGGTGAAACCACAAAAGGGAGACAGGGAGGAATGAACATGAACTGCAATTTGTTGATTCAGGCAATGACAAAGTTTGTTGCTGGGGTGCTGGCAATGGGATTGCTGTTATTTCTTCCAGCGGGGACCATAAAATATTGGAATGCGTGGTTATTGCTTGGAATTCTGTTTCTCCCAATGCTTATGATAGGCATTATTTTGCTGAGACACAATCCTGACCTGCTTCGGAAGCGACTGAATACGAAAGAAACGGAATCCGAGCAGAAGATCGTAGTACTGTTTTCCGGAATCTTGTTTGCAGGTGGATTTGTCCTGTGTGGATTGGACTACCGTTTCCAATGGATGGTGCTGCCAGGATGGGTTGTAGCAGCAGCGGCAATTGTATGTGTCATTTCGTATGGACTGTATGCGGAAGTCCTTCGAGAAAACACTTATTTGTCCAGAACGGTAGAAATACAGAACAATCAGACGGTCATTGACACAGGATTATACGGGATTGTAAGACATCCGATGTATTTATCTACAATCTTATTGTTTTTATCCATACCGCTTGTGCTTGGGTCATTGGTTACTTTTGTTTTATTTCTGGTATACCCTGTGATCGTAGCAAAACGAATTCGAAACGAGGAAGAAGTGTTGGAGAACGGACTGGAGGGTTACGCTGACTATAAAAAAAGAGTAAAATACAAAGTGATCCCATTCCTCTGGTGAACTGTATAGAAAACAGGAAACGCGGTGCAGCTTATGCTGCACCGCGTTTTGTGCGATACGATATTGCCACATTGCCAATGTGGCAGATAATATGTGTCCCTGATAGAAAGCGAGTTTGTTTTACCGGATCGTTGTAGAAGAGGATAACACCGTTGCTCCAGAAGCATGGGACAGTTGTGTTTCACGAACAATCAGGATTGCGGAAACCGACAGCGGCAGCAAACAAAACCAGACACTCTGAATTCCAGAAAAATGGTGAACGCACCAGCCAAATACAACGCCGAGATGGAAAAAGAGCACAGTGCTTGCGAAAAATGCTGCTTTGGACAGTTGACGGCGGTCGTGTGTGATGCAATATTCCGACAGAGCATTGGCAATCTGGCGAATGTTATTGGTGGAAAAAATGGAGGAACTGACATAACCATAGGCTCCGGGAAAGGAGTTCCACTGAACAGCCATAGCAAAGAAAATCGGATACAGACCGAGGATGGGATCCATTTCCGCAGGCAAGAATCCGAGAAGCAGTACTGCAACGATATCTACCGATAATGACAGGTGGGCCAAACTGCGATGCCATTTTTTACTCCAAAAAATGGTGAGCGCAATTCCGGACAGATATAAGAGAACACCGCCGATTCGAATTAGAGCATCCGGAATGTCCCGTCCCAGTAAACTGGTGACAAGATACATCAGATTGGATGTCTGAGCGTTGCCAAAAAAGTCAGCGCGGCAGAGAAGTGCATAGATGCCGAGAAATCCACCAGTAACTGCCATGGAGTGATGGATCCATCCAGTCAGGCGTTCGTGGTTTTGCATGATGGGACGACTCCTTTTCATATCATCCTCTTCATTATAGGTCTTTCTTTGACTGGTTGTAAATGGGAAAAACCCCATTTCTGATGTCGAATTGTTGCAAAAAACTGTGGATGTTTTTTATTCTTGCGCGGTGAACTCGCGGATGATGGACTGGGCAGTGGCATAGAGTTCTTCCGGATCCACGCCGATCATAAATTGTCCGCGCTCGTAGAGAATTTGCCCATTGACCATCGTCAACAGAACATTTTGCTTGCTTCCGGCGTAGACAATGTTTTTCGCAATATTGTTCAGCGGCTGCATGTTGGGCTGATCCAGGTCAATAACGATGAGATCCGCCAGCTGTCCTGGAGCAATTGTGCCGCAGCGTGGGAGATTCATTGCCTTGGCACCGCCCACCGTAGCCATAGAAAGAACCTGATCTGCTCCGACAGCAGCAGCATCCTGTTCCCGTACTTTGGCCAATCCGGTGACCAGGAACATTTCACGGAACATATCCAGACAGTTGTTGCTGGCGGGACCATCGGTGCCGATTGCAATGTTGATACCGCGGCGCAGCATTTCTGCAATTGGTGCGATACCGCTGGCCAGCTTGAGATTCGAGGCGGGATTTGTGACAACGGAAAGTCCGCGCCGCTGTACAATGTCAAGATCTTCCGGTGACATATGAACACAGTGATACCCACCGCCGCCATAATCAAATATACCCAGAGAGTCCAGATAAACCGTTGGGGTCATGCCGGTTCGCTGGAGGCATTGCTGCACTTCGGCAGCAGTTTCCGAATTGTGAGTATAAACAGGAGCGCGATATGCTTTGGCTAACGCCGCGATGGCCTCCAGTTTATCACAGGATGTTGTGTATTCCGCATGGAAACCGAGTTCGAAAGAAATCAGTTCGTGATAATTGTTATAGGTTTGATACCAGCGGTCCAGAGCTTCGATAGACTGACTAAAGTCGTTGACCGCGCCGGTCAGGACAGTGCGGTAGCCGCAGTCAATGGATGCCTGGACAATGGAATCCGGTGTCAGATACATATCGAAATTGGAGGTAATGCCGCTGGTCAGATATTCCAGAATGGCCAGCTTGGAGAGAGAGTAGATGTGCTCTTCGGTCAGCTTTGCCTCCATCGGAAAGATCTGTTTGTTGAGCCAATCCTGAAGGGGAAGATCATCTGCAAACGAGCGCAAAAAGGTCATCGCAGAATGGGTATGGGCATTGGTAAAACCAGGCATCAGGACATTGCCGTTGAGATTGATTTCCCGATCCCAACGAACCGCAGCCGGTTTCGCACTGCCGACATGGGTGATGGTATTGCCTTGTACCCATACTTCCCCTGTCTGAGGGAGACAATCGCCTGTCATCGTCAGGATGCGTGCATTGTAAAAACGGGTGTTCATCATGATTCCTCCTGTTTGTCTGCAAAGAGTGCTCTCAGACTCTCGGTATACGGAGCGCGGCATATGCCGTGTTCGGTGACAATACCAGAGATCAAGGTGTGATCGGTGACATCAAATGCGGGATTGTAGCATGTTACATCGGGCGGAGCCATGGGTTCCCGATAAAACTTCTCGCGGATTTCTGCCGGATCACGCAATTCGATAATAATATCGTCTCCGGTAGGACAATCCAAATCAATGGTCGAGGTAGGGCCAAGAACATAGAAGGGGATTCCGTAATGACGGGCGAGAATTGCGACGCCACTGGTTCCGATTTTGTTGGCAGTATCTCCGTTGGCGGCAATGCGATCGCATCCGACAAAGCATGCTTGAATCCAACCGTTTTTCATTACAATGCTGGCCATATTGTCACAGATCAGCGTGACATCAATTCCTGCTTTGGATAACTCATAGGTGGTCAGACGGGCACCCTGGAGCAGAGGACGGGTCTCATCGGCAAAGACGTGAAATTGCATGCCGCGCTCTGTGCCGAGAAACAGGGGACCGAGTGCAGTTCCATAGCGTGAAGTCGCGAGAGGACCGGCATTGCAGTGGGTCAGGATACCGTCTCCGTCATGAAGCAACGAGAGACCGTATTCCGAGATACGGCGGCACATGTCGATATCTTCGATGTGGATAGAACGGCATTCGGCGGCGAGAGCGGGAAGAATATCAGATTGCTTTGGTGTCCGGCAGGCCGTATGGATCATGCGTCGCAGTGCCCAACTGAGGTTGACTGCAGTGGGGCGGGAACGGTTTAAATATTCCGCATACTGCTTGAGCTCGGATAAAAATTGGTCTCTGGAATCCGTCTCAATTTGTTGGGCGAGGACATAGAGAGCATAGCCGGCACAGATACCGATGGCAGGAGCACCTCGGACCTTCAGCTCGTGAATGGCGTCATAGCAGTCTTTTACTGTGCGCAGAGTCAAATACACGGTGCGGTTGGGAAGCTGAGTCTGATCCAGAATGATGACGGCGGTTCCATCCTCACTGAGACGGACGTGGTCATTGGCGGTGATTGGAAGGGTATTATCCATGATGATGTTCCTCGATTTCTATGGGCATGCCGATGGAGCGTGCCAACAGGGTGATTTGGGCGGAGTCCTCGACATACAGGCTGTTGGTATATGCCTGTGAAAGAGATTGGCCAGTAGTGACAACACCGTGATTGGCGAGAAGGCATACTGGTTTGTGCGACAAGATGGGAATACAGTTTTGTCCGACCGCAGCGGAGCCCTGCACGGCGTAGTCGGCGACGTCAATTTGTCCCCCCAGAAACAGCTGCATTTCAACCAGAGTACAGGGAATTGGCTGACGAAGGACAGCAAAAGCGGTGGCGTATGGGGAATGCGTATGGACGATGGCGCGGCATTCCGGCAAAGCCTGATAAATTTCACTGTGCATTCGCCATTCGGAGGATGGTGTGCGAAAGCCGTCCAGCGTGGTTCCGTGCCAGTCGATGACGACCAGATCGTCGGTGGTCATTTGATCATAGGGATACCCGCTGGGGGTGATGATGATACATTGCTGCTCTGGGTCACAGATGCTCAAATTACCGCTGGTTCCGGCCATCAGGCCGGAAGAAAATGCTTGTTTTGCCGTGTGGAGAACCTCAGCCTTGGCTTGTTGAATGGTATCGGTACAGCAGTACCTGTTCATCCGGCTCACTTCCTTTCGTTGTTCGGCATAGATTCATTTTATCATATTTCCTTCGGGAACAAAAGTCTAGCGCTGGCGAAGGCGGAATGCCGTCGGGTATGTAGATAAAAAACTGCGGTACCGGAATCCGATACCGCAGAGAAAGCAGTTCTTTTACATTGTTTTGATCGAGTCGTACAGATCTGTGATCTCCTGCGAGGGAGCAGGAGTCAACAGGCTGACGATAACATTGACAATCAGCGCAATAATGAAAGCCGGGAGCAGTTCATAGATTGCAAATACGCCGCCAAGCGTGGGAGCAATGACAAATTTCCACGCAAATACCATGACACCGCCGACGATCATGCCGCTGAGTGCACCATACATGTTGGATCGTCTCCAGAACAGAGCGAGAAGAACAACGGGGCCAAACGTTGCACCAAAGCCAGCCCACGCAAACGAAACAATTTTGAAGATCGAGCTGTTGGGATCGCGGGCGAGGAACATTGCAATGATTGCAATGATAATTAGCGTTGCGCGTGCAACAATCAGACGCTGTTTGATGTTCAGCTTAATGTGGAGCAGATCGTGGAAAATATTCTCGGACACACTGGACGCGGCTGCCAGCAGCTGGGAATCCGCAGTAGACATCGTGGCAGCAAGGATGCCAGCGAGAATAATACCGGTCAGCATAGCAGGCAGAATGCCATAAGTACTGATCAGAGCGGAAATCTGAATGATAATGGTCTCGGTATCCGAGCCGGAAAGCGGCGTCAGAACGCCGAGGTGAGCGAGGCTGTTGCCCATGATGCCGATGAAAATGGCAATGGCCATGGCGATGATAACCCATGTTGTCGCAATGCGGCGAGACAGCTTCAACTTGTCCTCGTCTTCGATTGCCATGAAGCGAAGCAGGATATGCGGCATACCAAAATAGCCAAGGCCCCAGGCCAGAGTGGAACAGATCGTGATTACCGTATAGGGGGAAGCAGAATTGGTCTCAACCGCATAGGTGTGGTTCATGCTGAAATAACCGGGCAGGCTCTTTGCATTTTCTATGACATTGGTTAATCCACCGGCCTGCGAGATGCCGAAAATAATGATGGAGAGCAGAGCGATGGACATAATAATGCTTTGAATCAGGTCTGTCGTGCTGGCTGCGCTGAATCCACCCAGAGCACAGTAGATGATGATAATAATCGCACAGACGATCATAGTTGCCATGTAATCGAATCCAAACAGAGAGTGGAAGAGTTTGCCGCAGGCAGCAAAACCGGACGCTGTATATGGAATAAAGAAAATGATGATGACAACAGCGGCGACCGAGGATAAAATATTTTTCTTATCACCAAATCGGTCAGAGAAAAATGCCGGAAGAGTGACGGAATTGGATGCATGAGTATAGATACGGAGCCGGCGTGCGACAAGCAGCCAGTTCAAATAGGTACCGACAGCAAGACCAATTGCGGTCCATCCGACGTCACAGATGCCGCTGAGATAGGCCAGTCCGGGGAGACCCATCAAGAGATAGGAACTCATATCGGATGCTTCTGCGCTCATTGCAACGACGAACGGGCCAAGTCTGCGGCCTCCGAGATAAAAATCATCGGTTGTCTTGTTGCGCCGGGAGAAATGGAATCCGATTACGAGCATAAAGAACAGATACAAAATGATCGTAAAAATGATTACAACTTGGGACATCAAGAAAACTCCTTTAACAGTTTATTTACAATTACAAAGGACATTTTACTACAATCTAGGTGCACTCTAAATATGAACTATATACTAGAATTTAGTTCATACTATAAAATGCGTAAGAAAGAGAGAAATGACTTGATATCGGGGATAGTAACAAAAAATACTCATGTATCGCAGGAAAATCAGTTGTTTTACGGTGTAACGCAAAATGAACGAAGAAATAGAGGAAGAACTGTACTGGAATACTGGTACAGAGAGTAGTTTCCGCTACAAATGCACCAATCGTAGAGGATACCGCGCTCAAACATGGCGTAGGCTTTTACAATTTCGTTGACAGAAAAATCATGTCGGATCTCCCCGGCGTTTTGGCCCTCTATGATGAGTTTGCGCAGCAGACGGTAGTATGCACGGCTCTGGTCGAGAAGATGCCGTTCTCCGGCCGTGACCAGCTGTGAGGAGAACAGGCGGGAGAGAAGATCAATCGGGACGCTGTTTTCAATCATCATAAACAATTCGCGGTTTAGGTAAACCAGCGTATCAAAACAGCTCATCGTGGGATCAATGGATGGTTTGAGTTCCTCGTACTTGTTGTCAAACAATACGGAGAGCGTGGAAAGAAGTGCATCTTTGCTGTTAAAATAATGATAAAATGATCCCTTGGAGGTCTCAGACCGTTCCACAATTTCATCAATTGTGGTGTCATCGTAGCCCTGCTCATAAAATAGTTCCCAGGCAGCGTTGACGATTCTTCCTTTGGTATTGCGGGAGTCTTTGCGGCTCATAGAGTTCTCTCCTTCTGATAGAATCAAGACATCGGCGTAGCGGGCTGCTTTTCACAGATAGGGAAGGGCATTTGCGTGGCACCATGTCCTGTGTTCTCCATTATACGGTAGGCTGTTCGGATGCGCAAGGGCGGTAATTGGTTGGGAGTTTGGCGGAAGGAGGAGATGTGTGAATTTGCAGAAAACATATTCCAAAATCCAATGCGCCATTGTATAATAGCAGCAGAGCAACCGCTGATGAGAGCGGAGCACAGGAAGGAGAACGGTTTATCATGATACAGGAAATTGCACCACATGTGCTGGACAATACATTTCAGTCTTGCCATCCGAAGGACGATGATTTAGTAATGGCACTGGATCAGAATGTCATTCTGGGAAGTCCGGATACTGGAAAATTTTATACATATGCAGAGATTAAGGATCGGCCATATCTTCAGGAGGCGACGTATGTTTACCTGTTTTCGGTGGACGGAGGCCGCTGTTTTTTGCTGCTGGATGTACCGCAAGAGCTTGCAGAGGCTTCTAACCGGATTGATATGATGCGGTTTCATTTTTCGTACCCGGAGCTGGTGCTTGCGGGCGCGACAGCGCTTCATCTGAACACATGGTACCATCATCACCGGTATTGTGGCTGCTGCGGCCATCCGATGAAGCCGGATGCCGTGGAGCGTGCCATGACATGCCCAGCGTGTGGGTATCAGGCGTTCCCGGAGATTTCACCGGCAATTATTGTCGGCATTACGGATGGGGACCGCATCCTTTTGACGCGCTCTGCTCTGCGCAAAAATGCGATCTTTTCTCTGGTTTCCGGCTACACAGAGGTTGGAGAAACTCTGGAACAGACGGTTGCACGGGAAGCAATGGAAGAAGTCGGGCTGCGGGTAAAAAATATTCGCATGTATGGCAATCAGCCGTGGGGATTCTCCGGAGCGATGATGATTGGATTTTTTGCCGATCTGGACGGTGACGATACGATTCATTTGCAGGAGGAAGAGCTGCGGGAAGCCAAATGGTTTACCCGTGACACGATGCCGGTCAACGAGGATCCGCTGGATCTGACGCATTATATGATGGAGCAGTTCCGATTGGGGAAAGTATGAGGGATCCGGTGATGACAGTTCGATTGTTTGATGAGAATGCGTACCAGACGGAGTTCACGGCAGTGGTTGTACGTTGTGAAGAGAGAAAGAACGGGTATGCGGTCATTCTGAATCAGACCTGCTTTTTCCCGGAGGAAGGGGGACAAACCGCCGATGAGGGTGTGCTTTTCGTCGGTGAGAAGTGCATTCCAGTGACTGATGTTCAGATTGACAAACAGAGCGTAATTCGTCATCACGTCAGTTGCCCCATTGCCGAAGGCACTGCGATTCGGGGGAAAATTCAATGGGAGAAGCGGTTTTCGGACATGCAGCAGCACACTGGAGAGCACATTGTTTCCGGACTGATTCATGCGGCGTTTGGTTACCAGAATGTCGGATTTCACCTGAGCGCCAATGAGGTTACCCTGGATCTGAATGGGATGCTGACGGCGGAACAGATTGCGGAGATTGAGCGACGTGCCAATGATGCGGTGTATCACAACCTGGAGGTCATTGCGGAATATCCGGAGCCAGCGGTGCTGGCGGAGTTGGAATATCGCAGCAAAATAGAGATTGAAGGTCCGGTTCGCATTGTGACGATTCCGGGCGTCGATTGCTGTGCTTGCTGCGCCCCTCATGTTGCGCGCACCGGAGAGATTGGTCTGATTAAAATTGTTCATGCGGCGAAATACAAGTCAGGGATTCGTCTGAATATGCTGTGCGGTCAGCGGGCGCTGATTGATGCACAGATCAAGCAGAATCAGATCGAGGCGATTGGCATTGCGCTGTCTGTGCAGCAGGACAAAACCGCAGCTGCGGTACAAAAGCTGCAGGACGAGCTGGCGCAGAAGAAGCTGCAGCTGACTGCGATGCGAAAGCAGGTTGCCGCCAGCAGAGCGCAATGTGTTTCCGAGGGAGCAAAAAACGTTTGTCTGTTTGAACCAGAACTGGATAAGGAGATCCAGCGGGAGCTGGTGAATCAGATTTCCGCGCGCTGTGTGGGTGTTTGCGGTGTGTTTGTCGGATCGGATGCCAAGGGCTATCGCTACGTTATTGGCTCAGCCGGAGAACAGGATGCACGCGAATGCAATCAGCGGCTCAAGGAATGCTGTGAGGTGCGGGGCGGCGGATCCAGAGATATGGTACAAGGTTCCGTAAAAGGCACCGAAGAACAAATCCGTGCGGTCTTTGCGGCAGGAGAATGAAAAATAAAACGACAAAATAGCAGCAATGGCACGCGGGAGAAGAAAAGTTCCGCGTGCCATTGCTACGTAAAGAACGAGCTGTCGTGTTTTCGTTGTCTGCTATGGAGCTCTATGGGCATGTTGACAATAGAAAACACGGTATTCTATAATGAAAAAAGAATTTGACCAGTATAGCAGGTTTGCATGAGGTGAACGAGTGATGAACTTTATTGACTTACATATTCATTCCACCGCGTCGGATGGAACGGTTGCGCCGGATCAGTTGCTGGATTTGATTCCAGTGGAACAGTACGAGAATGTTGTGCTGGCGCTGACGGATCATGACTGTCTGGCTGGGATTCCGCTTCTTCAGCAGGCAGCAAAAAAATTCTCTAATGTAACTATAATTCCCGGTGTGGAAATATCGACGGAATATCAGGGATACTCCGTACATGTGCTGGGAATGGGAATTGACCCACAACATCCGATGCTGAATGAAAAGCTGGATCAGCTGCGAGAGGGACGCGACAGTCGGAATTGGAAAATACTCAAAAAATTTGAGGAAATAGGCATTCGGATTCCGGATTATGTCATTCAGCCCGAGAAGGGGAGAGCGATTGGACGCCCGTTGATTGCAGCGTGGCTGATAGAACACGGATTGGCAACAGATATGGGAGATGCGTTTACCCGCTATCTGGGAGAGGGAGCACGGTGCTATGTGGAGCGCGTGCGGTATTCCCCGGCTGAGAGCGTGGCATTAATTCAGGAGGCGGGCGGCGTACCGGTACTGGCTCATCCGATGCAGTATCATAAATTTTCCCGCGAGACATTGGAAGGAATGATTGCAGAGCTTACAGATCTTGGACTGCAGGGAATTGAAACCTATTATACGGAATATTCCAAAGCAGAGACAGCGTACGTAGAATCTCTTGCCAAACGATTTGGGTTGCTTCGTACGGGCGGCTCTGATTTTCATGGTGACAATAAGCCTACCTATCAGTTGGGCTTTGGCTGGGGAAATCTGGGAGATCACTTTGAGCAGATTGAATATCAGGAGATTATCAGACGAACGTTATAAATGCTCTGTGGGATTTGAGCAGGTCAGCCGGGGATTATCTCCGTATAGCCGATTATGACTCCTTCCAACCCGTTGGGCGTGTGTTCCAACTCCTGGACTTCTGCGTATTCACGGCCGTCTGGTGTGTGATAATTGGGACGTTCATCACAGGAGATCTGACATCCGTTTTCCAGTGTCAGATAGTCCGGATGGTCGCCGTCAAAAGTGGCACTCAAAATTTCTGCATTTCCAATCGGGCGGGCACCGGTACGTTCATCCGCAATGACAACATATTTCATGACAAGATTCCTTTCTGAAGCATGTACGACAGCATAAAAAGTAAAGCAACCGAAAACCTATGGTTCACGGTTGCTTTTCTGGTACGCCCGACTGGAGTCGAACCAGCGGCCTTTAGAGTCGGAGTCTAACGCTCTATCCAGCTGAGCTACGGGCGCAAATCTTTTATTATTATAGCAGTCAAGCATGGATTTGTAAAGGACTTTTCCTGGAAAGCGGAAGAAATTGTTCGACAAGAATGGCAGAACCGGTCGAGCGATGAGCGGTTGGACGGGAAACGACGCGCACGAGATTTTACATGGATTTTACACTGCATGATTCGGAATCGCAGTATAATAAGGAAAAAGAGCGAAGGAGGAAAACGCATTGCAGACCAAGCGAATCTATATTGTCGAAGATGATGAAAATATCCGTTCGATGGTACAATACGCATTGAATGGAAATGGCTATGAAGCGATTGGGTTTGGCAGTGGACAACCGTTCTTCAAGCAGCTGGAAGAAGCGATACCGGATCTTGTACTGCTGGACATCATGCTGCCCGGAGAGGATGGGCTGACGATTTTAAAGCGCTTGCGGCAGCAGAGCAGCACAGAGGAACTGCCGGTACTGATGCTGACAGCTAAGTCCGAGGAGATGGACAAAGTGCGCGGTTTGGATCTTGGAGCGGATGATTATATGGTCAAACCGTTTGGAATTCTGGAACTGTTGAGCCGTATTCGTGCGATTATGCGCCGTGTGAGCCGGTATAAAAATGAGGAAAAACAGATTGCCGAAAAGCAGACGTGTTATGAGTACGGAGGAATTCGGGTTGATCAGGAAAGCCATGAAGTTGTGGCATTTGGCTCAGAGGTTCAACTGACCAAAAAAGAATTTCAACTGTTATGCACGTTGATGGAAAACAGCGGACATGTCCTGACACGGGAGCAGCTGATGTCACAGGTGTGGGGATTTGAATACAGTGGTGAAACCCGGACGGTTGATATTCACGTGAACACACTTCGAAAAAAGATCGGAGATGATGGGACGTTGATTCAGACAATCCGGGGTGTAGGATACAAATTGGCATGAAAAAACGAATTTTTCGTACGCTGTGTGCACTCAGCTTCCTGGGGGTTGCCGTAGCGGCTGTTATTACCATTCTGGTTTCAGTACGGTTCAATATGGAACAGATGGAAGTGAATGTGCAGGAGACGGCACAGATGATTGCAGAGAGCGGAAAAAAGCTAGATCGTCTGGATGACATGATTTGTATGCTGGATGCGTTGCCCGATAATATCCGAGCGACATTGATTCAGGAGGATGGCACGGTGCTGTATGAATCCGTTGCGGCAGCAGCGGAGATGGAAAACCATTTAGACCGTCCGGAAATCCAAGATGCGATGACAACGGGGAGCGGAGAAGCAAGTCGTAATTCTGCGACGCTGAATACGCGTACCTATTATTATTCCATCCGATTGGAAGATGGCCATATTCTCCGCCTGGCACGGGAATACACGAATATGTACGGGGCCATTGCCAGCAGCATGCTTTTGATAGTTTTGTGGATCGCGATCCTAGCGGTTGTCGCTGTTCTGGTTGCCAAACGGCTGACGATGTGGCTGATTCGGCCGGTGGTGTATTTGGCGGATCATATGTCGCGGTGGGAGGATATTGAGATCTATGATGAGCTGGAACCATTTATCCGGCATATTCGGGAACAGGATAATGAGATTGATGAACAAAAGACTATGCTGGATCGGGAACGCGAAGCGTTGAATGTCCTGACGAGGAATATGAAAGAAGGCGTGCTTGCGATTTCGGGTGATCGAAATATTGCAAGCCTTAATCCCAGTGTGCTGTCTATGTTGGCAGGAGAGCATGCAAAAGAAGAAGAGTTTATCGGACATACCTTCTTGATGTTGAATCGTTCCTCTGTGTGGTTTGACTGTATTAACCAAGCGCTAGGGGGGGAAAACAACGAAGCGGAGCTGAATTATCAGGGAGCTGTGTACCGGTTGTTTGCCAGTCCGATTATTCATGTGGGAAAACCTGATGGAGCCATTGTGATCGTTTTGGATGTGACGCAGGAACGTCTGGCGGAGAAGGTGCGTCAGGAGTTTTCGGCAAATGTTTCCCATGAACTCAAGACGCCTCTGACTTCCATTTCCGGCTATGCCGAAATGATGGAATTGGACATGGTACACGGAAAGGATGATCAGATTGAATTTGCCCGACGGATTCACAAGGAAGCATTGCGTCTGATCGCACTGATTAATGACATTATTCGCCTTTCCCGAATTGAAGAAGGGGCACCCAAAGCATTTCGCATGTTGGAATTGCAGGAATTGTGTCAGAGTACAGCAGAATCATTGGCTGCGGTGTCGGACAGTACAGAGGTTGCATTGTCCGTGACGGGAGAAGAATGCCTCATTATGGGTGAGGAGAGCATGCTGACAGAGCTGGTGTATAACCTGTGTGAAAATGCGATTAAATATAATCACCGAGGCGGTCATGTGTGGATCCGAACGATGTGCAGCAAGGACGATGCGGTGATTGAAGTGCAGGATGATGGAATCGGAATTCCAGAGGATTCCCTACAGCGCGTCTTTGAGCGATTTTACCGTGTAGATAAAAGTCGCTCGAAACAGACGGGAGGAACCGGATTGGGGCTGTCGATCGTCAAGCATATTGTGGAATACCATAATGGACGAGTGGAACTGAAAAGTCAGCTGGGTGTCGGCACAACGATCCGAGTCTATCTTCCTCTTCCCTCGGTGAAGCCAAAACGATAACAAAAGGTTGTATCCGAAAGGATACAACCTTTTTGCATAAAAATATGAAAAAACCCGTCCGAAACAATGTTTCAGACGGGTTTCAACTGGTTGC
>CAYLXH010000035.1:0-16227 GCA_964387535.1 uncultured Butyricicoccus sp. | reverse complement strand
TCTTTTTTAAACTTTTTTCGAACCCTTGCTGTTGATTCCTCAGCAGCAACTCATACAGAATATCATAGCTTCTCGCTTGTGTCAACATATTTTTCCGATTTCTTAAAAAATTTGTCGTCACAACACCTATCTGCTGTCGTATTCTGAGTGAACTATATTATGATACTTCTTTTTTGTCCTCTTGTCAATCGTTTATACTCAGCAATCCTGCCATAACCAACGAACACCCATTTCCTTCTCGTCCAGCGCAAAAATCTTTTCTATAATAAAGTTGCGATCTTTCAAGCATGTCATGTAATTGCAACGATTACAGAGAAATCTGTATCTTCTGTTGTGCACACGCCGTCAATCCAGGCACAACATTTCGAGGGGCTGTTGTTTTACCCTCATTTCTCCATAGATCATCACACGGTTTCCCTCTCTGCTCTTTTTTGATCTTGATACCATGCGCAAACGGCTTCTAGATTTCCTTCACTCACATAATTGCCTCCATGCAGCACCATATCCAACATCTGCTCCTCGTCCGGTGTCCGATCCTTCTTATCCGCTAATCCTTTTCCCACCGTCTTGATCATCACATTCATCATCATTTTATTCACACCGTGAAGCCGATTGAGATCAAAACCTCCTTGTAGGGTAAACAGCGGAAAATCTTCGGGAATATGATTTCTCCGCCTCACTTCCTCGATCTGCGTCCCGGTCGCCCCCATTCCAACCGCACAAACCGCACGAATAACATACCGCTTGTTCGCCTTCGGGTATCCCTTGATTCCTCCTGCCATCAGCCATCCCAGATACAAAATCTCCGCTCCCGCCGGAACAGCACGCTCCGCCTGATTCAACGGATATACTGGCAACCCCGTTCGCTCTCCCAGTAATTTTGCATACGCTTCTGTCGTTCCCGTGTTTGATGTATATACAATTGCGTTCATCTTCTGCTCCTTTTCCCCTGTTCGTTATTTCTTCTTCTGTAAATTCGATAAAATTCCCGGACCTGTTTGTCCAGTAACCGCAACGCCTCTTCCTCTTTCTCTGGATGATTCGCGTATTTCGTCAACAAAAAATAAATCGGGGCATAAAAATTCATCGCTATCACGGACGGATCTACATCAATAAAAACCTGTTCTCGGCACATCTCTTCAAACAGCATCGTCTGATACGCAATACTGTCCTCCAAAAACAGCTTTTCGAACACTGCATAGACGTCTGGATTTTGAAACTGTTCAATGGTTCCCATTCTCCAAAACCGCGAGATATACGAGTCTTTCCAGTAAAACAAAAAAATTGTTCGGCTAAAGGCAGCCAATTTTTCTTCATCAAATGTTGCATAAAGTTTCACTGCCTGAGCAATATCGTCATCTGCCGGCACACCGAATACATCCGACATGGATTCAATCCGTTGACGCATTGTCTGGACAATCGTATCCAGAATTTCCTGTTTACTAGAAAAATGCTTATACAATGAACTGTCTTTAATTCCCACAGCTTCCGCAATCCGTTTCACACTGGTCCCCTGAAATCCGTTGATCGAAAACAGACTCAGCGCTTCCTCTACAATTCGCTCTTTCGTCGTCAACGACTACTCCTCTCTTCTTCCATGACAACTTTTTCCTCTTCGAAAGCTAGTGAATACTAGCTTCATTGTTATCATAAGCGAATGCCCACTGCCTGTCAAGCATTTTGGCAACCAAAAAATTTCCCACGTTTCATTCGCTTCATCTCCATGCATCAAAACGGAAAAGACGGCGTATCATCGTCAATGATACGCCGTCTCCGTTCTTCTGTTCGATCAAATTTGTGAATAGCCGAACGAATTAACCAGTGCCTCGACCCGTTCTTTCCGTTTGCAATATGGGCAGTTCTTGCGATCGAACGACGCATATCCCGGAATATCTTCCGGTGTAAAGATCGCATTGATCGGCACGCCATCCATCTGCTTCACTGCACTGAAAATCGTCGACACACCTTCCAATTTTCCGCCATAATATTCAATACACGCAATGCCATGCCGAATCGTAATCCCAGTCGTCACGGATGCCATGAGCAAGATCACACTTTTATTGCGAATCATAGGTTCCACATTTTCGCGGAAAAAAAATTGACAGCTCGCATTGCACTCCGGATGAACCACATTGACGGTGTATTTAAATTTGTGCGATACATGTACAGAATCGCAGATCTCCTTTGCCAGAAATGCACCAATCATATCAGTCCCATCCAGACATACAATGGTTTCAATTGGAGTCATCGTCTCCGCATACTGCTGCGCCAGTGCATGCGCGCATTCCGCGGCCTCAGTATGTGCTGTTTTAATTCTTGTCAGGTCAATAAAGTAATTAATATGCGAATGATTCGTCGCAAAATGGCCTGGAATCGCCTTAATTGGGACAATATTCCCATAACGCATAGATGAAAACTTCATTGCTCTTTGTTCCAACGAACTCATGATGATTCTTCCTTTCTGTGTTCAAGCATTCCCAAATTGGGCGCTGGGGTACTTCAATGAATCTATCATTTTGCACTACGGTGCCCGGCATTACATTATAGTAAGCCCCCTTTGATTATGCAAGCCTTTTTGGCAGGGGCTCGGAATTTTCATTTGCATTCCTGACAAATTGCACATTGCGCACCAAATCCGTCCGTGCTATAATAAAGAAAATTCGTGAACGGAACGATAGATTTCTGACCGCAAACGACACACCATACAGCACATCTAAACAGAACGGAATTACCGGAACGGAAAGAAAGGCTGATGTCACCGCGCAAGCGGTGTATTTTGCATACCCTGCCTTTGTCCTCAACCGGACAAAGGCTTTTTCTATCTTTCTGTCAAAAGGAGGATCGCACATGGGCACCCGTGTTGCCATCATCGCAATCGTTGTAGAAAATTCAGACAGCATTGATCGGATGAATCGCATTTTACACGAATATCGCAGTTATATCATCGGACGCATGGGAATTCCCTACTCTGTCCGCAACATTTCACTCATCAGTGTTGCCGTCGATGCGCCATCTGATGTCATCAGTGCACTGTCCGGTAAATTAGGGAATATTCCCGGATTATCCGCCAAAACTGTCTACTCAAAGACGCCGGAATAACAAACAGAAAGGAATCTCAAACCATGTATAACATTATGTCACCCAAAGCAGAGGAATTTATCAGCGATGAAGAAATCCGTCGCTGCCTTACTTATGCTGAAGAAAACAAGAACAACCGCGCTGTCATCGACCGCATCCTTACGGAAGCCCGTCAGATGAAGGGAATTTCCCACCAGGACGCCCTCGTACTGCTGGACTGTGAGCTGGAAGACAAAAACGAAGAAATTTTTCAGCTGGCACGCGAGATCAAAGAGGAGTTTTACGGAAATCGAATTGTCATGTTCGCCCCGCTCTATCTCTCCAACTACTGTGTCAACGGCTGTGAATATTGTCCCTATCACGCCAAAAACCATCATATCCCCCGCAAAAAGCTGACCCAGGAAGAAATTCGTTCTGAAGTCATTGCCCTACAGGATATGGGACACAAGCGTCTGGCCATCGAGTCCGGGGAGGACCCTGTCAACAATCCGCTGGAGTACATTTTGGAGAGCATTCAGACAATTTACAGCATTCAGCACAAGAACGGCGCCATTCGCCGTGTCAACGTAAACATCGCCGCCACTACGGTAGAAAACTATGCTAAGCTCAAGGATGCGGGAATCGGCACCTACATCCTGTTTCAGGAAACATACAATAAGGAATCCTATGAGCAACTGCATCCGACGGGACCCAAATCTGACTATGCTTACCATACAGAAGCAATGGATCGTGCTATGGAGGGCGGCATCGACGACGTCGGACTGGGTGTTCTGTTTGGTCTCAACAACTATCGTTATGATTTCACCGGAATCATTATGCACGCAGAACATTTGGAGGCATACAAAGGGGTCGGCCCGCACACAATCAGCGTACCTCGCGTCCGCCGCGCCGATGACATTGATCCAGATGTATTTGACAACGGCATCTCCGACGATACCTTTGCAAAAATCGTGGCCTGCATCCGCATTGCTGTCCCGTACACCGGCATGATCGTGTCAACACGCGAGAGCCAGCGCAGCCGTGAACGCGTCCTGCAACTCGGCGTGTCACAGATCTCCGGCGGCTCACGCACCTCTGTCGGAGGCTATACCGAGGCCGTCCGTCCGGAGGATACCACTCAATTTGATGTCGATGATCGCCGCACGCTGGACGAGATTGTCCACTGGCTCATGGATCTCGGCTACGTCCCCTCCTTCTGCACGGCATGTTATCGCGCTGGTCGTACCGGTGACCGCTTTATGAGTTTATTAAAGAGCAAGCAGATCGTCAATTGCTGCCATCCCAACGCACTGATGACATTAAAAGAATATCTGGAGGACTATGCGTCTCCGGAAACCCGTGCCATCGGAGAAGCATTAATTCAAAAAGAGCTGAAAACAATCCCCAACGAAACCGTGCGTGCCAAAGCCAGCGAATACATCGCCAACATTCATCATGGACAGCGTGACTTCCGTTTCTAATTCTGCTTTTTTATAAAAACTCCCTCTATAATTTCACAACTGTCCTAATCCTTCCAAAAAAGGTTAGAATTTTTACTTATTTTTCTGCAATCAAAGCAAAACTATCTTGTTTTTTTGAAAAAAAAATGCTATTCTTAGGATACTATTTTAGTGAAGTGAAATGATACTTATTTCCAACGGAGGGTTCTATGAAAAAGCTTTCTGCTGTTTTACTTTGTTTGGCAGTTGCCGCTTTCTGTGTAGCCTGCGGCAATAAAGATACATCTCAACCAGAAAATAACTCCCCTGCTTCCTCTGAGCAGACCGAGGGCTCGGGCAACGCAGGAACCATGACCTCATCGGATATTGATCAGGATACCAAGGAGCAATCAGACACAGACGATCCCAATGCAACAGAGAATTCCAGCGATACGTTACCCATATCGGAGCATCAATCTTCCGAGGAGCAGAACAATTCTTTGAATGCAGACGGTATTTCCATTACCTATGGTGATTATGTGATTTCCGTGTTGGGCTGCGAACAGACAACAGACATCAATCACTGCCGTGCGCTTCGCGCCACGTATTCCTTTACCAATAATTCAACTACCAAAGCCGCTTTCAGCACAACAGTTGTCACCTATGCCTATCAAAACGATTATCGACTTGCCAACTCCAGTCCTGCAGAACCAGACGCTGAATATTCTGCTCAGCTTCAATTTGTAGAACCAGGGGAAACCATCACCTGTGCAGCATACTATCTGCTCGATAATACAGAGGATGAGGTTCGTCTTGAGGTAACCAATCTTCTCAATAGTTCTGACGATATCCTTTCTCTGCACTATAGCCTACAAGCAGAGTAAGCAACAAAATACTTTTAATGAACAAAAACATGCCAGCCGGTTTCGGCTGGCATGTTTTTGTTCTCCGTATCCTGTTTTACTGTCGGAAATAGCATAGCCCATCCGAATACCATCGCGAAGCTCGAACTCGCTATCACACCCTAAAAAATCTTACGATTTCCAGGTGAGTGTTTACCTCCATATCTTGTTTTGCAGCCCAGCGCAGCGGGTGCAAAACAGAAAGGAGATGCGACGGAGCGGTAAGACGCGCGGGATTCTCCGCGCGGCGTTCAGCGCAGTCCGCATCGACGCGATGACGAGGCTCGAACTCGCTATCACACCCTAAAAAATCTTACGATTTTTCAGGGAACCCGACCTCAATCTTAACCGCCTTCGGCTCGGTGGAGGTAGCGAGTTCGATTACAATGCAAAACGCCGACCTCTTTCGAGGTCGGCGCAATCTGGAGCGGATGACGAGGCTCGAACTCGCTACCTCCACCTTGGCAAGGTGGCGCTCTACCAGATGAGCTACATCCGCATTTTTCTGTCATCTCCTGACGACGTTGTTTATTATATCGGATTTCTTCCCAATTGTCAACTACTTTTTCCAACTTTTTTATGGACTGTCCGAAGAATATCGGACAGTCCATAATCCATCAATAGCCGAGCTCCTCCCCGACCAAAACAATTTCATATCGATCTTTTGCCAGCGTCGGACCATTTAAAATTACAGTGGCACGACAGATTTTTGCCGGCGACTTACACTGGAAACACTTCTCTCCGCCAGCGGCCGCACACGGTGTCTTGCATCCAATCCGGACTGCATTTTTCGGCGCTGCGATATTCTGTGCACGATCTAACGCATCCGTAAGCGTGGGAACAATTTTATTCACGCCACATACCAGATAGATTTCTTTGGATCCAAACAGCGTTCCGGCAACGCGGTTACCCACACCATCAATATTTACAATTTCACCAGTCTCTGCGACGGCATTTGCCGAAGCAATGTATGCATCTGCATTCTGGCAGAAGCTATCACCCTTCCAATGCCAATGTACCTCCGATTGCTGTCCAATCACATCGTATGCATTCATCTGATCCAGTGTAATGGAGCCGCCAAAAGCAACACTTTTTCCCTTGAGCTCGTTGGCCAGGTATTCCACTGCCTGTTCTTTCGTCTCAAAATATGATGTCGTGTAGCCACGGCTCTCCAGTGCATCCCGCACCTGTTGAATCTCCATAACAATCACATTCCTTTCCGTCATCTATAATGCTATATTCCTTCTATATGGTCTATTATAACGAAATTCCCCAGCATTGACAACAAAAGAAACACGCTCTGCTCCAAAAATCCGTCGCAGAACGTGTTTACTCTTTATTCCAACAGGCTCAGCAGCTGATCCGGTCTGTCAATCAGCACCTGTGCGCCGTTTTCCTCCAGCACTTCACGACTGCGGAATCCCCACGTGACACCGACCGCATACAATCCAGCATTGTGCGCAGTCTGCATATCCACACCCGAATCACCAACATACAATACATCCTCGGGTGGCACTCGCAGCAATGTAAGCACCTCGCGGCACGAAGTCGGATCCGGTTTTCGCGGGACTCCCGCCCGCTCCCCGAACACAATATCAAACCGGCTGCCAAAAAAGTATTGGATGAGCTCCTTGCTCGCCTCGTCAACTTTGTTGGATAATACTGCCAGACGGATTCCTCTGCGATTCAGTTCTTCCACCAGTTCCGGTATCCCATCATATGGCTGTGTCTTATCATGCAGATGCGCATAATAGTAACAGCGAAAGTCGTCCAGTGCTCCATCAATCTCCGGTTCCGCAGAGCCTTCCGGCAAACACCGTTTCATCAGATTGCGGATTCCATTGCCCACAAACATTCGAATCTCTTCCAACGAACGCGGTGGCAGTCCCCGTTGAAGCAGCGCCATATTCACTGCCTCACGCAAATCTGCCAGTGTATTCAGCAGCGTGCCATCCAAATCAAATATAACAGCTTGTTTCACCGTATCAGTCCTTCTTTTTTCCACCCAGAACCGCCTTCGGGTTCAGTCTTTTCGAACCAAATGCTGCACGACGCAAAAACGCCGCAACATCGTCATTGATGGCTTCCCGCCGTACGCGCCAGCTCCAGTTTCCTCCCAGCGTTGCGGGACGATTCATACGCGCATCCGCCCCCAGCGACAGTACATCCTGCATGGTTGTCATCGCAATCACCGCCGGCGACAAAAATACCGTGCGGATTGCACTCCATCCCATCGGTTCCCGATCTGATGTTCGCAAATATTCATAAGCGAATTGCCGGTCTTCCTCCGAGCAGCAATCCATAATCTGTTCACAAATCGTCTCCGAATCATGCGTCGACGTATAGCCCACGCTGTTTTTGATCCAGTTATGCGGCAGATGATCATTGTCCTCATTCGCCCGCAGACCAAAAATCATAACATGCATCCCGGGATAAGTACTTTCATTCAAAAATTCGCGGACATCATCATCAATATCCCCCAAATCTTCCGCGATAAACGGGACATCACCAAGTTTTTCCCGAATCGCCTCAAACAGCTTCATGCGCGGTCCTGGCATCCACTTGCCATGAATCGCCGTCTCTTCTCCTGCTTCCACTTCCCAATATGCCTGAAAGCCACGGAAATGATCCAAACGCGTGACATCAAACAGCGCTAAATTGCGCTGTACCCGCCAAATCCACCAGCGGTACTCGTCGCGTTCCATATACTCCCAATCATAAACCGGATTTCCCCACAACTGTCCGGTCGGGCTGTAATAATCCGGCGGAACCCCCGCAACACCACATGGTTTGAGCTCGTCATCCACCCGGAACATTTCGGGATGCGCCCATACATCACAGCTGTCCGGAGAAACATAAATCGGAATGTCGCCAATAATTTGTATCCCCTGCTCATTGGCATACCGGCGCAAACGATTCCACTGTTCAAAGAACAAATACTGCATGAAAATATAGAAATCAATGGATTCTTTCAGCAAAAATGCATACTTACGCATCGCCTCTGGCTTGCGCGCCTTGATATCCGGATCATCCCAATCCCACAGAGCTTTGTGGTTGAAATATCCTTTAAGCGACATAAACATCGCATAATCCATTACCCAGTCGGCATTATCCATACGGAACGCTTCTACTTTTCCTTTCAGACGGTCGTCTGCGCGCTCAAAGGCACGCTTTAGAATGACAAGCCGCGTCTCTGATAATTTCGCAAAGTCGACCGCATCCGGACTCTCCTCACAATCCGCTTCCTCCAAATCCTCTTTGGTCAGAAGTCCTGCTTCATACAGTTCGTCCAAATCAATAAAATAGGGATTTCCGGCCGCTGCAGAAAAACACTGATACGGACTGTCCCCAAATCCAGTCTGACCCAGTGGCAGAACCTGCCAATAGGTCTGGCCACCGTCTCTCAGAAAATCGACAAAGTGATAGGCATCTTTTCCCATCGTACCAATCCCATACGGAGAAGGCAGCGAAGAGATATGCAACACGACTCCACTTGATCGTTCAAACATAATAACACTCATTTCTATTTGGATTACCTTACGGCTTTCATCATGCATCAAGATAGCAATTGAATTTTGTCCGCTAGTACGGTATAATAAAGTCACTTTGGAATCAAAAAATGTATGATTCCCAAAAAAAGGAGAACTTTCCCATGCGTATGCGTAAAAAGAAAAATCTGAGTACGCGTCTGGAGAACTGCTCTTCCGTCATCGTGACAGAGCCACAGGCTCTTCGCGGCCGGTGGCGCGAACGGTTCGGCAACGATCATCCTCTGTATTTGGAAATCGGCTGCGGCAAAGGACGCTTTATTCTGGAATCCGCCCGCCGCAATCCTGATATCAACTATCTCGCTATCGAACGCGAAGAAGGTGCACTGATTATCGCTACGGAAGAAGCGATGAGAAATCCTCTCCCCAATCTGTTGTTTCTGGACTTTGATGCCTCTCAGTTAACAGATATTTTTGCGGACGGGGAGATCGATCGCATCTATCTGAATTTCTCCGATCCCTGGCCGCCCAATCGTCAACGCAAACGCCGTCTGACACACAGCAATTTTCTCGCGCTATACGACTGCGTTCTTGCCAAATATGGTCAGCTTCATTTTAAAACCGACAATCAACATCTGTTTGAGTTTACACTGGAAGAAATCTGCGGATTTGGCTGGCTGATTCAAAATATTTCCCTTGATCTGCATAACAGTGGGTTGGACAATATCATGACCGAGTACGAAGAACGCTTTTCTCAACAAGGATTCCGGATCTACCGCCTAGAGGCTAGCCGCCGCGGCGAAGACACACTGACCCGTGCACATACCGTTCCGCGCACCCCAGAACAGCTGGCGCAAATCCCGCGCGGTTCCGCGGCTCGTTCCTACCATCTGACGCCGTAATATTATATCATTTTTCACGAAATGAATCAACCACAATCGACTTCTTTTTGTGCGATACCACCATTTCAATTCCAATGCGCACAAATTGTAACGGATATTTCTGGCAATTATGCCACAGAGCTCCAATTTCATGCTCTCGTGATTCATTCCATCGTCCATGTGTTCTCATATCGCGCGATACAAATAAAGCAAGAGAGAGTACTGCACTCTCTCTTGCTTTTTTATCATATATCCTTGATCAAAAACACCGGAATCGGCGGATCTCCCGACCGATTGGCAAACTGTGTGACCAACACAGTAAAGTGATTCGAATCTATCGTTTTCCAATACTCCATCAGCGCATCGCGCTCTTCGTAGCCACTCGCACCGCCATAATACATACTGACACACATCAGTCCACCCTTGCGCAGCAATTTCATCCCTGCCTCAATCGCAGCAATCGTACTATCGGCATGCGTAAAAATCGAATGATCGCCACCAGGCAGCCAGCCAAGATTAAACACAATACAATCCACGCTGCCTGGCTCTGCATAACACTGCATGTTGGCATGACTGTCACAGACTACCCGGGCCACATCAGACCATCCGCCATCATCCAGCCGCTCCCTCGACCGGCGCACCGCTTCTTCCTGAATATCAAACGCCAGAACTCGGCCGGAACTTCCAGTGAGTTCACACAGAAAGACCGTATCCCGTCCGTTTCCTGCGGTCGCATCAATACAGAAATAGCCGGGTTGAATAAATCGCGCCAATGTATCATGCACCAAAGACAAGGTGTTCATCGTCATCCTCCATCCATGAAAATCGTCTCGGCATCGTATCGTTTCCATCTACGCCTACAATGCAAAACTCCCGAAACCAAAGCGGTCTCGGGAGTAAAAACCAATCTTACTGAGCAGCCTTTGCCGTCTCAACCAGAGCGGTAAATGCAGCTGCATCATTGACAGCCAGATCAGCCAGCATCTTGCGGTTGATCTCAATGCCAGACTTCTTCAGTCCGTTCATAAAGCGGCTGTAATTGACGCCGTTTGCCTTGCATGCAGCAGAAATGCGGGTGATCCACAGTCTGCGGAAGTCTCTCTTCTTCTGCTTACGGCCGATATATGCGTAACGCAGAGACTTCATAACAGCCTCGTTCGCAGTGCGGTACAGCTTGGACTTCGCGCCAAAGTAACCCTTGGCCAGCTTCAGAATCTTCTTTCTTCTCTTGCGCGTCATCATTGCGCCCTTAACTCTTGCCATGTTCGATAGCCTCCAAAATCGTCGAAATAATTAGTAATCGTAATCCTGAATTATGCGTACGGAATCAGGCGCTTTACCTGAGCTACGTTCGTGGAATCAGCAAAGCCTTCCTTTCTCAGATGTCTGAGACGCTTGGTAGACTTCTTGTTCAGGATATGACGGCGGCCGACATGAGCGCGCTTAATCTTGCCATTCTTGGTCATCTTGAAGCGCTTGGATGCGCCACTGTGAGTTTTAATCTTAGGCATAAAAATGTTCTCCTCTCTATGATCGCCAATCATCTATACTATAATAAACAAAAGGCTTACGGATGAATTATTCGGCTTCCGGAGCAGGCTTTTTCCCGCTCTTTTTGCCATTCTTTTTCGCGTCCTTCTTCGCTGCGGACTCTTTTTTCGGTCCCAGAAACATAATCATCTGGCGTCCTTCCAGTTTAGGGGCCTTTTCCACGCTGCCGAACTCAGCGCATTCGTCAGCAAACCGATGCAGCAGATCCAGACCGATAGAGGAATGGGTAACCTCACGTCCACGGAAACGGACGGAAACCTTTACCTTATCGCCTCCCTTGAGAAAACGCTTGGAATGGTTGACCTTGGTATTAAAGTCGTTGCTGTCAATACCAGGGCTGAGACGAATTTCTTTGATCTCAACAATATGCTGCTTTTTTCTGGCTTCCTTCTCACGCTTGGCCTGTTCAAAACGGAACTTGCCGTAGTCCATGATGCGGCACACCGGCGGCTGAGCCTGCGGAGCAATTTTAACGAGATCAAGATTTTTGGCAGCCGCTGCCTCCAGAGCCTTTGCAACGGACACAACGCCGACCTGATTTCCATCTCCGTCAATCAGTCTGACTTCCTTGTCACGGATTTCCTCATTAATCTGGTGTTCTAAACTGCTAATTGGTAAGCACCTCCAAACGGTAAACACAATAAAAAACGGACGGGAATCTTACACCGTCCGAACACACTACCGCCAAAGCGGATTTCTGTTAACCTCTCAGCACAGCAGCGCGAGGTGAGGACGGCGGCCCTTCTTTCTTTTACTTTGCTAGTATACTGCTTCGCTTTCGCTTTGTCAATCATTATTTTCGATTTTGGGCGGAAAATTTATCCTTCTACTTTTTTGTGGTTTACCAGTTGAAAAATACTCAGAAATACGCTATGATTAGAAAAAGAAAAACCCCGAACTGGGAGGTTGCACTATGGATGAATTGGAAAAAACCAACGTTGTTATCCTCACGGATGAAGACGGCGTAGAGAAAGAATTTGAGCACATCGACACGATCGAAGACAACGGCGAAATCTATATGGCCTTCATTCCCACAGAATTGGATCTGGAGGATGAGGCGGAAGTTGTCATTCTCAAGGTCACAGAAGAGGATGGACTGGAGTGCCTCGCTTCTGTAGACGATTTTGATGAGTCCGAGCGCATTTTCCAGATTTTTATGGAGCGCGCTGACAGTTTGTATGAGTTTGAGGAGCCGGAAGTCGAGGAATAATTCCACACACTCTCTCATATACTAAACCATCCGAACATTTGATACCGAGCTCCCTGCCCGGTTCGACAGTCACCTTTTTTTAACCCACAATTAGTTTACGGGATTCCGATTGTTCTCTGTACGAGTGCAGGCCTCCCGCTGCGGCGGAAGTTGGAAGCGCAGACTACAGCGACAGGAAACCCACCTGCCGGAGCTGTGCAGGTTACTAATCTGGTGACATCGGCCGTGCGGGGGGATTTCTTTTTCTGTTGTCTAATCATCGACACTTCCCGTCTGGCTTTCGTCGACAATTTACAAATTTTTTATTTATTTTTTACATTTTAACTCTTTACTCTCCCCCGCATCTGGTGTATACTATACAAAACAAAGAAGGAAGGTGTGATACTATGTTACGAATCCGCGATTACAAGCCTCAACAGGAAAAACCAGATATTGATGATCTTATCTTCGGTGACGATCATGATTATGTTTCAACTAAGTGACTTCTCATAACTCAGGATCCACGTGAAGACGTGGTTTTTTTGTACCCTAAGTAAGAAAAAAACAGGTCACTCTCTCTTCCTCATCCAACGAGGAAGCATCATGTAAGGAATAAGTGAATACCGATGAATACTCTCAATGTTTAAAACGCCGCACCATGTATCGTGCGGCGTTCTTCGTTTTTCTTGTCTCCCTTCTGAAAGCACATGTCATGTCCGTTCAGGGAAACGATATTGTACTGCTTCTGCCACATGTGCAGCAGAAATCCTCTGCGCCCCATCGAGATCCGCAATGGTTCGTGCCACCCGAATCACACGGTCATAACTGCGTGCTGTCATTCCCATTCTCTCAAACGCAGCCTGCAGCAAAGCTTGTCCCGCTTCATCTGGCTGTCCGTACTTTGCCAAAACAGCACCGCTCATCTCCGCATTACAGCGAATGCCCGAACCTGCATAACGCTGACGCTGAATTTCCCGCGCCGCGATGACACGGTTTCGAATGGCAGAAGAAGGCTCTGCTGCCTTGCGTTCTGCCAGCGATTCCAGCGGCACCGGCTGAACTGCAATCTGCAAATCAATCCGATCCAGCAACGGGCCGGAAATCCGTTTCCGATAGCGCAGTACTTCCTGCGGACTGCACTGACATCGCCCGGAGGGATGACCATACCATCCACACTTACAGGGATTCATCGCACAGACCAACTGGAATCGCGCGGGATAAGTTACCCGACCGGACGCCCGCACAATTGTCACAACCCCATCTTCCATCGGCTGCCGCAACACCTCAAGCGCATCCTTTGAGAATTCCGGCAGCTCGTCCAAAAATAACACTCCATTGTGCGCGAGCGACAGCTCTCCCGGGCTTGGAATTCCAACGCCGCCGCCCGCCATACCAGCAGTGGAAATCGTATGATGCGGAGAACGAACAGGCCGTTCCTCCCGCGTCACGGCATCCATCCCCTCTCCAATCGCAGAATAGACACGGACAACCTCGTTCTTCTCTTCTTCGGTCATCGGCGGCAGGATCGTTCCAATCCGCTTCGCCATCATGCTTTTTCCCGAGCCCGGAGACCCGCTCAGCAGAATATTATGTCCGCCTGCCGCCGCGATCTCCATCGCCCGCTTGACGTTCTCCTGACCTAACACATCCGCGTAATCCAGTTCCGGCTGCACGCGGTAGTTCGGCTCGCGCAGCAGCTGATACGGCTGCATCCTCTGCAACCCTTGCATATGATGGACAATCTCCTTGACGGTATGCGCCGCATAAACCGTGATATTTCCCGCCAGCGCCGCTTCTGCCGCGTTTTCCTCCGGCACCAACAGATACTTTTTTCCTGCATCCTGCGCTGCCATTGCCATTGACAGCACACCGTTCACCGGTCGAAGCTCTCCAGATAGCGACAGCTCCCCGATGCAAACCCATTCTTCTGAAATCACGGGACATGATCCCTGTGCAATCAGCAGTCCCAGCAGAATCGGCAAATCATACACTGCACCTTCTTTCCGGATATCCGCCGGAGCCAGGTTGACCGTGATGCGCGTCGGGGCCAGAGGAAATCCACTGGAGCGAGCAGCCGCACGCACCCGCTCCCGCGATTCTTTTACCGCCATGCCAGGCAGTCCCACCGTATCAAACGCGGGGAGTCCACTCGACATTTCACATTCCACGGTTACCAGATATCCGTCCACGCCATATAATCCGGCAGAGCACACTGTTGATACCATACCTCTCCCTCCTTACCGTCTGTCTGTATTGTACCGTATTTCCATCGGAGTGACAAACAGTTTTTCTTCCAAAACCTGTTTGGTTCGGCAAAGTATTTCGTTCCTTCTGCAAAGCATCTCACTCTCTACTTCCTGTAAAGTAATGGTATTGTTTTGTACACGAGTTTAAGTTGCAGTCTCCTGCTCCGCACGATTGTGTTTTCCGTGATTGCAAACAATATTTCGACTGTTTTCATCGGTTGGAAATTGTTATATTTTGTTGGTTTTTTGTTATATTTTGGCTTATTCCACCATGATTTTATCAATAAAACCCCATTTTTAGCGAAGTGATAATCTCGCTCGCAATCATTGTTACTAAATCACAACAGAAATTCAGCCCCCTTTGTGTAAAAACGCTGATTTTTCTTTACCCAGGTTTACATCTGCAACTTTCTCTGATAAAATGAACATGCAAACGGTGAGATTATACCAACTTTGCTCATTTTATTTAAGTTATTTGCCATATTTGGTTATTATTATGCTTTTTTCAGGCGCACTGTGCGCTTGAATGGATAAACCCTATAATAAAGAGGAGGACTCCGCACTTATGGAAAGAAAAATGAAATCCATGGATGGTAATACTGCTGCGGCACACGTATCTTATGCGTTTACCGAAGTAGCTGGTATCTATCCGATCACCCCATCCAGCCCAATGGCCGACAGTGTTGACCAGTGGGCAGCTGCTGGCCGCAAGAACATTTTTGGCAACACGGTTAAAGTTGTTGAAATGGAATCTGAGGCCGGTGCATCCGGCACCGTACACGGTTCTTTGGCTGCCGGCGCACTGACAACTACTTATACGGCATCGCAGGGTCTGCTGCTGATGATCCCGAACATGTACAAGATCGCCGGTGAACTTCTGCCGGGTGTATTCCACGTGTCCGCACGTTGTGTTGCTTCCCACGCGCTGAATATCTTCGGTGACCACTCCGACGTGATGGCCTGCCGTCAGACCGGTTTCGCCATGCTGGCAGAAACCAACCCTCAGGAAGTCATGGATCTGTCTCCCGTTGCGCATCTGTCTGCAATCGAAGGCCGCGTTCCGTTCCTCAACTTCTTTGATGGTTTCCGCACCTCCCACGAAATCCAGAAGATTGAGGTCTGGGATTATGATGACTTGGCTGAAATGTGCGATATGGATGCCGTTCAGGCATTCCGCGACCGCGCACTGAATCCGGATCATCCGGTGATGCGCGGTTCTCATGAGAACGGCGACGTATTCTTCCAGCACCGCGAAGCATGCAACTCCTACTACGATGCCGTCCCGGCTATTGTAGAGAAGTACATGGGCAAGATCAACGAAAAGCTGGGTACGGACTACCAGCTGTTCAACTACTACGGTGCTGCGGATGCTGAGCGCGTCATCGTTGCCATGGGCTCTATCTGCGACGTGGCCGAGGAAGTCATTGATTACCTGACCGCACACGGCGAGAAGGTCGGCCTGATCAAGGTTCGC